>CAYLUX010000001.1:0-22487 GCA_964386935.1 uncultured Janibacter sp.
TAGGTTGTGGGTTCGAGTCCCACGGGGCCCACGAAGGGGGAGTGCGCCGCCTCAGAGCACCGGCGGGCGGCCCAGACGGGTCATCCGGGCGATGGTCCGCCAGCTCATCGGCCGGCGAGTCGGGCGGGTGGCCCAGGCCTCGCGGTAGCCGGCGAACATGTCCCGCAGCGAGTGGCGCCGCACCGCGCACGCGCCCGTCCACAGCACCAGGTGCGCCACGAGGAGCGGTAGGGGGAGCGAGCGCCAGGTCATCCAGGCCCGGTTGCGGGCGAGGAACCACGTGAACCGGGCGTGCCGGGAGGCCGGGGTCCGGGGGTGGAAGGCGGCGAGGTCGGCGGAGTACCAGACGCCCCAGCCGCGGTCCTGCAGCCGCCAGGCCAGGTCCGACTCCTCCATGGAGTAGAAGAAGCGCGGGTCGAAGCCCCCGATCTCGTTGAAGGCACTCGTGCGCACCGCGCAGGCCGCCCCGATGAAGTGGGTCACCGGGCCGGAGCGGTCGGCCGATCCCTGCCCGACGCGGGGGACGTGACGGCGCTGGGTCGCGCCGGACTCGTCGACGATGCGGATCGCCATCGCGCCGAGGCCGGGGTCCTCCTCGAACCGGCGCAGCACCGAGGCCAGGTGGTCCTGCCCGAGCAGCTCGGCGTCGTCGTCGAGGAAGACCACGACGTCGGAGCGCGCCGCAGCGGCGCCGATGTTGCGGCCGGCGGGGATCCCGACGTTCTCCGGCAGCTCGATGAGGTGGTCCGGGACGGTCGTCTCCGGAGCGGGCGCACCGTTGACGACGAGCACCAGGTGGGCGTCCACGCCGCGCTGGGAGCGCACCGAGGCCAGCGCCTCGTGCAGCTCCGGGCGGTCGGACTGGGTGAGGACCACGACGCCCACGCGGGGGCGCTTCGGGGGCACGGGCACCGGTGACGGGGTCGACGGGGTCGCGGTCACGGGGACGGACGGGATGAGCGGTCGCGTGCGCGATGCGGCACGGTCCAGCGTCGGGCTGCTCACGGGGACACCTCGATACCTGTGGGGATGAGTGCGGCACAGCGCGCTGCTTCGCGCGCCTGCCGCCTGGCTGCGGTCCAGTCGCCGGACCGGGCCAGGCCGAACGAGGAGCGTCCGGCGAAGTAGACGGAGTGGGCCAGGGCCCGGCGCACCGTCGAGGCGCGGCGGGCGGGGTCGACGTGCGCGCTGACGGCGCCGATGGCGGTGACGCGCTCCCGGACGTTGGCACCGGAGCGTACGAGCGTCGAGGTGTGCGAGCCGTCGTGCTTGCGGTAGCGGGCGAGCACCTCGTCGACGAAGACCACCGGACCGTGGGCGGCCAGACGGGTCCACATCTCCCAGTCGGCGGCGTGCGGCAGGTCGGTGCGGTACCCGCCGACCTCCTCGTAGGCGCGGCGGCGGACGACGATGCCGGGGGCCCGGACCCGGTTGGAGACCGCGAAGGCGTCGAGGGCGTCGGTCCACACCTGGGTGCCCTCCCGGTAGGAGCGCGTGGTGTACAGCGGCGTACCGGCCTCGTCGATGTCCTGCGCCCGGCAGACCGCGGCCACGGCCCCGGGTGCGGCGAGCGCCTGCTCCATGAAGGCGTAGAAGCCGGGCAGCGTCTCGTCGTCGCCGTGCAGCAGGTGCACCAGCTCGCCCCGGGAGAGCTCCAGGCAGCGGTTGAAGGTCGCGACGGCGCCGAGGTTGCGGGGGTTGCGCTCGAAGCGGACCCGGCCGCGGCCGAGCTGCTCGACGACGTCCTCGGGGTGGTCGCTCGAGGCGTCGTCGAGGACGATGATCTCGGCGTCCTCACGACCGCCGAGCTGTGCAACGACCTGGGGCAGGGCCCGCGCGAGGTGGTCGGCACAGTCGTGGACCGGGATGAGGACGGACCAGCGCGGGCGGTCCGTGGACCCCACCGTGGCGATGGTCGGGATCGTGGCCATGACCCTCACACTCGGGGCCGATTGCCAACTCCGGGTGAACCACGCACGTGCATCAGATGTCGGTTCGGGGACCCCTTCATGGAAGGCGCTTCCGGGGCCTTTCGGCCGTCCTACGGTGGCCGCGTGTCAACACCAATGAGCCCTTCAACGACCCCGTCCACCACCGTCGGCAGGGGCCGGCGCGAGCAGACCGAGGAGGTGTCGCGATGAGGTTCGGCATCGCAGGAGCCGGCTTCTCCGGGGCGGTCATCGCCCGCGAGCTGGCCGAGGCCGGGCACGAGGTCCACGTCTTCGACACCCGGGACCACGTCGCGGGGAACTGCCACACCGAGCGGGACCCGGAGACGGGGGTGATGATCCACCGGTACGGGCCGCACATCTTCCACACCGGGAACGAGCGGGTGTGGAGCTACATCAACCGGTTCGGCGAGATGATGCCGTACAACCACCGGGTCCGCACGACCGTCGGCGGTCGCACCTACCTGCTCCCGGTCAACCTGCTGACGATCAACCAGCTCTTCGGGACGGCCCTGCGGCCGGACGAGGCGCGCGCCTTCATCGACGAGCAGGCCGACCACACGATCGAGGAGCCGGCCAACTTCGAGGAGCAGGCCCTGAAGTTCATGGGCCGCAAGCTCTACGACGCCTTCTTCCACGGCTACACCCGCAAGCAGTGGGGGCTGCCCCCGACGCAGATCCCGGCCTCGGTGCTCAAGCGGCTGCCGCTGCGCTTCAGCTACGAGGACTCCTACTTCAACCACCCGCACCAGGCGATCCCGAGGGACGGCTACACCGCGATCGTCGAGGGCATCCTCGACCACCCCGGGATCGAGGTCCGGCTCGGGACGCCCTTCCCGCTGGGGGAGCGCTCGCAGTTCGACCACTCGATCTGGACCGGCCAGCTGGACGCGTGGTTCGGTCACGAGTTCGGTCACCTGCGCTACCGGACCCTGGACTTCGAGGAGGTCCGCTCGAAGGGGGACTACCTCGGCTGCCCCGTGATGAACTTCGGTGACATCGACGTGCCGTACACCCGGATCGCGGAGCACAAGCACTTCGCCCCGTGGGAGGAGCACGAGGGCACCGTCTGCTTCCGCGAGTACAGCCGGCTGGCGGAGGAGGGTGACATCCCCTACTACCCGATCCGGATGACCACCGACAAGACGCTGCTGACCCGCTACCTCGACGCGGCGAAGGAGCAGTCGGACGTGACCTTCGTGGGGCGCCTGGGCACCTACCGGTACCTCGACATGGACGTCACGATCGCGGAGGCGCTAACCGCGGCCGACGGGATCCTCGAGGCGATCGACCGCTCCGAGCCCATCGCCCCCTTCTTCGTCGACGCGTAGCGAGGCGCGGGCGTCGGGCACCCCGGCGCCCGCGTCCAGCCTGCCCTCGATCTCGACGAGGCGCTCCTCGATCCCCTGCAGCCGCCGCTCGATGACGGCCAGGCCGAAGAGCACGTCCCGGCCGCCGGAGTCCGGCGCCTTGCTCCGGGCGCGGGTGAGGTATCCCGGCAGCTTGCTGTCCTGGACCGTGTTGCGCAGGTAGCGCCCCGTGAGCACGGCGGTGTGGCGCACCCCGGAGTGGCGCAGGTGGAAGGCGGCCGTCACGAGCGGGTTGTCCGTGCCCGGGCGGGTGGTCAACGTCCGCACGAAGGTGGCGAACTCCCCCTTCGCCACGGCGGTGGTGAGGCGCTGGGTGCTCGCGCCCTTGTTGTTCTCCGTCAGCGCCCGCCGGACCGTCTCGATGGGGTAGCGGGTGAAGATCGGGGTGAGCACGTCGAAGAGCCGCCGGTGCAGCGCCGGGGGAGTGCGGCGGGAGATCCACTCCATCTGGGAGATGACCCACCCCAGCAGCGGGACCGTGTAGAGGTCCAGCAGCCCCTGCGCGGAGAGCCAGTCGTGGATCGTGTCGTGGTGGCTGAAGATGTGGAAGAGCCGCTCGTCCGCGGTGGCCATCGTCTGGCCGCTGCGGGCCACCCGGTGGTAGCAGAGGACCTCCGGGACGAGCGCGATCGAGCGTGCGGAGACGATGGCGAACCAGTGGAAGGGGTTGTCCTCGAAGAACCCGTCGCTCACGGGGAAGCGGATGGAGCGGGACTCCAGCATCTCCCGTCGGTAGAGCTTGCGCCACGGGACGGCGATGAAGCGCAGGAAGGTGTGGCTCGTCGGGACGTCGAGCTCGTAGCAGGGGTCGGTGAGCGGCGCCCACCGGTGCGCGTCCGCGGGGTCGCGGCGCTCGCCGGTGCCGTCGACCTCCTCCTGGTAGTCGCACATCGCCAGGTCGGCGTCGTGCGTGGTGGCCGCGGCGTGCAGTCGCTCGAACATCGTCGGCTCGACGTGGTCGTCGCCGTCGACGAAGCCCACCCACGGGGCGCTCGCCCGGTCCAGGCCTGCGTTGGCGGGGGTGGCGACGCCTCCGGGGCTGTTCTCGCCGAGGAGGACGGGCACGAAGCGGGCGTCACCCTCGCAGAAGCGCCGGATCAGCTCCGGCGTCGAGTCCGAGGAGCCGTCGTCGACGACGATGACCTCGATGTCGGTGAGGGTCTGGGCCGCCACGCTCGCGAGGCACTGCTCGATGTAGTCCTCGATGTTGTACGTGGTGACGATGATGCTGAGCTCGGCCACGGCGAACTCCCTTCTCTCAGGCCTGGGCGCGGCGGACGAGGCGGCTGGCGAGCCCGGCGTCCTGCCGGAAGCGGATCCGGTGGAAGTCGCCCAGGTCGATGCGCAGCATGTGGTCCTGCACCCGCAGGTTGAACTCGTCGCGGACCTCGGGGGTGATCCGGCCGGAGGCCCACCCGGTCACCCGGGTGACGAGGTCCCAGTACTGCCGGGCGTAGCGCCGCCGCTTCGCCGGCCGCGCCTCCAGCTCGGTGTAGGTCTCGTCGAGGGCCTCGATGAGGCTCAGCCGGGCCCGGCTCTCGCGGTTGGTCAGATTGCGGCCGCCCTCGGCCACGACGTGGGTGGTGAGCGGCTGGTCGATGAGCAGGACGGTGTCCGCGTCCACGAGGGTCAGCCAGTGCCCGAGGATGTCGTTGTGCACCTGGGTGGCGCCGTAGCGCAGCCCCGTGCGCCGGTAGTGCTCGGTGCGGGCGACCTTGTTCCACGGGTAGTTCGTGAAGCCGAGCAGCCCGGGGACCTCGTCCAGCCGGGCAAGCCGCCGGGGCGACGTCGCGTACTTGGTCCACACCGCGATGTCGTAGGAGTTCATCTCCTCGGACTCCGAGTCCGCCCTCCGGTACCGGTAGGGGAGCATCGCCACGCTCGCGCCGCTCGCGTCGAGCGCGTCCAGGGTGGCGGTGAGGGTCTCGGTGTGGACGAGGTCGTCCGCGTCGAAGAAGAGCACGTAGCGGCCGGTGGCCCGGGCGAAGCCGTGGTTGCGGGCGACGCCGGCGCCGTGGTTGTGCGGGAGTGGTACGAGGACCACGCGGGGGTCGTCGATGGCCCGCACGCGGGCGACCGAGTCATCGCTGGAGGCGTCGTCGACGACGATCACCTCGATGCTCGCGGAGTCGATGCCGAGGAAGGTCTCGATCACCCCGACGACGGTCGCGCTGGCGTTGTGCATCGGGATGACGACGGACAGGTCGGGTGGGGTCATTCGAGTGGGTTTCTTCCTGCCTGTCGGGTCCATGGCGGATGGCTGGCGCCGCCCAGCGTAGGCATGGATCGAGACCGCCCGGAGCCGTTTCGGGGCCTCCCGGTGCGGTGTTCACAGGGCGTTCACGAGGCGTTCGCGCCGGGGTCGGCCAACCACTGCCGGGCGGCACGTGCCCCGCGCAGCGCCGTGCGTCCCCCGGGCAGCGCACGGACCCGTTCCTTGATAACGTCGGCCCTGCTCCTCCGGGCGGGGGTGGCTCCCTTCGTGCCCTTGCGGCGGGTGCCGACGAGGACCGAGGCCACGACGACCTCCACCGCGCTGTCGATGGGGATGGTCTCCGGGACCGGCAGCTCGCCGGGGACGGCGGAGGTGACCGGCGCGTGCAGCGCGGCGAGATCACCGACGACCCTGACCCCGCTGTCGGCGATCTGCTCGGCGATCTCCTGCCCGTGGGTGGTGGCCTGCTCGGCGGCCCACTGCGGCAGCACGATCCGCCCCGCGGAAGGGTCCGGCTCGGTCGCCAGCAGGCGGGCCACGGAGCGGCGGCGGTAGTCCAGCGCGTACTCCCGGAAGGGCACCCGACTGCGCCGGAAGGCGTGGTTCTGGCGCCGGAAGAACTCCGCCTCCGCCGGCGAGAGGGACCGGTTGGACCCGGCGCCGTCAGACTCGGCCACGAGCATGCCGGTCGGCAGGTCGAGCAGCTGCTCCAGCGCGGTGGGGACGCGGGCCGGGTCCGCCTTGTCGGCGATGACGACCGTGACCCGATCCGGCCCCAGTGCCTCCGCCCAGCGCCGCACCATCCCCGCCTGGTCGCACTGCCGGTCCCACTGGGTGCCCTGCCGGGCGCCGGGCGGGGTGGCCAGGGCCTCGCGGAGCCACTCCTCGAAGGGGGGAGCGGCCTGACCGTTCTTGACGATCTCCTGCCAGTAGGAGCCGAGCAGACCCGAGAGGGGCCGCAGCGTGATGACGACGTGGAGGCGCTCGCCGAGGGCGTCGGCGAAGCCGGCGACGGTCTGCTCGTCCGCCTCGCAGGCCCACTCGTGGCTGAGCAGCACCCGCCGGTCCTGCTCGGCGTCGACCTTGGCCATGAGCTCGTGCCACGTCGCAGGGTCCGGCAGCTCGCCTTCGCGTCGGAGTCCCATGAATGCTGCGACGGGTGTGAAGTGGTTCATTCTCGGCCCCGGGTAGCGCACGCCGTGCTCGAGCAGCTCCCGGCGACGCCGGTGTGCCGCCCGCTGCACCGCCGTCGTGCCCGACTTCATCGCGCCGACGTGGAACAGCACGGACCGCGGTGGGATCGGTGCCAGGGGGGTGGGCTGCTCGGTCATGGCGGGCAGGTTAACGAGCGGGTGGACGCCCGTCCTGCCCGAGGGGAGGTGGTGGTGACGAATTCACCCGGAGTTCAGGGCGGCGTCGTGGTCTGGACCGGGCGGTCCGGCTACCTTCTGAAGCCGCTGCCCGGACACGACCAGAGAGGACCGGAATGCCGCTGCCGAACTTCCTCGTCGTCGGCTCCCAGAAGAGCGGGACGAGCTGGCTGCACCGCAGCCTCGGACGGTCACGGCACGTCTTCGCCTCTGAAGTGAAGGAGCTGAACTTCTTCAACCAGCCGGACTTCGACGCCCCGGCCAAGGTGACCGCGCTGCGCGAGCACTTCCCGGCCCAGGACCCGGGCGTGCGGTACTACCTCGAGAGCACCCCGCACTACTTCCGGGCGAAGCCGACGACGGCGGAGAACATCCGCTCCCTCCTCGGCTCGCCCGCGATGGTGGCGGTCTTCCGGGACCCCGTGCAGCGCTACGAGTCCGCCTACATCCACCACATGATGAAGGGCCGCTTCCCGTACACGACCACGATCGACCAGATCACCGACGAGTACTCGGTGCTCTCCCTCGGCCGGTACGCGGACGCGCTGGAGACCTGGTGGAGCATCCACCCCCAGCTGAAGCCGATGGTCTACGACGACCTCGTCGCCGATCCGTTGGGCTTCGTCGGCGAGGTCATGGACCACCTCGGCCTCGAGAACGACCTCACCGCGGAGGACCTCGACTTCCGCGCGAACGACAAGACGCGCAAGCACGCGAAGCTCACCCCCGAGTGGGACGAGCTGCCCCGGCTCGACCCCGGCCTGCGACGCCACCTGCGCGAGGAGTACGCCGAGGGGATCGGCCGGCTGGAGCGGCTGCTGGGGCGCGACCTCACCGTCTGGCAGGAGGACTGACCGGGCCCGGGTGCTACGGTCTCGGTGAGTCAGATGCACGCCCGTGCAAGGGAATCCGGTGCAAGTCCGGAACTGTCGCGCAGCGGTGAGGGTGACTGACGGAGTAGGAACCACTGGGTCCGGATGACCCGGGAAGGAACTCCGCCGGGACGACCCCGAGTCCGAAGACCTGCTGGCTCGCTCGCCGAATGGGCTCCGCGGTCTGGGCCCCGATGGCCTGGGAGTCCCCGTGTTGCGTCCCCCCGACGGCCCCGCCGTCACCGAAGCCCTCACCCTGCTGACCGGCCCGCCGACGCGCGCGCCGATCGAGCTGGCGCCGGCGGTGGTGGCCACGCCCGGGCTGGCGGGGTGGTACCCGATGGAGCGGCTCACCACCACCGACCTCGTCGTCCGCCTCGTCGACGCATACAGCGCCTCGCTCGGGACCCGCCACCGCGCGCCCGGAGCCGCGTGCGGCCTGCAGAGCTGCGCCGGGCGGGTCGCGGTGGCCGCGATCGGGCTGTGGGTGCAGACCGGGGCGCTGCCCGACCCGGACCCTGACGCCTGGCAGCTGCGGCTGGACGGCGAAGGGAGGACCGTCGCCGTCGCGCCGCCGGTCACCGGAGCCCGGCCGGTGGGGGATGCGTCCGACGTCGCTCGGCTGCTCGTGGAGGAGCACCTGGGGGAGGTGATCACCGCCTTCCGCGAGGTCGGTCGCATCACCGGGCGACTGGCGCTCGGCTGCATCGCCGCCTCCTGCGCCTCCGTGCTGGCCGGACTGCACCGCAGGACCCCGGAGTCCCGGCAGGAGGAGGTCGCCGGGATCGCCCGGGAGCTGCTCGGGGCCCCGGTGTGGTCCGCAGCGGGCCGCCGCCTCGTCACGACGACCCGGGTCCGGGTGCCCACCGGTCCCGCCCTCGTGACCGAGCGGCACACCTGCTGCCTGATGCGGCTGGGCGACGGGCGCCAGCCCTGCGGCAGCTGCCCCGACATCACTGCCGAGGAGAGGCGCCGCCGGACCACGCACCACGCCACCTTCGCCCCCCGCGGCGACGACCTTCCCGTGGTGGTGCCCCGTGTCGCATGACCGTCCGGGCGGCCGCCGCGTCCCGGCCGTCCCGCTGCTCATCGGCCTCGTCGCGGCCACCGCGGTCAGTGCCGTCGTCTCGCTCTCGCTCGGCTCGGAGCCGTTGCGCGTCCCGGGTGTCGTCGACGTGCTGCGGGCCCGCCTGCTCGGGTCGGGTGTCCCCGACCCGACCTACGACACGATCGTGTGGGAGTTGCGGGCGCCGCGCGTGGTCATGGCCGTCGTCGTCGGCGCGGGCCTGGCCATGGCCGGCGCGTGCATGCAGACGCTGGTGCGCAACCCCCTGGCCGACCCCTACCTCCTCGGCGTCTCCGCCGGAGCCGGCGTCGGTGCCACCGCCGTCATCGTCCTCGGGCTGCTCGGCGGACTCGGGGTGTGGGCCCTCTCCCTCGGGGCACTCGGCGGGGCGCTCCTCGCGACCGTCCTCGTCTTCGGGATCTCGATGGCCCAGGGCGGGCTGGACCCCCTTCGCCTCATCCTCACCGGAGTGGTCATGTCGGCGGCCTTCTCCTCGGTCTCCAGCTTCCTCGTCTTCTTCAGCGCCGACCCGAAGGCGACCCAGTCGGTCCTCTTCTGGCTGTTGGGCAGCCTGTCCGGGTCGGTGTGGGCACAGACCCTGCCGTCGGTGATCGTCGTGTGCCTGTCGGTCGTGCTGCTCATGGGTCTGCACTCCTGGCTCGACGCCCTGGCCTCGGGGGCGGACGTCGCCGCCGGGCTGGGGGTGCCTGTGCGTGCCCTGCGCACCGGCCTCTTCGTCCTCGTGTCGATCCTCGTCGGGGTCCTCGTGGCCGTCTCCGGGGGCATCGGCTTCGTGGGGCTCGTCGTCCCGCACGTGGCGCGGATCCTCGTCGGCGCGCGGCACCGCGTGGTGCTGCCGGTGGCCGCCCTCGGCGGCTCGCTCTTCCTCGTCTGGGTCGACGTCGCCGCCCGGGTGCTCGTGCGTCCGCAGGAGATCCCGCTGAGCGTCGTCACCGGCGTCGTCGGAGCCCCGATCTTCCTGCTGCTGCTCGGCAGGCGGCACTACACCTACTCGGGAGCGCAGTCATGACACCTCACCTGCAGTGCCGCGGCCTCACCTGCGAGATCGGCGGCCGCACGATCGTCTCCGGGGTCGACCTGGACGTGCCCCGCGGCTCGATGGTCGCCCTCGTCGGCCCGAACGGCAGCGGCAAGTCCACCCTCATCCGTTCGCTCGTCGGGCTGCGCCCGGCGGCCGCGGGCCACGTCCACGTCGGAGGCACCGACCTGGCCGAGATCTCCTCGCGGCAGCGCGCGAAGCTGCTCGCCCACGTCGGCCAGGAGGAGGGGCCCACGGAGGACCTGCTCGTCGGCGAGATGGTCGCGCTGGGGCGGGTCCCGCACCGGCAGCCGTGGAGCCTCGACGCCTCGAGCGAGCGACCGCTCGTCATGGAGGCCCTCGAGATGGTCGGCATGGCCGACTTCGCGGACCGGCCCTGCCAGCACCTCTCCGGGGGCGAGCGGCGCCGGGTCATGCTCGCCCGCGGCATCGCCCAGGGCAGCGAGCTGCTCGTCCTCGACGAGCCGACCAACCACCTCGACGTCCACCACCAGATCCAGCTGATGGAGACCATCCGCGGGCTGGGTCGGACCGTCCTGGCAGCCGTGCACGACCTGCCGCTCGCGGCGGCGCACTTCGACCGGGTGGCCGTGCTGCACGAAGGGGGCCTCCTCGCCGTCGGCGAGCCCGCCGAGGTCCTCGACCCGCAGGTCCTCCGCACCGTCTTCGGGGTCCGGGCCACCCACCTGGTCGACCCCGCCACCGGGCGGGTCCACCTCGTCCTCGGGGCCGGCGCCCCGGCCCCTGCAGAAAGGTTCGCCTCATGACCAGCACCCACCGTCCCCGCAGAGCGCTCCGTGCCGTCGCCGGGGTCGGTCTCGTCGGCCTCCTCGCGGGCTGCGGCGCGACTGCGGATGCCGGCTCCTCGACGAAGCAGGAGGAGGTGACGGTGACCAACTGCGGGCAGGAGGTGCGCCTCCCTTCGCCCGCGCAGCGGATGTACATCACCGGCGACGGCAACATGCTGGCGATGGTCCTCGCGCTCGGGGCGGAGGACCAGATCGCCGGGGTCACCGGCCTCGACGACGGCAGGGCGCCGCTCGGCGCGATGTACGGCCGCGACGTCGTCGACGCCCTCCCGGTCGCCTCCAAGGACTACCCGACCATGGAGAACGCGATCGCCCACGAGCCGGACGTGGTCTTCTCGGGCTGGAACTACGGCTTCACCGAGGAGAAGAACTTCACGCCGGATGCGCTCGCCGAGCACAGCATCGACTCCTACATCCTCTCCGAGAGCTGCCGGCAGCAGGACGGGCAGCGGGGCACCATGCCGCCGTGGCAGGCGCTCTACGCCGACATGGAGAACCTCGGGGAGATCACCGGCCGCGAGAGGCAGGCGGACGAGGTCGTCGAGGACATCAAGGAGCGGTTGACGGCACTCGAGGACGCCCCGCAGCCGAAGAACGAGCCGACCGTCTTCCTCTTCGACTCCGGGACCAAGGACATCTTCACCTCCGGCTCCTTCGGGGGGCCCCAGGCGATCATCGAGGCCGCCGGGGCACGGAATGCCACCGCGGACGTCGAGGACACCTGGACCGAGGTCTCCTGGGAGCGTCTCGTGGCCTCGAAGCCGGACTTCTTCGCCTTCGTGGACTACCCCGGCCAGAGCTACCGGCAGAAGATCAAGGTGCTGCAGACGAACCCGGCGACCAAGGACCTGCCGGCGGTGAAGGAGGAGCGCTTCCTCAACCTGCCGATCTCCGCGTGGACCTCGAGCCCGCTGAACATCGATGCCGCCGAGCAGCTGCGGGTCACGCTCGAGGAGCACGACCTCGCCCCCGCCAGTGACATCGAGCCCGAGCACGACCTGCGGCCCGGTCACTAGGGTGGGGCGCGCGCCGACCACCGGGTCGGCGCAGGAGGTGATGACGTGGCCGGTGAGGAGCGCAGGCCCAGACGACCCCTCTACCTGGAGCCGGACGCGATGGAGTCCCACAGCGCCTCCCAGCCCGACCCCGCCGAGACCGCGGCGGCCGCCCACCAGGCGGCGCTGACGGTGGTCACCGCCGGTCGGGAGGACGCCGACGGCGCGACCCGGGAGCGCCTCGTGCGGCTCGTCGACGAGCTCGGCCTGGACACCCTCGCCCAGCTCTGGGCGGACCGGCCCGCGCGCAGCCTGCCCGGCGCGCTCTGGCGGCTCTACGTGCTCCGCGAGTGGGCGCAGCGCCAGGCCACCGAGGCGGCCCGCGAGTACGCGAGGGGCATGTCCGTGGCCCACGTGAACCACGTCGTCGCCGGCATCGCCGAGCCTCCGGGCGTGGCCGAGGTCCGCGAGCTCGCCGACCGGATCCTGCGGGGTGTCTTCGACGGCGACCTCGCGGTCGCACTCGAGCGGGCGGCGGCCTTCTGCCGGGTCGTGGCCACCGGGCGAGCTCACGAGGACGAAGGGGACCTGCCCTCGGCCTCGGCGATGGTCACCACCGCGGAGGACCTGGAGGCCTGCGCCCGGCTCTGGCGCGGCGGCCGGTTGGACTGACGCGGCCCTGCGAAGGGGGCGCTCAGGCCTTGACGCAGACCACCGGTGCGGTGGCCTCGAGGATGATCTGCTGCGCCGCCGAGCCGAGGATCAGCTTGGCGACGGCGGAGCGGTTGCGCACCCCGATCACGATGACCGAGATGTCCTCGCCGTGCGCGTGGTCCAGCAGGTCGGCGACGGGGTCCTCGCTGCGCTCGGGCGGCCGGACCACCCGTTCGACCACCTCGCCGAGGTCCGGGGAGGGCTCGTGCTCGCCGTCCTCGAGGGCGAAGTAGGTGAGGTCCTCGCCCCGCCGACGCGCCTCCTCGATGGCGTACCGGTAGGCGGCCCGGCCGGCCGCGGACTCGGTGCCGGCCACGAGGACGGTCATGGGGGAGGACTCCCTTCTCGGCGTCGGGTCCCCGGCAGCCTACCCGGGCACGGGGGAACAAAGTCCGGCCCCACACGGTTACGCTTGTTCGGTGCGCCGGGCCGCGGCAGCCCCGGGTCCCAAAAAATAGCCGCTACGAGCGGCCACGCGCCGTGAGGCGCTCCCGGCCCGGCGCACGACACACTCGGCAGATGAACGGCCGATGACGCCCCGAGGACGATTCGGTTCTAGGCTGGCCCCCGGTAAGACTCCACCTTCCCTTGAGAACCGGAGACAACACCTGTGGCCTTCTTCAAACCGTCCGGCAAGGACGACGCCTTCTTCACGCTGTTGGCCGACAGCGCGCGCC
Organism: uncultured Janibacter sp.; assembly: GCA_964386935.1. Lineage (GTDB taxonomy): Bacteria > Actinomycetota > Actinomycetes > Actinomycetales > Dermatophilaceae > Janibacter. The sequence continues at coordinate 13,098 of CAYLUX010000001.1, forward strand.
AGTCCGTCGCCGCGGCCGAGGCGCTCACCGAGCTCCTGGCCGCGCCCCCGCAGGACCGTCCCGTGATCGCCCAGCGGTTGCGCGACGTCGAGCACGAGGGCGACGAGGCGACCCACGCGATCATCCGCAAGGTCAACACCAGCTTCGTCACCCCCTTCGAGCACGAGGACATCCTCGAGCTGGCTGCCGCTCTCGATGACTGCATCGACTACATCGACTCGGTCGGGCAGACGGTGGTCCTCTACCGCATGGACGGCCTGATGCCCGAGGTGACCACGCAGATGGAGGTCATCACCCGGATGGCGGAGCTGACCGCCGCCGCCATGCCGCGCCTGGCGACGATGAAGGAGCTGCGCGAGTACTGGGTGGAGATCAACCGCCTCGAGAACGAGGGGGACAGCATCTACCGCGGGATGCTCCGGGACCTCTTCGGTGGTGCCGTCACCGACCCCATCGAGGTGATCAAGCACAAGGACATCATCGAGCGGCTCGAAGAGGCCACCGATGCCTTCGAGAGTGTTGCGCACCGCATCGAGGGCATCGCGATCAAGGAGTCCTGACCGACAGTGGACTGGCTCGCAGTCGCCCTCGTCACCCTCCTGGCGATGGGCTTCAACTACACGAACGGCTTCCACGACGCCGCCAACGCCATCGCCACGTCGGTCTCGACGCGGGCGCTCACCCCGCGGGTGGCCCTGGGCATGGCCGCGGTCGCCAACCTCTTCGGTGCCTTCTTCGGCACCCGGGTGGCCGAGACCGTCGGCAGCGGGATCATCGCCGCACCCGAGGGACACACCGGCCTGCTGGTCTGTGCGGCCGCCCTGATCGGTGCGATCGGCTGGAACCTGCTCACCTGGTGGCTCGGACTGCCCTCCTCCTCGTCGCACGCCCTCATCGGCGGGCTCGGCGGGGCAGCGCTCGCGATCGGCGCGACCGTGCACTGGACCGGGATCATCGAGAAGGTCATCGTCCCGATGGTGCTCTCACCGGTCGTCGGCATCATCGTCGGCTACTTCGTGATGCGCCTGATCCTCCGGCTCTTCCGGGACGCGAACCCGGGCCGCACCAAGCGGGGCTTCCGCTGGGCGCAGACGGCCTCCGCCGCCGCGATGGCCTTCGGCCACGGCATGCAGGACGCCGCGAAGACCGCGGGTGTCGTCGTCCTGGCCCTCACGGTCGCCGGTTACCACGGCCCGGACGACCAGGGCATCCCGCTGTGGGTCCTCGTCCTCTCCGCCGTCGTCATCTCGATGGGGACCTACTCCGGCGGCTGGCGCATCATGCGCACCCTCGGCCGCGGGATCATCCACCTCGACCCGCCGCAGGGCTTCGCCGCCGAGGTCACGGCGGCCTCCATCCTCTACGTGGCGACGGTCCTGAAGGCCCCGATCTCCACGACCCACGCGATCACCTCGGCGATCATGGGAGTCGGGTCCACCCGCTCCCTGAAGGCCGTCCGGTGGGGCGTCGCGAAGAACATCGTCGGCGCCTGGATCTTCACCTTCCCCGGTGCCGGGATCGCCGCAGCGGTATCCCTCTGGGTGCTGCGCCCGATCGTCGGCCTCTGAGGTCCGTCAGCCGAAGCGGCCCGAGATGTAGTCCTCGGTCGCCTGCTCCGCGGGGCTGCTGAAGATCTTCTGGGTGTCGTCGAACTCGATGAGGCGACCCGGCTTGCCGGTGCCCTCGATGTTGAAGAAGCCCGTCCGGTCCGAGCAGCGCGCCGCCTGCTGCATGTTGTGGGTGACGATGACGATCGTGTACTGCTCCTTCAGCTCCGCGATGAGGTCCTCCACCGCGAGCGTGGAGATCGGGTCCAGCGCCGAGCACGGCTCGTCCATGAGGACGACCTCGGGCTTGACCGCGATCGTGCGGGCGATGCACAGCCGCTGCTGCTGACCGCCGGAGAGGCCGGAGCCGGGCCGGTCGAGGCGGTCCTTGACCTCGTTCCAGAGGTTCGCGCCGCGCAGGCTGGACTCGACGAGGTCGTCGGCGTCGGCCTTCTTGATCTTCTTGTTGTTCAGCTTCACGCCGGCCAGGACGTTCTCCCGCACGCTCATCGTGGGGAAGGGGTTCGGCCGCTGGAAGACCATCCCGACCTTGCGCCGAACGCCGACCGGGTCGACGCCCCGGGCGTACATGTTCGAGCCGTCGAGGCTGACCTCGCCCTCGACGCGGGCGCCGGGGATGACCTCGTGCATGCGGTTCAGCGAGCGGAGGAAGGTGGACTTGCCGCAGCCCGAGGGGCCGATGAGGGCCGTGACCGTGCGTGGCTCGATGGTCACGTCGACACCCTCCACGGCGAGGAAGTCGCCGTAGTAGATGTTCAGGTTCTTGACGTCGATGCGCTTGGACACCGTTGCTTCCTTGTCTGTTGCAGGGGCCGGTCAGCGACCGGTCGAGGGGGAGAAGATCTTGGAGATGAGCCGCGCCACGAGGTTCAGCAGCATGACGATGATCATCAGGACCAGCGCGGCGGTGAATGCCATGTCCAGCGAGGCCGCCCGGTCCAGACCGGGGCTGGCGTACTGCTGGTAGGAGAAGAGCGGCAGTGCGGCCATCGAGCCCTCGAAGGGGTTGAGGTTTGTGCCGCGGGCGGCCCCCATGGTGATGAGCAGCGGCGCCGTCTCGCCCATGACGCGGGCGATGGCCAGGGTGATGCCCGTGGCGAGGCCGGCGATCGAGGTGGGGATGACGACCTTGACGATCGTCAGCCACTTCGGCACGCCGAGGGCGTAGCTGGCCTCGCGCAGCTCGTTCGGGACGAGGCGCAGCATCTCCTCGGAGGAGCGCACCACCGTGGGGATCATCAGCACCGAGAGGGCGACGGCGCCGACGATGCCGGACTGGTAGGCCGGGCCGAGGAACAGCCCGAAGAGCGAGATCGCGAAGAGGCCGGCGACGATCGAGGGGATGCCGGTCATGACGTCCACGAAGAAGGTCAGGGCCCTCGCGGTGCGGCTCTTCCCGCCGTACTCCACGAGGTAGACGGCGGCGAAGACCCCGATCGGGATCGAGATGATCGAGGCGAGCCCGGTGACGATGAGGGTGCCGATGATCGCGTGGTAGGCGCCCCCGACCTCGCCGCTGCCGACGCCCTGCATCGAGTAGGTGAAGAAGGCCGGGTCCAGGCGCCGGGTGCCCCGCTCGATGATCGTCACGGTCACCGAGACGAGCGGCACCATGGCGAGCAGGAAGAAGGTGGTGACCACGCCGGTGACCAGGCGGTCGGTGGCGTGGCGGCTCCCTTCGACCACCCGGGAGGCGAGGTAGATCGCGAGGCAGTAGGTGATGGCCGCGATGACCAGCCAGCCCAGCAGCTGCCACGAGAAGAGGAGGAGCTGGATCGCGAGGGCGAGGACACCCGACCCGAGGAGGATGCCGATGCGGGTGGCGCGGTTCAGCTCACCGGTGCGCTGCACGGCGGGGCCGACGCTCGGTGGCGTCGGGGTGCCGCGTGACTCGGAAGTTGTCATCGTCTGGCTCATCAGTTGGCTCCGGAGAACTCCGACCGGCGCGAGATCATCCACCGGGCGAACATGTTGACGGCGAGGGTGACGGCGAAGAGCGCCAGACCGGAGACGAAGAGCGTGCTGCGCTCCACGCCGAAGGACTCGGGGAAGTTCAGCGCGATGTCACCGGCGATGGTCCCCGAGGCCGCCGAGGTGAGCAGCTCCCAGGAGTAGCGCGCGCTGGGCGAGAGGATGATGGCCACGGCCATCGTCTCGCCGAGCGCCCGGCCGAGGCCGAGCATGGCGCCGGAGACGACGCCGGAGCGCCCGAAGGGGATCACGGCCTGCCGGATCATCTCCCACCGGGTGGCGCCGAGGGCCAGGCTGGCCTCCTCGTGCAGCGACGGGGTCTGGAGGAAGACCTCGCGGTTCACGGCCGTCATGATCGGCAGGATCATGATCGCCAGCACGATGCCGATGAGCAGCATCGTGCGGCCCGTTGCGCTCGGGGTGCCCCCGAAGAGCGGGATCCAGCCGAAGAGCTCGTTGATGGTGTCGAAGACCGGGACCGCCTGCGTGGCGATGGTCAGCCCCCACAGACCGAAGATGATCGAGGGGACCGCGGCCAGCAGGTCGATGAGGTAGCCCAGGCCCTGCGCGAGTCGGCGGGGCGCGTAGTGGGTGATGAAGAGCGCGATGCCGGTGCTGAGCGGCAGGGCGATGACCAGGGCGATGACCGAGCTCAGCAGGGTGCCGAAGATCAACGGCCCGACGTAGTGGATCAGGCCCTCTCCGCCGCGGACCTCGGACGGGTCCGCCTTCAGGGCCGGCTCCGCCTGCAGCAGCAGGAAGCCGGCGACGGCCGCGAGGGTGACCAGGATGAGGATCCCGGAGCCGACCGAGAGGCCGGAGAAGACCCGGTCTCCGGGCCGCTTCACGGCCTTCTGCCCGGTGGGGGCGGGGGTACTGCTCACGTCAATGTCTCCGAAGGGGGTGGGGGTGGGACGGGGCGGCGGCCCCGTGACGTACCAGTCACGGGGCCGCCGCGTGCCCGGTGCCGGATGGGGATCCGGCTCAGTCGGTCTTGATCTGCTTCACCGCGGCGGCCGCGTTCTGCAGGTCCTCCTTGCCGAGCGGCGCGTTGCCGGCGGCCTTGGAGGCGTCCTTCTGGCCCTGCTCGCTCGTCGCGTACTCGAGGTAGGCCTTGACCGTCTCGGCGCTCGCGGGGTCCTTGTAGTCGGAGCAGGCGATCGCGTAGGAGACGAGGACGATCGGGTAGGCACCCTTCTCGACGTCGCCGCGGTCCAGCTCGACCGCGTAGTTGGTCTTGCTGTCCTCCTCGACCCGCTCGGCGCTCTTCAGCGCGTCGGCGGCGGCCTCGGGGGTGTACTCGACGTACTCGTCGCCGACCTTGACCTTGGCGGCGTTCAGGTCGCCGATCTGGGCGGCGTCGGCGTAGCCGATGGTCCCGTCACCGGACTCGATGGTGCTGACGACACCCGAGGTGCCCTTGGCGGCCTCGCCGCCCTTGACCGGCCACACCTCGGTGGAGCCGTGCGACCAGGAGCCCTTCGCGGCCTCGTCGAGGTAGGCGGTGAAGTTCTCGGTGGTGCCCGACTCGTCGGAGCGGTTCACCGGCGTGATCGTCGTCGACGGCAGGTCGGCGTCCGGGTTCTCCTTCTTGATCGCCGGGTCGTTCCACTTGGTGATCTTCTGGTCGAAGATCTTCGCGATCGTGTCGGGGGAGAGGTTGAGCTCGTCGACGCCCTTGACGTTGTAGGTCACGGCGATCGGGGCGACGTAGATCGGGAACTGGATGGTCTCGCCCTCGCAGCCGGACTTCTTGGCCGAGGCGATCTCCTTGTCGTCCATCGCGGCGTCGGAGCCGGCGAACTGGACGGCGCCGTTGATGAACTTCTCACGGCCGGTGCCGGAGCCGTCGGGCGAGTACTCGACGGTCGCGTCGGGGTTGGTCTCGCTGAACTTGGCGGCCCACTCGGCCTGGGCCTTCTCCTGCGTGGAGGCGCCAGCGCCCTTGATGGAGCCGGAAGCAGCGTTCTCGCCGCCTCCGCCGGAGCCGCCGGACTCGTTGGCAGCCCCGCAGGCGGCCATGGTGAAGGTGAGGGCCAGTGCGGCCGTGGCGGTGATGGCCCTGCGGCCGGTGGTACGCAACACGTCTTACCTCTCGGTGGTGGGGCACGACGCGCGACGAGCGGTCCCCGCCGCGACCGCCGTGGTCGTACGCCGACGACGGTAGGGAGGCTCGGTTGACGTCCGTGTTGCTCGCGGTGAACGGTCGGTGAACCGCACTTGCACAGTGCGTGCTCGACTCGCGGAGAGGGCTCCCGGGAGGTAGTGGGCCGCTCAGTCGCGCTCGCCGGGGCGGTGCCGCTCCGCGGCGACCACCCGGGCGTCGCCACCGGTGCCGGCGACGTGGGCGATCAGGGTCTCCCCCTTCGCCAGGCCGCCCTCGAGGGCAGCGGTGACGAGGGATGCCGCGGAGTCGCTCGCCGTGTAGCGGGAGTCCACCCGCTCCAGAAGAGGCCTCAGCACGTCCGGCAGGACCGTGCGGTGGCTGCACAGGACCGCCGGCTCACCACGGTCGAGGAGGCGGCGCAGGTGGTGCCCGGCGCGGGTGGGGTCCGCGGCGTGGCCCTCCTCGGAGAGCCCCTTCTTGCGGCGCAGCTTGTGCTCCTGCGCGGTGGCGAAGGGGGCGAGCGTCTCGGCGGCCCGGGTCGAGGGGCTCGAGACCACCCGGCGGATGCCGTAGGCGTCCAGCAGGGGGACCAGCTGACGGGCCTGCTCCCGGCCCCGATCGTCCAGCGGACGGAGGTGGTCCTCCCCGCGGTGCGACCCGCGGTCGTGGGCGTGGGCGTGGCGCACGACGACGAGCGGCCACGTGGCGAGCGCACCGCGGACGTCGGCGTCGACGAGGGCCCTGGCCTGGTCCCGGTCCCACCGCTGGGTGAGCCGGTCGATCGCGGTGTCGATGTCCAACCAGTCGACGCGGTCGACCTCGTTGCGCAGCCTGCCGTCGCCGCCGATGACCTCGGCCGCCCAGTACCGCACCGTCTTGGGGGTGGCGCCGTCGCCGAGCAGGTACTCCGAGGAGGGCAGCGGGTGGCCGAGGCCGACGCGCAGCCCGGTCTCCTCGAAGGTCTCGCGGACCGCTGCCTCCGGGAAGCCCTCGTCCGCGTCGAGCTTGCCCTTGGGCCAGGACCAGTCGTCGTACTTGGGGCGGTGGACCAGGGCGACCTGGAGGCGGCCCTTCTTCTTGCGCCGCCACGGGACGGTACCCGCGGCGAGGACGGTCCCGGCGCTCATCGACGCGCCTGCAGGTGACGCTTGTGCCGGGCGATGAGGGCCTCCTGTGCGTCGGGCATCCCACGCCCGTCCGGGCCGCGGTGGACCCGGCTCCAGCGGCCGTCGCCGCCGAGCTCGAAGTGGGCGTGGTCGGCCGACATGCCCAGAGCGAGGAGCTCGTAGAGCTGGTCGACGTGACGGTCCTCGACGATTCTCACCAGTGCCTCCACACGACGGTCCAGGTTGCGGTGCATGAGATCCGCGCTGCCGATCCAGGCCTCGCGACGGGTGCCCGACCCGAAGAGGAAGACCCGCGAGTGCTCCAGGAAACGGCCCAGCACGGAGTGCACCCGGATGGTCTCGCTCAGCCCCTCGACGCCGGGGCGCAGCGAGCAGATGCCCCGGACCCACACGTCGACCGGTACCCCGGCGATGCTCGCCCGGTAGAGCGCGTCGATCAGGTCCTCGTCGACGATCGAGTTCACCTTGATGCCGATGTAGCCGTCGCCGTGCCGCTCGTGGCGCCGGACCTGGCGCTCGATGCGCTCGAGCAGGCCCACCCGCACCGAGCGGGGGGCGACGAGCAGCCGCTTGAACTTGCTGCGGGGGGCGAGCCCGGAGAGCTGGTTGAACAGGCGGGTCAGGTCCTGGCCGACCTCGGGGTCGCTCGTGAGCACGCCGAGGTCCTCGTACAGCCGGGCGGTCTTCGGGTTGTAGTTGCCGGTGCCGACGTGGCAGTAGCGCCGCAGCCCGTGCTCCTCCTGCCGCACGACGAGGGCGAGCTTGCAGTGCGTCTTCAGGCCCACGATGCCGTAGACGACGTGCACCCCCGCGTGCTCGAGCTTGCGGGCCCAGTCGATGTTGGCCTGCTCGTCGAAGCGGGCCTTGATCTCCACGACGGCGAGCACCTGCTTGCCGGCGGTCGCGGCGTCGATGAGCGCGTTGACGATGGGGCTGTCACCGCTCGTGCGGTAGAGGGTCTGCTTGATCGCGAGCACCTGCGGGTCCGCGGCCGCCTGCTCGAGGAAGGCCTGCACGGAGGTGGAGAAGGGCTCGTAGGGGTGCTGCAGGAGCACGTCGGAGCGGCCGATCACCTTGAGCAGGTCCGCGGGCTTGGCCGACTCCGTCGGGGCGAGGTCGGGGCTGGTCCGGGCGACGAAGGGCGGGTAGTGCAGGTCGGTCCGGTCCAGGTCGGCGATCTCGTTCAGGCCCCGCAGGTCCAGCGGCACCGGCAGCCGGTAGACGTCCTCGTCGTCGACGCCGAGCTCGCGGGTGAGCAGGTCCATGACGTGGTCGTCCATGTCCTCGGCGACCTCGAGGCGCACGGGGGCGCCGAAGCGGCGCCGGGTCAGCTCCTTCTCGAGGGCGGTCAGCAGGTTCTCGGCGTCGTCCTCCTCGACCTCCACGTCCTCGTTGCGGGTGACCCGGAAGGCGTAGTGCTCGTGGACCTCCATGCCCGGGAAGAGCATGTGCAGGTGGGCGGCGATGACGTCCTCGAGGGGCACGAAGCGGGCCTCGAAGAGGTCCGAGGTCACCGACGCCTGCCGCCGGCGCACCTTGAGGAAGCGGGGGAGCGAGGGCGGGACCTTGATCCGGGCGAAGTGCTCCTTGCCGGTGCCGGGGTTGCTGAGGATGACGGCGAGGTTGAGCGAGAGCCCGGAGATGTAGGGGAAGGGGTGGGCCGGGTCGACGGCCAGCGGAGTCAGGACGGGGTAGATGGTGTCGCTGAAGATGGTTCCGAGCCGGTCCTGCTCCGCGGGGTCGATCTCGTCCCAGTGCACGATCGTGATGCCCTCGTCGGCCAGGGCCGGACGGATCGAGTCCTCGAAGGCCCGCGCCTGGCGCAGCGTGAGGTCGTGGGCGTTGTCGGCGATCTGCTCGAGCACCTCGCGCGGCTCGAGGCCCGAGGGGCTGCGCACGGCGATGCCGGTGGCGATCCGCCGCTTGAGCCCCGCGACGCGCACCATGAAGAACTCGTCGAGGTTGCTCGTGAAGATGGCGAGGAAGCGGGTGCGCTCCAGGAGGGGAACCTCCTCGTCCGTGGCCAGGCGCAGCACCCGCTCGTTGAACTGCAGCCAGCTCAGCTCCCGGTCCAGGAAGCGGTCGGCGGGCAGGTCGGCGTCAGCGCTCGACTCCTCGTCGCGCACGACCCGCACGAAGCGGCCGTCGGACGCCCGCGGCCGGGTACCCGGCACGGCCGCCGGGGAGGCGCTGATACCGATCGGGGGGTCGACCGGCGCGGCCGCGTCGGCCGACGCCTGGGGAGTCGATCGCTTCGACATGGCCTCAGCCTGCCATCCCGTCCGGCTCGGCATACATGACGTGGGCGTCCTTGCGGGTGAACCCGGCTCGTCGGTAGGTGGCCAGGGCAGGGGTGTTGTCGCCCTCGACGTAGAGCTCGACCTCGCTCACGCCCGCCCGTGCCAGGTGCGCCAGGCCGAGCCGGGTGAGTGGGCCGCCCAGGCCGCGGCCGTGCAGCCGCGGGTGCACCCCGACGACGTACACCTCGCCGACCTCGCCGCCCGGAGGGTCGATCTTGGTCCAGTGGAAGCCCGCGAGCCGGCTCGGGTCCCCGTCCTCGAGGAGGATGATCCCGGCGGGGTCGAACCACGGCTGCTCCGCCCGGTCGGCCAGGCCC
>CAYLUX010000001.1:22587-87735 GCA_964386935.1 uncultured Janibacter sp.
GCCGCCGACTCCGCGGCGGCGCGCACCTCGGCGGCCCGGTCGGTCGGGAGCCGGTCGAAGGGGGTCGGCGCGGCGGTCACGAGGTCGCCTCGACGTCGTCCGTCCGGGAGTCGGCGACCAGCCGGTAACCCACGCCCCGGATGGTGTCGATGAGCTGCTCGTGCTCCGCTCCCAGCTTGGCCCGCAGCCGCCGCACGTGGACGTCCACGGTGCGGGTGCCGCCGTAGTAGTCCTGTCCCCACACGTCCTGCAGCAGCTGCGGCCTGGTGAGCACCCGGCCCGGGTGCTGGGCGAGATACTTGAGCAACTCGAACTCCTTGTACGTCAGGTCGAGGGCGCGTGATCCGACGCGGACGGTGTAGGCGCCCTCGTCGATGGTCAGCTCGCCGGCGACGATGATGTCCTCGTCCTCGTCATCCTCCCCGGGGTTCCGGGTGATGGCCAGCCGCAGCCTCGCCTCGACCTCGGCGGGTCCGGCCGTCTCCAGGACCAGGTCGTCGACGGGCCACTCGGCCGTGACCACGGTCAGGCCCCCTTCGGTGAAGACCGCGATGACCGGGATGCCGACGGCGCCGGTGCGGATCACGCCGCAGAGGGAGCGGATGCGGGCCAGCTGTGTACGGGCGTCGACGAGCACGGCGTCGACCGGCGGTGCCGTCACCACGGAGGATGCCTCCAGCGGCGCCGTGCGGACCTGGTGGCGGAGCAGCGCAAGTGCCGGGAGCACCTGGGCGCTGGGCGCCAGATCGTCCGTGAGGAGCAGGAGTCGGGCCATCGCGCTCCAGACTATGCCGCGCACGGGCGGCTACCCTCCATTCGTGACCTCATCCGAGACACCCGTCATGCCCACGGTCCCGGTGCGCCCGCGCCCCCTGGTGGTCCTCGGCGCCGTGCTCGCGGGCATCGTGGTCACGCTCGCGGGCCTCTCCGGGCAGCACCTCGCCGACGTCGCCGCGGTGCTCGTCACGGGCCTCGTGGTCGCCGGAGGGTGGCCCCGGATCGTGCGGTCGCCCGCACCGCTGGGTGCGGGAGTCGTCCTCGCCCTCACGACCCTGGCGCTGGCCGTGGCGCTGCTGCTGCAGAGCGGCCCGCCGCGGCTGCAGCAGGTGCCGGTCGCCGTCGCCGGGGGCGTGGTGCTGATGTGCCTGCACCCGCTCGTGCGTGAGGAGGCGCGCACCCGTCTGGCGGAGCTGCTCACCGGCACCTCCCTGGGCATCCTCGTCCTCGTCTCCGGGGGAGTGCTCGTCACGACCCATCCCGTGGACGCGACGGTGGCCACCGTCGCCGGGGTGTCGGTGTCCGTGGCTGCGCTGGTGGATCTCGTCCTCGAACGACCGGGCACTGCGGCTTGGATGCTGCCTGCCGCGATGCTCGTCGGCGGGGTGGTCGGGCTCCTCGTGCACGTGGCCCTCGGGGAGGGGTGGGAGGCCGGTCCGTTCCTCGTCGGGCTGGCCACCGCCGCGGTGGCGCTGTGCCTGCGACGGGCGATCTCCCAGCAGCCGGCACTCACCACGCCCCCCGGCGCCGTGGCCGCGGGGGTCGCGTCGGTGCTGTTCGTCGGCCCCGTGGTCCTCGCCCTCGCGCGGATGCCCATCACCTGAGGGCTCCGCCTACGATGTGGGACGTGTTCACCCTCGATCCCACGATCCACCCGGACATCGCGCCGCTCGCTTGGCTGGTCGGCCGGTGGGAGGGCGCCGGAGTTCTCGGCTACCCGACCATCGAGTCCTCACGCTTCGGGCAGGAGATCGTCGTCAGCCACGACGAGCGCCCCTTCCTGCGGTGGGAGAGCAGCACCTGGATCCTCGACGAGGACGGGGAGATCGTGCGGCCCGCGGCCACGGAGCTGGGCTTCTGGCGTGCGGGGACCCGTGAGGGCGAGGTGGAGCTCCTGCTGACCCACCCGACCGGCATCGTCGAGATGTACTACGGCACGCAGGAGCCCGGCCGGATCGAGCTGCAGACGGACGGCGTCCTGCGCTCACCGGGCGCGAAGGAGTACACGTCCGCGCAGCGGATGTACGGGCTCGTGAAGTCCAACCTCATGTGGGTGATGGACATGGCCGCGGTCGGGCAGCCGATGACCAGCCACGTCTCGGGGGAGCTGAAGCGGGTCGAGTGACCCGCTGCGGCGTCACTCGACGAAGGACTCCATGTCGTCGCGCTGCAGGGCCTCGCCCAGGCGCTCCATCCCCCGCTCGTCGAGCACGTCGATCGAGGCGCCACCGGAGGTCGTGCCGAACCCGTCGAAGGGCGCCGTCACGAAGTGGATGTCATTGCCCCGCACGCCGCGCAGCGCGATGGCCTGACTGCGGATCTTCGAGGTCGTCAGCTGGTTGTCCACGGTCGTGTTCTTGGTGCCGGCGTCGATGACGTCGCTGAGCTTCGCGGGGTTGAGCAGCACACCCGGGGTGAGGGTCTCGTTCATGATCCCCTTGAGCCAGGCCTGCTGCCTCTCACCGCGGGAGATGTCGCCCTCCTGCAGGCTCTTGCGCTCGCGGACGAACCTCAGTGCCTCGTCGCCGCCGAGCTCGATGCGGCCCTCCGGGAAGTCGTCCCCGCCCTGGGGGTTGTTCACGGTGACCCCGCCGAGGGCCTTCGTCAGCGCGACGAAGCCCTCGAAGTCGGTCTGGGCGACGTGGTCGATCTTGACGCCGACGAGGTCCTGGATGGTGCGCACGAGCAGCGGGGACTTCCCGTAGGCGTAGGCGGCGTTGATCTTGTCCTTGCCGTGCCCGTCGATGGGGACGTAGAGATCACGCGGGAAGTGGATCAGCCAGATGTTGCCGTTGTCCTTGTCCACGTGCACCAGCTGGATGACGTCGGCCCGGCTGAAGGTCTCGCCGGGGCGGGCGTCGGAGCCGAGGAGGAGGTAGTTCGTGCCCTCACCGCTGACCAGCTTGTTGCCGTGGGAGTCCCGGTTCGGGTCGTAGCCCTCGGACTGCGTCCCGAGCAGGTCGTCGCGGTCGAGGTTGCGATCCACCTTGCTGCTGAGGAACCAGACGTAGGCCGCGAGACCGATGATGATCAGCAGGACCAGTGCGAGCAGCGAGACGAGGATCCGCTTGCCCTTGCCCATGGGTCGTCGAGGGCGGCGACGCTCGCGCTCGGGCGCGTCAGAGAAGTCCTCCAGCATGACGCACAGCGTAGACCGAACGCCGGGGAGTGTCTGCACGCTCTCAGAGGAGACGTAGATTGGTGTCATGGCGGATCCCGGAGAGGTGCTGCGCCGGCACGGCCTGCGCATGACCGAGCAGCGTCGGCGGGTGCTGGCGGTGCTCGGAGAGCGCTCCCACCTGACGCCGGAGGACATCGTCGCCGCCGTCGGCGACGACGGGGGCCCACCGCTGCCGCCCTCGACGATCTACCGGACCCTCGACGCGCTCCAGGACGTGGGCCTCGTCGACCACACCCACCTGGACCATCGCGCGCCGACCTACCAGCTGGCGGGCCACCACGGCCACCTGCACCTCGTCTGCCGTCGCTGCGGCGAGGTCCTCGAGGCCGAGGCCCGGCTCGCCGAAGAGCTCACCGAACGACTGGTGTCCGCGACGGGATTCGTCGCGGACCCGACCCACATGGCGATCCACGGTCACTGCGCACGCTGCGCGGACGCGGCCGCCGAGGAAGGAGAGGCATGACCGCCTCTGCACTGCTCCGTACCCCGGGCGCGGTCCCCGCCGACGGGATCGACGAGGGGGTCGCCGCCCACTACGGGGACCCCCTTCGCGAGCAGCGACTGCTCGAGGAAGGGCTGGGGGTCGTCGACCTCTCCCACCGGGGCGTCGTGACCGTCACCGGTCCGGACCGGCTCTCCTGGTTGCACACGCTGACCACCCAGCACCTGACCGACCTGCCCCCGCACACCTCCGCGGAGACGCTCGTGCTCACGCCGAAGGGCAAGGTCGAGCACGACCTGCACGTCGTCGACGACGGCGAGCGGACGTGGCTGACCGTCGAGCCCGGCACCGCGCCGGCGTTGGCAGCGTGGCTGGACTCGATGCGCTTCATGCTGCGCGTCGAGGTCGCCGACGTCAGCGAGGAGTACGCGGTCCTCGGCGAGACCATCGGCCGCGAGGGGACCGCTGACGAGCCTCCGACCTGGGTGGACCCGTGGCCGGGCGTCGTCGGGGACACCGCCGCCTACGGCCCGCCCCCCGGGGAGCACCCCGGCAGGCTGCGGCCGTGGCGCGAGGTCATCGTGCCGAAGGGGGAGCTGGCCGCCGCCGTGGGTGACCGCGAGCTGGTCGGCACCTGGGCGGCGGAGGCGCTGCGGGTCGCGGCCTGGCGGCCGCGCCTGGGCGCCGAGACCGACCACCGCACCATCGTGCACGAGGTCGACTGGCTGCGGACCGCGGTACACCTGCACAAGGGGTGCTACCGCGGCCAGGAGACGGTGGCCCGGGTGCACAACCTCGGGCGGCCGCCGCGCCGCCTCGTCTTCCTGCACCTCGACGGGTCGGGCCACATCCTCCCCGAGGTGGGCGCCGAGATTCGGTTGGGGGAGAAGGTCGTCGGGCGGATCACCTCCCGGGCGCGGCACCACGAGGACGGACCGATCGCGCTCGCGGTGCTCAAGCGCAACACCGACGACGAGGCCGACCTGGTGGTCGACCACGACATCGCCGCGGCGCAGACGGTGATCGTCCCCCGCTGACTGAGAGGTCCGTCACTTCTGCTGCCTCCAGCTTGCATGCGCTAACTAAAGCAAGCACTATGGAGTCATGTCGAAGAACCCGTTGGATGCGCTGCACGGAGGCCTGGGCAACAACCTGGGTGAGTACCTCCGTGAGCAGCGCGAGCTGGCCAAGCTGTCGCTCCGGCAGCTCTCCGCGCTGGCCGGGATCTCGAACCCCTACCTCTCGCAGATCGAGCGGGGTGTGAAGCGCCCCAGCGCCGACATCCTGCAGCAGATCGCCGGGGGCCTGTCGATCTCGGCGGAGACCCTCTACGTGCAGGCCGGTCTGCTCGACCCCAAGGACGCGGTCGCCGAAGCAGGAGCCACGACCCGCGCGGCCATCCGCAACGACCCGGCCCTGACTGCCCGGCAGCGTCAGTCGCTGCTGGAGATCTACGAGTCCTTCGTCGGCGGTGGCGAGGCGGACGTCGAGCCGGCCCGCCCCACGCCCCGCTCCCGTGCCACCCACAAGGAGGCGCGCCGGGACGTGACCGCGAAGAAGGCCACCCCCAAGAAGACCGCGGCCGCCAAGCAGTCCACCGCGAAGAAGACGACGGCCACCAAGGCCGCGTCCAGCAAGCAGTCAACAGCCAAGAAGTCGACCACCAAGAAGACCCGGTCCTGACCGGACCGGGAGATCAACAGGAGGACCACATGAGCGTCACCACCACCGTCAAGAAGGTCGTCACCGACCAGACCTACGCCACCCTCGGCGCCACCGACCTGGCCGCTGAGACCGTGCGCGGTTACTCCTCGCAGCTGGCCGCCCTCGGCGCCGAGCTGGAGCCGAAGAAGGTCCAGGCCCGCGTCCTCGCCGCCCCGGGCGACGCCCAGAACTACTACGTCGACCTCACCAAGCGCGGCGAGGCCCTCGTGACCCGCGTGCGCAACCAGCAGGCCACCAAGGACCTCATCGGCCAGGCCGAGAGCACCGTCGCCCGCGCCAAGGGTGTCGTCACCACCGCTCGCAAGGCCGTCACCGACCTCGAGGCCTCCGCCAAGCGCACCCTGACCATCGGTCGCAAGGAGGCCGCCAAGGCCGCCGACGCCGTCGCCGACTCGGTGGACGTCGACGTCGACACCGAGAAGGCCAAGAAGGCCGTCACCACCTCCGCCAAGAAGACGGCCTCCGCCGCCAAGGGCACCACGACCACCGCGAAGAAGGGTGCCACCCGCACCCGGAGCGCGGCCAAGGGTGCCACCACCTCCGCGAAGAAGACTGCGAGCGCCTCCTCCAAGGCCACCACCAAGGCCGCCGAGAAGACCTCCGCGTCCTCCAAGTGAGCCGAAGGGCGCCGGTAGCCTCGGGGAGATGACCGCCCAGGCTCCCGCCACGCCCCTCCTGAACGAAGCCCCCGTGCTGGTCCACGTGACCCGCGGGGGCTTCGTCGAGTCCGCCCACCGGGCCACCCTCGTGGCCACGACGCGCGAAGGGGGCACCCCCCTTCGCCACGGACGGACCGCTGATGTGGTGCTGCCCCGCTCCAGCCTGAAGCCCGTGCAGGCGCTGGCCATGGTCCGGGCCGGCCTCGACCTCCCGCCCGAGCTGCTCGCTCTGGTGTGTGCCAGCCACTCCGGGGAGCGGCGCCACCTGGACGGTGTCGCGCGGATCCTCGACTCGGTCGGGCTGGACACCACTGCCCTGCGCACGACGCCGGCGCTGCCGCTCGGCGAGGTCGAGCACGCCCGGTGGCTGGTCGAGGGACGCGGGCCGGAGCCGGTCGCCATGGACTGCTCCGGCAAGCACGCCGGGATGCTCGCGACCTGCCGGATCAACGACTGGCCGACCGAGAGCTACCTGGACCCCGGGCACCCCCTGCAGCAGGCCATCCGGGAGACCGTGAGCAGCGGCGTCGGGCCCGTCAGCCACGTGACCGTCGACGGCTGCGGCGCACCGCTCTTCGCCGTCCCGCTCGACGGGCTGGCCCGGGCCTTCGGCGTGCTCGCCGCCGCAGACCCGGGGACCCCGGAGGGGCGGATCGCCGAGGCGATGCGGACCGCCCCGGGCATGGTCGGCGGGACCGGCCGGGACGTCACCGCGTTCATGGAGGGCGTGCCGGGGCTGATCGCCAAGGACGGCGCCGAGGCGGTCTACGCCGCGGGCCTGCCGGACGGCCGGGGCATCGCCCTCAAGGTGGCCGACGGTGCTGCGGGTCCCCGAGCGAGGCGGGCACTGCTGGCCCACGCCCTCCTCGCCCTCGGCGTCGACACCCCACCTCTGCGGGACCTCGCCCACCAGCCGGTGCTCGGTCACGGCGAGCCTGTGGGTGAGGTCCGGGTGCTCGACCTGACGGGGGAGGACCGGGCATGAGGACGGTGCTGCAGCGTGTCACCTCGGCACGCGTCGTCGTCGAGGGAGAGACCGTCGGGCAGATCGGTCCCGGGCTGGTCGCGCTCGTCGGCGTCACCCACGACGACGGGCCCGAGCAGGTGGAGCGCACGGTGCGCAAGACCGCCGAGCTGCGCATCATGCCGGGTGAGCGCTCCGTGCAGGAGAGTGGCGGCGAGGTGCTCGTCGTCAGCCAGTTCACCCTCCACGCGGACGTGCGCAAGGGGCGCCGCCCGTCCTGGAACGCCGCCGCCCCGGCGGACGTGGCCGAGCCCGTCGTGCAGGCCGTCGCCGACGGGCTCGCCGCTCGCGGCATCGGCGTGGCCACCGGTGCCTTCGGTGCCGACATGGCCGTCGACATCCACGGTGACGGTCCGGTGACCATCGTCCTGGACGTGCCCGCATAGGCTTGGGCCCGTGCAGATCATCGGTCAGGTCCAGTTCTGGATCATCCAGGCCCTCGCGCTCCTCGCGCTCGGGGCGGAGATCTTCGCGCTCGTGCACGCCGCCCGGACCCGCAGCGACGCCTTCCCGGCGGCGGGCAAGCAGACGAAGCTCTTCTGGGTCGCGCTGCTCGTGCTCGCGGTCCTCATGGGCTTCACCGCCATCGGCCCCACGGGTGGGCTGGGTCTGCTCTCCATCATCGGGATCGTCATCGCCGGTGTGTACCTGGCGGACGTGCGTCCCGCGATCGACCAGCTGCTGGGGCGCTCCCGGCGCTGACCGTGGGGCACAATGCCCTTGGGGCAGTATCGAGCACACAGGGGAGCGACACGTGGAGGACCATCCGGACCCTCGGGGAGAGGTCGTCACGTCACGCCGCCCGTGGGGCGGCTTCGAGCAGCTCTCCCACAACGAGTTCACGACCGTCAAGGTCATCACCGTCCTGCCGGGTCAGCGCCTCTCGCTGCAGACCCACGCCCGACGGGCCGAGCTGTGGCAGGTCCTCGACGGGCCGCTGGAGGTCACCGTCGGGGACGAGACGTGGACCGCGGCCACCGACGAGCGGGTCTGGGTGCCGCTCGGGACCCGGCACCGGATGCACAACGCCGGCGAGGAGTCGGCGCGGGTGCTCGAGATCGCCTGGGGGGACTTCGACGAGGACGACATCGTGCGCCTCCAGGACGACTACGACCGCTGAGACACCGGCCTCGGGGGACCGTCTCCGGGAGGCGAACGTAGGCTGACCCGGATGAAGACATCACGGGTGCTGCCGTGACCGGTCCCGACATCGGCCGGGTCGCGATGATCAGCGTGCACACCTCCCCGCTGGACCAGCCGGGCACCGGCGACGCGGGAGGTCTCAACGTCTACGTCGTCGAGTCCGCGCTCGAGCTGGCCCGCCGCGGCGTCGAGGTCGAGATCTTCACCCGCCGCACCTCGGCCGAGCAGCCGGACGTCGTCGAGATGTCCCGGGGCGTGAGCGTGAGGCACGTCGACGCCGGGCCCTACGAGGGGCTGCTCAAGGAGGACCTGCCCGGTCAGCTGTGCGCCTTCGCCGCAGGGATCATGCACGAGATCGCCAGGGTCCCGCCGGGGCACTACGACGTCGCGCACTCCCACTACTGGCTCTCCGGGCAGGTGGGCTGGCTCGTCGCCGAGCGGTGGCAGGTGCCGCTCGTGCACACGATGCACACGATGGCCCGGGTCAAGAACCGCACCCTGTCCGAGGACGACGTCCCCGAGCCGCAGACCCGCGAGATCGGTGAGCTGCAGGTCGTCGACATCGCCGACCGGCTGGTCGCGAACACCGTTCGCGAGGAGCAGGAGCTCATCGAGTACTACGACGCCGTCCCCGAGGCGATCGAGGTGGTCCCACCGGGTGTCGACCTCGAGGTCTTCCACCCCGGGGACCGGGAGCAGGCGCGAGCCCGTCTGGGGCTGCCCCGGGACGCGGTCGTGCTCCTCTTCGTCGGTCGGATCCAGCCGCTCAAGGCGCCGGACGTCCTCGTGCGGGCGGCGGCGGAGCTGCTGACGCGCATGCCGCAGCTGCGCGAGCGGCTCGTCGTCGCGGTGCTCGGCGGCGCCTCGGGCAGGGGACAGGCGGCACCCGACGAGCTGCAGCGTCTCGGCGAGGAGCTCGGCCTGGCCGACGTCCTCCACCTCTCGCCCCCGACCACCCGCGCGGGCCTGGCGGACTGGTACCGCGCGGCCGACGTCGTCACGGTGCCCTCCTACAGCGAGTCCTTCGGGCTGGTCGCCGTCGAGGCCCAGGCCTGCGGGGCGGTCGTCCTCGCGGCCGACGTGGGTGGCCTGCCCACCGCCGTCGGCACCGCCGGTGTCCTCGTGCGCGGGCACGACCCACGGGTGTGGGCCGAGGAGATCGCCGCGGTGCTGCAGGACCCGGAGCACGCGCGGGACCTGGGTGCACGAGCGCGGGTCCACGCGGAGACCTTCGGGTGGAACGCCACCGTCGACCGGCTCATGGAGGTCTACCGTGAAGCCGTGTCCGAACGTCGACAGACAATGTTGGAGGCTTCGCGATGACCCGGGACGACGTCACACCGCAGCAGGTGCTGCAGACCGTGCGCGAGGCGCTCGAGGAAGCCGAGGTCGACTTCGAGCCCGGCGTGCGCGAGGGCGAGCTCGTCGTCTCCCTCCCGGGCGAGCGGAAGCTGAAGACCGTCGCCTCCCTCGTCGTCGGTGAGCACGACCTGGCCGCCACCGCCTTCGTCATCCGTCACCCGGACGAGAACGAGCAGGCCTTCAACCACCACCTCCTCCGGCGCAACCTGCGCATGACCCTGCTCGCCTACGCCGTCGACGACATGGGCGACGTGTACGTCCGTGGGCGCATCCCCCTTCGCGCCGTGACCGAGGAACTGGTCGACCAGCTCCTCGGCATGCTCCTCGAGGCCGCGGACGAACCCTTCAACGAGCTCCTCCTGCTCGGCTTCCGCAGCTCGATGCAGAAGGAGTGGGACTGGCGGGTCTCCCGCGGCGAGTCCCTGCGCAACCTCGAGGCCTTCCGCTCGGTCCTCCAACGCGAGGGAGACCCCGGGGCCTGAGACGCAGGGTTGCTGGGCGGGCCCCTGGGGCGGTTCCTGCGGCGGAGTGCGTGCGGCACTCGGCCCTGGGGACTGCGGCCGCGGGGCGGCCTCCGTCCTTATTCGGGCCGAGCACCACACGCACTCCGCCTCCGGAGCCGTGCGTGGTTACGCTTGCCCCATGTCGACCCTCATCCTCCTTCGTCATGGCCAGTCCGAGTGGAACGAGAAGAACCTGTTCACGGGCTGGGTCGATGTCGACCTGACCGCGAAGGGGCGCGAGGAGGCCGTGCGCGGCGGTGAGCTGATGCGGGAGGCGGGGCTGCTGCCGGACGTCCTGCACACGTCGGTGCTGCGTCGGGCGATCACCACCGCGAACCTCGCCCTCGACGCCGCCGACCGGCACTGGATCCCGGTGCGGAGGGACTGGCGGCTCAACGAGCGCCACTACGGGGCGCTGCAGGGGCTGGACAAGGCCGAGACGCGGGAGAAGTACGGCGAGGAGCAGTTCATGCTGTGGCGCCGCAGCTTCGACACCCCGCCGCCGGAGATCGCGACGGACGACCGGTACGCCCAGACCGACGACCCGCGGTACGCGGGCACCGAGGTGCCGCGCACCGAGTGCCTCAAGGACGTCATCGGGCGACTCATGCCCTACTGGGAGGGGCCGGTCAGGGAGGACCTGGCCGCCGGCCGGACGGTGCTGATCACGGCGCACGGCAACTCCCTTCGCGCGCTCGTGAAGCACCTCGACGGGATCAGCGACGAGGACATCGCCGCTCTGAACATCCCCACGGGGATGCCGCTGGTCTACGACCTGGGGGAGGACTTCATGCCGACCCGGCCCGCGGAGTACCTCGACCCGGAGACCGCTGCGGCGGAGGCCGCCGCAGTCGCCGGTCAGGGCCGCTGAGGAGTCTCAGACGCCGTCGTCGACGTCGACGGCCTCCTGCTCGATGGAGTCCATCGCACCGGTGACGAGGAAGCGCACGCGGCGGGCGACGGTGACCGCGTGGTCGCCGAAGCGCTCGTAGTAGCGGCTGAGCAGCGCCACGTCCACGGCGCTCGTCGTCCCGTGCTGCCACTTGTCGGCCAGGTGGGTGAACATCGACCGGTGCAGCTCGTCGAGCTCGTCGTCGATCGTCTCGATGTCCCGGGCCTCGGACAGGTCCTGGCTGACGATCACCCCGGCGGCCCGGGCGACGATGCGATCGGCGGCCTCGCCCATCCGGCGGAAGGCGTCGTGCAGCTCCGGCGGCACGGCCGACTCGGGGTAGCGCAGTCGGGTGACCTTGGCGACGTGGCGGGCGAGGTCGCCCATCCGCTCCAGGTCCCCGGACATCCGCATGGAGGTCAGGACCCGGCGCAGATCGCTCGCGACCGGCGCCTGCAGAGCGAGCAGGTCCACCGACCGGGCGTCCAGCTCGTTGCGGCGGGCGTCGATCTCCTGATCGGACTCGATGACCTGCTCGGCGAGCCGGACGTCGGCCTCGAGCAGCGCGGTGGTCGAGGAGCGGATCGCCGAGCGCACGAGCTCGCTCAGCTCGACGAGCTCGTCCGTCACCTGGCTCAGCTCGTCGTGGAAGGCGGTGCGCATCTGGGGAGGTCCTCCGAAGAAGTCGTGGGTGGTGTCTCACCGGCCCGGAGGGCATGGTCCGGGGCGGTGCCTCCCACCCCACACCTCGGGGGTGAACGCGTCCCGGACCGCGGGTGAACACGAGGGGGCCTGCGGGCGGCGCGCCCGGGACGAAGAGCGCGCGACACCCGCCTCCGGTTAGGGTCTGGCCCGTGGAGCCTACGACCGCAGCAGTCTTCGGTGGAGCCGCCGGCCTGCTCATCGGCTTCCTGGTCTGGGCCGCCCTCGGGCTGAGCGACCGGGAGCGGTCCGTGCCCGAGCCGGAGCACGAGATCCCGCCGGGCGTGACCGACGTGCTCGCCGTCCTGCGCTCCTCCGGGCTCGTCGTGGACCACGACGGCCGCGTGGTGCGCAGCTCGCCGTCCGCGGTCACCTTCGGGCTGGTGCGCACCGGCTGGGTCGCCCACGAGGAGATCCGCGACATGACCCGGCAGGTCTCCAGGGACGGGGTCATCCGCGACGCGGAGTTCGAGCTGCGCAGTGGCGGCACCGGGGCCGTGATCTTCGCCGCGGTGCGTGTGGCGCCACTGGGCCTGGACCACCTGCTCGTCCTCGTCGAGGACCAGTCCCAGGGGCATCGGGTCGAGGCGACCCGGCGGGACTTCGTCGCCAACGTCAGCCACGAGCTGAAGACCCCCGTCGGCGGCCTCTCGCTGCTCGCGGAGGCGGTGCAGGGCGCCAAGGACGACCCGGAGGCGGTCGACCGCTTCGCCCAACGCATGCAGGCCGAGACCGTTCGCCTCACGAAGCTCATCAAGGAGATCGTCGAGCTCTCCCGGCTCCAGGGCACTCCCGTGCTGCAGGATCCCGGCCTCGTCGAGATCCGGGAGGTGGTCGAGCAGGCCTTGGAGCACCAGCGGCTCGAGGCGGAGGCCAAGAAGATCACGCTCACCGCCAGGGTCGGCGGGGACCTGCTCGTGCGGGGCGACCAGGACATGCTCGTGACGGCGGTGCGCAACCTCGTCGGCAATGCGGTCTCCTACTCCGACGAGGGCACCTCGGTGGGGGTCGGGGCCCGCCGCTTCGAGGACACCGTCGAGATCACCGTCACCGACCAGGGGCCGGGCATCCCGGCTGCCGACCAGGAGCGGATCTTCGAGCGCTTCTACCGCCGGGACGCCGCTCGCTCCCGGGCCACCGGGGGGACCGGGCTGGGGCTCTCGATCGTCAAGCACGTCTGCGCCAACCACGGTGGCGACGTGCGCGTGTGGAGCGACGGATCGCACGGATCCACCTTCACCATCAGACTGCCCTCCGCCGTCCCCGCGGACGATGAGAGGCTTGACCCGACCACCACCAAGGAGAAGCGCTGATGACCCGAATTCTCGTCGTGGAGGACGAGGTGTCCTTCTCGGACCCGCTGTCCTACCTCCTGGAGAAGGAGGGCTACGAGGTCGCCGTCACCGAGACGGGGACGGACGCCATCGCCGCCTTCGAGGCCGACGGTGCCGACCTGGTGCTGCTGGACCTGATGCTGCCGGGCATGTCGGGCACGGACGTGTGCCGCGCCATCCGGGCCGAGTCCAACGTCCCGGTCATCATGCTGACCGCCAAGGACGACGAGATCGACAAGGTCGTCGGCCTCGAGATCGGCGCCGACGACTACGTCACCAAGCCCTACAGCTCGCGTGAGCTGCTCGCCCGGATCAAGGCCGTGCTCCGCCGCAACAACGAGCCGGAGGAGCTGGTCCCCTCGACCATCGAGGGCGGTCCGGTGCGGATGGACGTCGACCGGCACGTCGTGACCGTGGACGGCGAGGCCACGCAGCTGCCGCTGAAGGAGTTCGAGCTGCTGGAGATGTTGCTGCGCAACGTCGGTCGGGTCCTGACCCGGGTGCAGCTGATCGACCGGATCTGGGGCAGCGACTACGTCGGCGACACCAAGACACTGGACGTGCACATCAAGCGGCTGCGGGCCAAGATCGAGCCGGACCCGGCCTCGCCGGTGCACATCATCACCGTGCGCGGGCTCGGCTACAAGTTCGAGGCCTGAGCGGACAGACGAAGGGCGCCGCCCGGGAGCCCTCGTGGCTCACCCGGGCGGCGCCCTTCGTGCGTCAGCTCAGTGGGACTTCTCGTCCGACGTGTGCTTCTGCTCGTTCTTGATCGGGGTGTAGTCCGACGGCGCGTACTTCTTGTAGTAGCCCTCGGCGGGCAGCACCGGGACGTCGACCGGTGAGGAGTCGCTGCCACCGGTGCTGACCTTGATGGAGGTCATGTCACCGGCGCCGGCCTCGAGGCCCTTGACGGTGACCGGCTTGTCCTCGCTGAAGCGGAAGAGCTCGTGCGGGGGCACCTTCTGCTTCACGGTGTCCGAGCCCGCTGTGACCTCGAGGGTGATCTCCTTGTCGGTGAGGTTGTCGACCGTTCCGGTGATCGTCGCCTCACCCCCGTCGAGGTCGCTGATCAGCACGAGGTTGCGCAGCTCCGCCTTCTGGAGGTCGAGCGGCACACCGTCGGTGATCTGCTGGGTGTCGGCGGTCTGGAACGGCGAGTTCACCGTGCAGCCGGCGGTGCCGGCGGCGACGGCGATGGCCAGGACGACGGTCCGGCCCCGGTGGAGGAGATTGCGCTTCACGGGGCACAGCCTAGCGGTGCCGCCGACGGAGGTGGCGTCGGGCCGGTCCGGGTGTGGCGCGGAACCCTTGGGGCCGTGCAGGGCCGCCGGTTGTGGACCGACTCTGAGACCTGCGCCACCCCGTGATATTCTGGAGGTCGCGAAAGGGGAAATCTCCACATGGTTTTCAAGGTCGGCGAGACGGTCGTATACCCCCACCACGGGGCTGCACTGATCGAAGAGATCAAGTTTCGAAAGATCAAGGGCGAAGAGAAGCAATACCTCAAGCTGAAGGTCGCACAGGGCGATCTGACCATCGAGGTCCCTGCCGAGAACTGCGACCTCGTCGGAGTCCGCGACGTCGTCGGCAAGGAGGGGCTGGACCGGGTGTTCGAGGTGCTGCGCACCCCGCACGCGGAGGAGCCCACCAACTGGTCGCGTCGCTACAAGGCCAACCTCGAGAAGCTGGCCTCCGGCGACGTCATCAAGGTCTCCGAGGTCGTGCGCGACCTGTGGCGCCGTGAGCAGGACCGCGGTCTGTCCGCCGGTGAGAAGCGGATGCTGGCCAAGGCGCGCCAGATCCTCGTCTCCGAGCTCGCGCTCGCGGAGAAGACCGACGAGGACAAGGCCGGGGTCATCCTCGACGAGGTCCTGGCCTCCTGAGCCCCAGCGTCCTGAGCAGCAACGGACCACACGACGCCCGCACTATCTCCGGTGCGGGCGTCGTGCTCGTCGCGGCCGGGTCCGGCACCCGACTGGGCGCCGGTCGACCCAAGGCCTTCGTCGAGCTGGCGGGGGCCACACTGCTCTCCCGGGCCCTGGACGGGGTGCTCGCCGTGCCGGCCGTCGAGGAGGTCGTCCTCGTGGTGCCGGCGGACCACCTCGCGCAGGTCGACGAGCTCACCGGCACCCAGGGGGGCGTGCGGATCCGTGCCGTCGCCGGCGGGGCGGAGCGCACCGATTCCGTGGCCGCCGGTCTGGGGGCCCTCTCCGAGAACGTGACCCGGGTGCTCGTCCACGACGCCGCCCGGTGCCTGACGCCGGTGGCGGTCTTCGAGCGGGTGCTCGCGGCCCTCGAGGACGGGGCGAAGGGAGCGATCCCCGGTGTGCCCGTCGTGGACACCATCAAGGCGGTCGACGAGCGAGGAGTCATCACCGCCACCCCGGACCGGTCCCCGCTGCGGGCGGTGCAGACGCCACAGGGCTTCGAGCGGGCCGTGCTCGAGCGGGCGCACGCGGCCGGCGCGCAGGCGACCGACGACGCCGCTCTCGTCGAGGCCGAGGGCCACGACGTGTTCGTCGTCGAGGGCGACCACCGCGCGCTGAAGATCACCACCGCCGCGGACCTGGTCCTCGCCGAGCACCTGCTGGCCACCGGCTCCCGGGGCTAGGCGCTCTCCCTTCGAGCGAGGTGGTCACGGACCGCCAGGGCCGCCGCGCGGCCGGCCCGGTTCCCCCCGATGGTGCTCGCCGAGGGGCCGTAGCCCACCAGCTGCACCCGCGGGTCGGCCACGGTGGTCACGCTCGCCTGGACGTCGCGGCCGCCGGGCCGCAGGGCGATGCCGCCCTCGGGGCTGCGCAGGCCGAGCGGGGCCAGATGGCGGATCGCCGGGCGGAAGCCGGTGGCCCACAGGATCGCGTCCACCGGCTCGAAGGTGCCGTCGGCCCAGCGCGCCCCGTTCGCCTCGATCCGCTGGAACATCGGCAGCCGGCGGTCGTAGATGCCGGTCCGCCGTGCGGCCTCCTCCTGGGGGCGCAGCGCCAGGCCGGTCACGCTGACGACGCTGGCCGGGGGCAGGCCCTGCGCGACCCGTTCCTGGACCATGGCGATCGCCTCGCGCCCGGAGAAGCCGTCCGAGTTCCACACCGGTGGGCGGCGCGTCGCCCACAGCACGTCCGTGACGGGTGCGAGCTCGCCGAGGAACTGGACCGCCGAGGCGCCGCCCCCGACGACGACGACCCGCTTGCCCCGGAAGTGCTCCGCGCCCGGGTAGGCCACCGTGTGCCACTGCTCCCCGGCGAAGTCCCGCTGGCCGGGGTAGCTCGGCACGAAGGGGTTGGTCCAGGTGCCGGTGGCGTTGATGATTGTCCGGGCGGACCACTGCCCGCCCTCCGTCGACCGGATGCGCAGGACGCCGTCCACGTCGACCACCTGGCGCACGTGCACCGGACGCAGCACCGGCAGGTCGTGGGCCTGCTCGTAGTCGTCGAACCACTCGGCGATGACCTCGTTCGCGGGGTCCTCCGAGCCGCCCGGTGCCTCGGCCGTGGGCAGGTCGGCCACGCCGTGCACGTCCTCCATCGACAGCGAGTCCCACCGGTGCTGCCAGGCCCCGCCGGGGCGCTCGTTGGCGTCGAGGACGACGTGCTCGATGCCCAGGCGGCGCAGGTGGAAGGAGCTGGAGAGCCCCGCCTGCCCGGCCCCGATCACCACGGAGTCGAGGATGGTCATGTCCGCTGCAACGCCCTTCGCCTCGGCCTGCATCCCACGGTGCCAGACTGCCGCCATGGAGCAGCTGCCACGGACCGGGGTCGGGGTCGACGTCCATGCCTTCGCGGAGGCCGAGGCGGCACGGGAGCTGTGGGTCGGTGGGCTGCTGTGGCCGGGGGAGTCTGGCCTGGCCGGTCACTCCGACGCCGACGTCGCCTGCCACGCGGCCTGTGACGCGCTCTTCTCCGCGGCCGGGATCGGCGACCTGGGGCAGCACTTCGGGACCGGTCGGCCGGAGCTCGCCGGCGCCTCGGGCGCGACCCTGCTCGCCGAGGCGGCCCGGCTCGTGCGCGAGGCGGGCTTCGAGATCGGCAACGTCGCGGTGCAGGTCATCGGCAACCGCCCGAAGATCGGGACCCGTCGTGGCGAGGCGCAGAAGGTCATGTCGGACGCCTGCGGCGCCCCCGTCGCCGTCAGCGGGACGACGAGCGACGGTCTCGGGCTCACCGGTCGGGGCGAGGGGTGCGCCGCGATCGCGACCGCCCTCGTGGTGGCCCGGGTCTGACGTCTGGTGCCCGGCCGGGCTACTCGGCCCGGTCCCTGGTGCGGGAGGCCAGCGCCGCCAGTGCCGAGGGAAAGATCTCCGCGGGAGGGGTGACGAGCCCCGCGCCCACCTGACCGACCCCCGCGACCCGCCCCGCCATGCCGGTGTTGATCTGCGGCAGGATGCCGGTGCGGCAGACCTTCGAGACGTCGATGCCGGTGGGGGCGCCGAGGAAGTCGAGGACCGGGATCGCCCAGCGATTGTTCTCGGCCAGCGTGATCTCGCCCATCCGACGAGTGGTGGCCAGGGCGTCCGGGACCGAGCCGCCGACGAATCGGACGATGGCCGGCGCGGTGGCCATCGAGAAGCCACCGATCCCCGTGGTCTCCGTGATCGCCGAGTCGCCGATGTCGGGATTGGCGTCCTCCGGACCGTAGTCGCCGAGGAAGAGACCGTCGGCGACCTGGGCCGGCCCCGTGAACCACTCGTCGCCGGTACCGGCGACCTGGATGCCGAACTCGGTGCCGTTGCGTGCCATCGCCACGACCATGGTCGAGCCGTCGATGCCGCGGGCGGCGTCCATCTGGAGCTTGCACGCCGGCATGGCCACGTTGAGGAAGAAGTGGTCGTTCCCGCCGATGAAGGCGAAGACGTCCGCGACGTCGCCCGGGTCCGCACTGCTTCGGACGAGGGCGGGGGCCAGGTCGCGGAGCAGCATGAGGGTGCCCGCGCGGTTGCGGTTGTGGGCCTCGTCGCCCATCTGCAGCATCTGACCCAGGATCGCCGTCGCGTCGATGGGCCCGGTCGCCCGGACGGCCTCGGCGAGGACGGGGCCGAGGGTGTCGGCCATCCAGCGCAGTCGGGTGAGCACCTCCGAGGAGTAGGCCCCGTAGCGCAGGACCTTCCCGAGGCCCTCGTTGAGGGAGCAGTAGGTGCGCCGCCCGTCCTCGGGGTCCTCGAGCACCCACATCCACATGGAGGGGGAGACGACCCCGGCCATCGGACCGACCGAGCGACGGTGGTGGCAGGGCTCGAAGCTGAGGCTCCCGTCGGCGAAGAGGGCGGCGGCATCCTCCGGGTCCTCCACGAGCCCCTCGAAGGCGGCGGCACCCATCAGGGCGCCCTGCATCGGGCCCGATGCCTTGTCCCAGGTCAGCGGCGGCCCGGCGTGCAGGAACTGCCCGCGCTCCAGGCCCAGCACCTCGCGGGCAGGGGCCACGTCGACGACCATCGCCTGGACGCCGAGGACCGCCTCGACCGCACGCCGGTTCGCCTCGGCGCGAAGGGGGTCGGTCGCGACCGTGGTGAGGTCGGCCTCGGTCCCCGTCATCGGGGGGCGCCAGTCGACCCGGCTCACGGGGACGGCCTGGTCGGCCAGGGCGTCGGCGAAGATGCTGGCACCGGCCGACACCACTCCGGCCGTGGGGTTGCTGTTCGTCGTCATGCTGCGGCTCCAATCAGGGAGAGCGCCCGGTCGACTGCCTGGGCATTGGACAGGTAGACCTCGGCTCCGGCCTCGGCCAGCGCCCTCGCCTGCTCGTCGAGCACCTGCGGGTCCTCGGCGGTGCCGATGCAGCTCACGAGGACGGTGAGATCCCGGCCCTCGGCACGGGCTGCCGCGATGGCGTCGCGGATCGCGGGGGCCGTGCTGGCGGCGGGGTCGGCGTCGGCACCGTGGCCGAGCACGACGTCCATGAGCACGACCGCCGCGTCCGGGTCCGCGCCGGTGGCGGCGAGGTGTTCGAGTCGGATCGTGGGGTCGATCATCGGGTGGGCCCGCCCGGCGGTCATCGAGTCGTCACCGAAGTCGATCATCACCGTGCCGTCGGCCGTGAGCGTCGGGCCGAGCGTGTACCGGGAGTCCAACGGGATGTTGCTGTACACCGGGCCGACGCGGTCCGTGGCCATGATCATGGCCTCGTCGCACAGCGTCCCGCCCGCGAAGAGGCCCCGCAGCCGCCCGGCGGTCGCCGTCGTGCCGGCAGCACCCCACGTGGGCCAGGTGGGCACCGGACGGTCGAGGGCGGTCAGGACGGTGGCAGCCGCCTCGGTGAGGTCGGGCCGTCCCGGTCCGAGGAGTGCGAAGTGGACCGGTGTGTCCAGCGTGTCCGCGAACCGGCGCAACTCGGCCTCGACCTGCTCCGCCGGCGGCTTGGAGACCACGACGATCAGCTCGGTCCCCGGGTCGGCGTCGAGCCGGCGCATCGCCTGCATGGTCGCCAGACCACCGACCTCGGGGCCCAGGTCGCGACCGCCGACACCGAGCGCGGCGCTCATGCCGACGCCGGCGTGGTCGAGCAGGCACATCAGCTGCTGGCAACCCGTGCCGGAGGCCGCGACCAGGCCGACAGGCCCGGGACGCACCGCATTGGCGAAGCCGAGGCCCACTCCGTCCACCATCGCGGTTCCGCAGTCCGGACCCATGACGAGCAGGTCACGGGCGGTGGCGATCCGTTTCAGTGCGACCTCCTGGTCGAGGGGCACGTTGTCGCTGAAGATCATCACGTCGTGGCCGGCGTCGAGGGCATCCATCGCCTCGACGACGGCACTCGCCCCGGGGACCGAGACGAGGGCCAGCGCCGAGTCCGAGCGCCGCAGGGCACTCGTGACGGTGCGTGCCGGCTCCTCCGCGCTGCCGGAGGACTCCGATCGCCTCGTCACGGCGGCCAGAGCCGCGTCGACAGCCGCCAGCGCCTCCTCCAGGGAGGACCGGTCCTCGAGCCGGATGGCCACGACCATGTCGTTGGGGGTGGTCTCGGGCAGCTCGAAGCCCATCGAGGCGATGACGTCGAGGTTCAACGGCGTCGCCATCGCGACCTGTGCTGCTCGGACGCCCCGGACACCGGCCACGTCCTTGCTGACCTGCAGGAGTGCGACGGAGTCCGCGTAGGCGCCGGGGCGCCGTTCCACGTGGACGTGGCCGGCGTCGGTGGTGGAGGTCATGGGCAGGTGCTCCTTGATCTGAGGTGGTCCAGGGCGAGCGAGAGTCCCAGCACCAGACCGTGGCCGGACGTGTGACCGATGTGGGTCAGGTCGGCCACCGCGGCGGGGACCTCGTCGGGCCGGGCGGTGAGGGCGTCCAGCAGGTGTGCGAACTGGGGCACGGTCTCCCCGTGCAGTGCTCGACGCAGCAGCGTCGCCGAGAGGGAGGTGGTGCGTGTCCCGGCGGCGGCGAGCACCCTCCGGCCGAAGGGGGCCGCGCACGGGTGTCGTGCGGCGACGACGGTGGCGAGCCAACCGCTCAGGACGTCGTCACCGAGCGGCGTGAGTCCGCTGCCGAGGCCGAGCAGGGCATCGACCGCGCGCACGTCCGCGTCCGCGAGGTCCTGCAGTGCCGCGGTGGGCAGCTCGGTCCGGATCTCGCTGCCCGCCGCCGGAGCCGACTCGAGGCGGAAGAGCATCCGGGGGGCCTCCTCGGGGTCGATCACCGTCGCGACGCGACTGCTGATGCGTCCCACGCGGACCCGTGCCCCGGTGAAGTGGAGCGCTCCGCCGTCGATCGTGACGGTGCTGCCGGGGGCAGGAGGGCGTCCGTCGAGGGCGAGCCGGCCGGTGTCGGTCAGGGTCGTGTGCAGCCCGCACGGCACCAGGACCGCTCGTCGCGACAGCACGGCGACGACCTCCTTGCCGAGGTCGAGGTAGACCGCGTCCGGCCCGGAGTGGAGCACGGGCACCTGCGTGGGCCCCTCGGCGAGGAGCTCCCGGATCCACCGGGGACCGGCGGCGGAGACGTCGGTGCGGACCGCCGTGGTCACGACATCGTTCCCGTGGTCATATGTGGACCGTAGCGGCTGCTGTTAGCCTTGTTTAAGGCAAGAAATGACAATCATTCCCCGCAGAATTGACAGACTTTCATGAACCATGGGTACCGGGTCCCCCTTCGTGACGTCCTGGAGGTCGATGCCCTCGCGGACACGTCGGTGCTGGCGGGCCGTTCCGGTCTGGACCGGGTCGTGACGCGGCTGAACGTCATGGAGGTGCCCGACATCGTCGACTGGGTGGGCCCGCACGCCCTTCTGGTCACGGCCGGGTTCCCGCTCGTCGGGCTCGACGAGGAACGGTTCATCGACCTGATCCGGGGCCTCGACGAGCGAGAGGTCACGGCGCTGGGGATCAAGGTCGGCCGATATCTCGACGAGATCCCCCCGAGCGTCCTCGAGGTCGCGGACGAGCTCGGGTTCCCCCTGCTGGCGCTCTCGGCGGATCTCGCCTTCGAGGACCTCCTCGAGGAGGTCCACGTGCGTCTCACGGAGGTCCAGCAGGGAGTCCTGGAGCGCACGGATGCCCTGCACGCGGCGCTGGAGGGCCTGGTCCTCGAGGGGGCCGGTCTCGAGGAGATCGCTACCCGGATCGCCGAGGTGCTGGGGATCGGTGTCCTCGTGACGACGGTGGACGGACGTGAGCTGGCGGGGGCCCTGGCCGATGACATGCGCGAGATCCTCGCGGGGGAGGACCTGTCCGACCCCACCGGTCGGATCCGGGTGGAGCGACTGCGGGTGCGACCGATGAGGGTCGGGGGCGGGCAGGTGCTGGTCCAGCCGGTGGTCGCCGCGAACAGCGACCTGGCGCGTCTCGTCGCCTTCGACCCGCACCGGGTGATCCCCAAGGACGACGTGTACGCCCTGCAGCGGGCGTCGGCGGTGGCCGCCCTCCTCATCTCCCAGCAGCAGGCCGTCAGCGCCGTGGAGTCGAAGTACCGGGGTGACTTCCTCCGGGACGTCCTCAGCGACCGGGCCGGCGACGAGGGCCGGGTGAGGGACTACGCGGCCGGGCTGGGGTGGAGCATCGATCTGCCGGTGATGGTGGTGACGGCGCGGCTCGACCCACCGGACAAGGGCTCGTCACCGGAGGGCAACCCGAGGGAGTGGCGCGAGCGCTTCTTCCAGGCGTGGAAGAAGGTCGTGGCCTCCCGCGGCCCCGAGCACCCCACGGCCGACTTCTTCGACGAGGTCGTCAGCATCCTCTCCGCGCCGGAGCACCTGCGCGACCAGCCCAAGGCGGCGACGGAGCACCTCCAGGGGCAGGTCGCCGACATCGTCAGCGAGGTGGCGGGGGACCGGGGCGGGAGCCGGCGGCCCTTCTCCGTCGGTACCAGTCGGCTGGTGCGAGTCTGGGACGGGTTGCCCGCCGCCTACCGGCAGGCGCGGCGGGCCAACGAGGTCGGCTACCGGTTCACGGGAGGCAGCGGCACCTCGCACTTCGACGACCTGGGCATCCACCGCCTCATCGGGCTGATCCCCGACCGGGGGGAGATGGAGGCCTTCGCCGAGGACGTCCTGGGCGAGCTGGCCGGTGAGGGGCCCGAGGTGGAGGGGCTGCGCGACACCCTGCAGGTGCTTCTCGACGCCAATCTCAACGTGGCGGAGGCCTCCCGGATCCAGTACGTCCACTACAACACGATGCGTTACCGGATCACGAAGCTCGAGCAGCTGCTCGGGTCCTTCACGACGGATCCCGCCCTGCGTCTGAACCTCGCGGTGGCGCTCCAGGTGCGCAGGATCCAGCTCTGAGGCACGTCGTCGCCCGAGCAACGGGGGCGGTCGCGGACGAGGGTCATGTTTGCCATCGCCCAACGGGGTCTTCTGGCAGCACTTGCCAGTGAGGCTGGTGTGACGTGAGACATAGGCTCGTGTCTCACCTCGGCACCTAGGAGCTTTCAATGGCGAACATGTTCAGGTGGACAGAAGTACATGGGGGAAAGACGCCGCCTCCGGGCGAGTCGGTGGGTCCTCATGAACGAATGAGCTGGGGGCGCACGATCGGGATCGGCGCCCAGCACGTGGTCGCGATGTTCGGCGCCACGTTCGTCTTCCCCGTCATCATGGGCCTGGATCCCAACCTGGCGATCCTCTTCTCCGGGTTGATGACGATCCTCTTCCTCATCATCGTCAAGAACTGGGTGCCCAGCTACCTGGGCACGAGCGCCGCCTTCGTCGCCGTCGTGATCGCCATCCGCTCCCAGGGCGGGGACTCCTCGGACGTCACCGGAGCGATCCTGGCCGCGGGTGCCGTCCTTGCCCTGGTCGGTGTCGGCGTCCACTTCGCCGGTCCTCGGCTCCTGAAGAAGGTGCTCCCCCCGGCCGTGACCGGCGGGGTGGTCATGCTCATCGGCTTCAACCTCGCGCCGGTCGTGGCGGACACGTACTGGCCCCAGGACCAGTGGATCGCGATCCTGACGACGCTCTTCCTCGTCGTCGGCGCCGTGCTCTTCCCCGGCTTCTGGGCGCGGATCGCGGTGTTCCTGGGTCTCCTGTTCGGCTTCCTCCTCTCGTGGCTCGCCGACGTCACCCTGGGGCCGATCACGTCGGTGACACCGACCAGCAACGGCGAGGCCGTCCCCCACGACCGGGTGAGCTTCGCCGGGATCGGCGACGCCTCGTGGTTCGGTCTCCCCAGCGGCGATCTCGCCGACGGTGTCGCCGCCGTCCACGGGCCGAGCTTCTCGCTGACCTTCATCCTGCTGGCGCTCCCCGGTGTCATCGCCCTCATCGCCGAGAACACCGGCCACGTGCGGGCCATCGCGGAGATGACTGGTGACGACCTCGATCCCTACATGGGCCGGGCCCTCGGGGCCGACGGTCTGGCCACGGTCCTCGCCAGCTCGGTCGGAGCCTCACCCACGACGACCTATGCAGAAAACATCGGCGTCATGTCGGCCACCCGCATCTACTCGACGGCGGCCTACTACGTGGCGGCCATCGTGGCGATCATCCTGGGGCTGGTGCCGAAGTTCGGCGTCATCATCAACGCCATCCCCGGGGGCGTCCTCGGCGGGATCACCGTCGTGCTCTACGGGATGATCGGCCTGATCGGCGCCAAGATCTGGGTGGACAACCACGTCGACTTCGGCAGTCCGAAGAACATCGTCCCGCTGGCCGCCGGCCTCATCGTCGGGATCGGTGACGTGACGTTGGAGATCACGGACGACTTCCAGCTGGGTGGCATCGCCTTCGGCACGATCCTCCTGCTCGTGCTCTACCACCTCGTCAACCGTAGTGACACTCCCACCAACGAGCCCAGTGACGAAACGGATCTGACCTACACGTGAAACCCGCTCCCTTCCGCTACGAACGTCCGACGAACCTGGCCGGGGCCCTGGCCGTCCGGGCCTCGGAGCCCGAGGCGAAGGTCCTCGCAGGTGGGCAGAGCCTGATCCCCCTGATGTCGATGCGGCTCAGCACCGTCCCGGTGCTCATCGACATCAACGGGCTCGAAGAGCTCTCCCGCATCACGGTGGACCAGTCCGGGGTCCGGTTCGGCGCCATCGTGCGGCACAGCGAGCTGCTGGCGCACGAGGAGGCGAGGAAGGTCCAGCCCCTCCTCGCGGCCGCCCTCGAGCACGTCGCCCACGCGACCATCCGCAACCGGGGGACGAGCGTCGGCTCGATCGCGCATGCCGACGCCTCCGGGGAGATGCCGATGATCCTCTGCCTCACCGGCGGCAGCCTGACCGTCGCGTCGACGCGGGGCCGGCGGGAGATCCCGGCCCAAGACCTGTTCGTCGGGGCCATGGAGACCAGCCTCGAGCCGGACGAGATCGCGATCGAGGCTTTCGCGCCGGCGCTCGCGGCACGCAGCGGGATCGCCTACGACGAGGTCGCCCGTCGACACGGTGACTACGCCCTCTGCGGTGTGGGCGCCGTGGTCACCCACGACGAGGAGGGCCGGATCGAGCACGCCCGGGCGGGGTTCGTGTCGGTCTCGGAGGTTCCCGAGGTCGTCGACCTCACCGAGTGCTTCCCGCGGGGAGAGCTGAGCGAAGGGAGCCTGGCGGATGCCGGCGACCACGCCCTGAGCCGGCTCGACCCGGAGTCCGACATCCACGCCACGGCCGACTACCGGGCGCAGCTCGCGCGCACGCTCACCGTCAGGGTGCTGCGCGCCGCCGACGAGGACGCCCGCGCCCGGACGATCCGGAAGGAGAGGGTCTGACCATGGAGGATCCCGCTGCAGAGGAGACCGTGTCGATCCAGTTGCGGGTCAACGGCATCACCCACACCATCGAGGCGCCGCCACGACGACTGCTGAGCGACGCCCTCCGCCACGACCTCGGCCTCACCGGCACGCACGTGGGGTGCGAGCACGGGGTCTGCGGGGCCTGCACCATCCTCGTCGACGGTTCTCCCATGCGCTCCTGCCTGATGTTCGCCGTCAGTGCCGCGCACCACGAGCTGACCACGGTGGAGGGGCTGGCGTGCAGGGACGGGCGGCTGAGCCCGACGCAGCAGGCCTTCAAGGAGTGCCACGGGCTGCAGTGCGGCTTCTGCACGCCCGGGTTCCTCACGACCATCAGCGCCGGGATCAGGGACAACCCGGACCCGGACCGCCAGGAGGCGCAGGACATGATCGCCGGCAACCTCTGCCGGTGTACCGGGTACCAGAACATCGTCGCATCGGTCCTGCGGGCGGCTGAGATCCAGCGGGAGGAGGACAGGCGATGACCACGAGGATGATGGGTGAGCCGGTCGCCCGGGTCGAGGACGATCGCTTCGTCACGGGTCAGGGCCGCTACACCGACGACGTCGTGCCGGGCGCCCTCGAGGCGGCGGTGCTGCGCAGCCCGCACGCGCACGCGCGCATCGTCGACATCGAGGTCGAGGCCGTCCTGGAGATCCAGGGCGTGCACGCCGTCTACACCTACGAGGACCTCACGGGTCCGATGGCCGAGCCGCTGCCGCTGCTCATCCCACACCCCGCCCTGACCGAGGGGCGCACCCAGTACGCGCTGGCGAAGGACGAGGTCAACTACGTCGGCGAGGCGGTGGCCTTCGTCGTCGCCGACAACCGCTACATCGCCGAGGACGCACTGGACTGCATCGAGGTGGAGTACGAGCTCCTCGAGCCGGTGGTGGGGATCCCCGCGGCCAGGGAGGCGAGCACCCTCGTCCACGACGACGTCCCGGGCAACAGGGCGGCGATGTTGCAGCAGTCCTTCGGCGACGCGGACGCCGCGATCGAGGCGGCGCCCCACCGGCTGGAGCTCGACCTGAGCATCGAGCGCAGCGCGTCCACCCCTCTGGAGGGGCGCGGGACGGTCGCGCGCTGGGATGCCGACCTGAACCGGATGACGGTGTGGACCTCGACGCAGACGTCCACGGGGGTGCGTGCCGCGGTCGCGGCCAAGCTCGGCCTCGGCCTCGGTCAGGTCGACGTGGTCACGCCGGACGTCGGGGGAGGTTTCGGCGTCAAGATCATGCACCCGTGGCCCGAGGAGCTCCTCGTCCCCCTGGCGGCCGCGGCGCTGGGCCGCCCGGTGAAGTTCACCGAGGACCGACGTGAGCACTTCATCTCGGCCGCGCACGAACGCGGCCAGGAGCACCACATCGAGGTCGGCTTCGACGACGACGGGCGGATGCAGGGTCTGTCGGTGCACTTCTGGCACGACAACGGCGCCTACACCCCGTACGGGCTGATCGTCCCCATCATCACCTCGACGCAGCTGCTCGGCCCGTACAAGCCACCGAACTACTCGGTGACCTTCGAGAGCCTCTACACCAACACCGTGATCGTCACCCCCTACCGGGGAGCCGGCCGGCCCCAGGGCGTCTACGCGATGGAGCGCACGATGGACGCGATCGCCGCCCACCTCGGCCTGGACCGCACGGCGGTCCGCGAGGCGAACTTCATCCAGCCCGACGAGTTCCCCTACGCCCAGGGCGACCTGATCTTCCAGGACGGGAGACCCCTGGTCTACGACTCCGGCGACTACCCGGGGTTGATGACCAAGGCCAAGGACCTCATCCGCTGGTCGGACTTCGAGTCCTACCGGGAGGAGGCGCGGGCCGCCGGGCGCAGGGTCGGTATCGGCATCGCCTGCTACGTCGAGGGCACCGGGGTGGGACCGTACGAAGGGGGCCACGTCCAGATCGAGACCAGCGGCAAGGTCAAGGTCTCCACCGGGCTCACCACGCAGGGGCAGGGACACCAGACCGCCTTCGCCCAGATCGTCGCCGACGAGCTGGGGGTCCCCTTCGAGGACGTCGAGGTCGTCACGGGCGACACCAGGCGCTCCCCGTACTCCGTCGGCACCTTCGCCTCCCGCGCCGCGGTGATGAGCGGGTCCGCCATCGCCCTCGCGGCACGCAACGTGCGGGAGAAGGCGCTTCGCCTCGCATCGGACGCGCTCGAGGCCGATGTGGAGGACCTCGAGATCGACGACGGCATCGTCCACGTCAAGGGCGCCCCGCAGAGCCAGATCGCGCTCGGGACGCTGTCCGTGCTCTCGAACCCGCTTCGTTACGCCTTCGACGAGGCCTCCCGCGCGGCAACGCAGTTCGTCGTGGGGGACGCGACCAAGCCACCCGTCGCCGACGACGACGAGCCCGGGCTGGAGGGCAAGGACTACTACTCGCCGATGGGCTCGACATTCGCCAGCGGGATCCACGCCGTGGTCGTCGAGACCGACCCGGACACGGCGGAGATCAGCATCCTGGAGTACGCCGTGGTCCACGACTGCGGGACCCTGATCAACCCCCGGATCGTCGAGGGCCAGATCCATGGCGGGGTCGCCCAGGGTGTCGGGGGAGCGCTCTACGAGCGGATGGCCTACGACGAGCACGGGCAGCTGCAGAACGCCTCCTTCATGGACTTCCTCATGCCCTACGTCACGGAAGTCCCCGACGGGATCTCGATCGACCACCAGGAGACGCCCTCCACGATGAACCCGTTGGGGCTCAAGGGCGCCGGGGAGGCCGGGGTGATCCCGGTGTCGGCCGCGCTCGCCTCCGCCATCGAGGACGCCGAGGGCTTCCCGATCACCGCCATGCCGATATCGCCCTCCGAGCTGTATGCACTCCGGGACACCCACCGGAGCGCACGCGACACCGGGCGCAGTCACGACGTCGAAAGGACCTCCAAGTGAAGCTCTCCGGATCCACCCACCTCGCCGCACCTCCCGAGGACGTCTGGGATGCGCTGCTGAACCCCGATGTCCTCACCAGGACCATCCCCGGATGCGAACGGCTGGAGCCGACCGGGGAGAACACCTACGACCTGACCGTGACGGCCGGCGTGGCCTCCATCAAGGGCACCTACAAGGGGGCCGTGGAGCTCGAGGACCTGGTACCGCACCAGTCGCTGACGATGCGCGTCGACGGGGCCGGCTCGGCCGGCACCATCGGCGTCACCGTGCGGGTGCGCTTCGAGCCGGGCGAAGGGGGGACCACCGACCTGAGCTATGACGCGGACGCGGTCGTCGGCGGGATGATCGGCGGTGTCGGCCAACGGATGCTGACCTCGGTGAGCAAGCGGATGGCCGGCCAGTTCTTCGGGGCCGTCAACGACGTGCTGACCGGCGTGGCCGTGCCTGCAGCCGCACCGGGGGTGCCGGCGCAGGCGGCAGCAGCCGGTGCCGGAGTGCCCGCTCCCGTGGCCGGTGCCGGCTTCGCCCCACAGGCCGGTTCCTCGACCCAGGACCTCGTCAAGGGCGCCCTCGTCGGTGGGGCCCTCGTCCTGGCGGGTGTGCTCGCGGGGGCACTCGCCGGACGTCGCCGCTGAGGAGGGTGTGCCGTGACGGACTCGCTCGACCACTACTCGAGCGCTCGCCGGATGCGGGACGCGGTCCGGGCGAAGGAGATCTCCGCCCGGGAGCTCCTCGAGCTGCACCTGGAGCGCATCGAGCAGGTCAACCCCCGCGTCAACGCCATCGTCAGCCCGGATCCGGATCGGGCGCGATCGGCCGCGGCGCTGGCCGACGAACAGCTCGCGCGGGGTGAGGACGTCGGCCCCCTGCACGGGCTGCCCTTCGCCGTGAAGGACACCCACGAGGTCGGTGGTTGGCTCTCCACGTCGGGGTCACCGGTGCGCGCCGACCACGTACCCGAGCGCGACGAGCTGGTGGTCGAGCGGGTCCGGTCCGCCGGAGCGATCATCGTCGGGAAGACCAACACGCCGGAGTTCGCCTCGGGATCCCACACCTTCAACCCGCTGTTCGGGACGACCTACAACCCCTACGACCTCGGTCGGTCCGCGGGAGGCTCCAGTGGAGGCGCGGCCGCGGCCCTGGCCAGCGGC
This sequence comes from uncultured Janibacter sp., assembly GCA_964386935.1. Classification (GTDB taxonomy): domain Bacteria; phylum Actinomycetota; class Actinomycetes; order Actinomycetales; family Dermatophilaceae; genus Janibacter. The sequence goes on from CAYLUX010000001.1 coordinate 51,762, forward strand.
ATGGTCCCCCTGGCGGACGGCAGCGACATGGGCGGGTCCCTGCGCAACCCGGCCTCCTTCTGCAATGTCGTGGGGATGCGCCCCTCCTTCCAGCGGGTCCCCCAGTGGCCCAGCAGCAACTACTGGGAGGTCATCTCGGTCCAGGGGCCGTTGGCCCGCAGCGTGGACGATCTGGCCCTCCTGCTCTCGGTGATGTCCGGACCGACGGACCGGGTCCAGACCGCGCAGCAGGTCCCGGGGAGGGTCTTCGACGAGGTGCCCCCTGCCGACCTCGGCGGGCTCCGGGTGGCGCTCTCGATCGACCTGGCGGGCGGGTTCGAGGTCGATGCCGACGTCGCCGCCATCGTCCGGGACCAGGGAGCCGTCCTGGAGGGGGCGGGGGCCAGGGTCCGTGACGCTGCTCCTGACCTCCGGGGTGCCGAGGACACCTTCCGCACACTGCGCGCCTGGCACTTCCAGGCCTCGTACGGAGAGCTCCTCGAGCGCCACCCGGACTCCTTCAAGCAGTCCCTGGCGGACAACATCCGCGCCGGGGAGTCGCTGACCGGTGCCGACGTCGCCCGCGCCTACCGGCAGCGGTCCGCGCTGGCCGACCGGATGCGGCAGTTCTTCGAGGACCACGACGCCCTCGTCCTGCCCGTGAGCCAGGTCCCGCCCTTCCCCGCGGACATGGAGTACCCGGCGGACATCAACGGGCAGGTCCAGGAGACCTATCTGGACTGGATGCGGTCGGCATTCCTGATCTCGGTGACCGGCTGCCCGGCGATGTCGGTCCCGGCCGGGTTCACCGACGACGGCCTGCCGGTGGGCCTGCAGATCGTCACGCCCGCCAACACCGAGCACCGGCTCCTGGCGATCGCGCGGGCATTCGAGCAGCTGACCGGGATCGGGGCCCGTCGCCCCGTGCTGTGATTCAGCAGATTCTGACAACCCGACGGTGTCGTCACGTCAGGTACTGCCGTGGATCCGACGGAGATACCGCGATGGGGTGGCATCGGAACCACAACCAGGAGGCGCAGGGTGCAACGAGGCAGCCACATCAGGATCGGGATCGACACGGGCGGCACCTTCACCGACGTCGTCGCATTCGACGAGCTCACCGGGCGCACGGTCACGACGAAGACCCCCTCCACGCCCGAGGACCCGGCGGAGGGCTTCCTCGCCGGTACCGCGAAGGTCCTGGACGAGCTCGGCCTCGGTGCCGACACCGTCAGCGCCATCAGCCACGGCACCACGGTCGCGACCAACCAGCTCCTCGAGGGCAAGATCGAGCGGATGGGCTTCATCGCCAATGCCGGGTACGAGGCCGTGCTGGAGATCGCACGACAGTCCGTGCCGGACGGTTACGGGAACTCCTACTTCTGGGTCAAGCCGGAGCGCATCGTGCCCCGCCACCTCGTCAGGGGAGTGCCGGGACGGCTGGACTTCACCGGCGAGGAGATCGAGGCCTTCGACGAGCAGCGGGCACGCGAGGTCGCGCGCTGGTTCCGCGAGCACGAGGTGCACACCCTGGGCGTCTGCCTCCTGCACTCCTACGCGAACCCCGCGCACGAGCAGCGGATGCGCGAGATCCTGCGTGAGGAGCACCCCGACGCCATCGTCTCGGTCTCCTCCGAGGTGCTGCGGGAGTACCGGGAGTACGAGCGCTCGATGACCACCCTCGTCGACGCCGCGGTCAAGCCGCGGCTCTCCCGCTACATCGACAACATCACGACCCGGCTGGACGGACTCACCACCGGGGGAGGGCTGCCCTTCTACGTCATGAAGTCCAACGGGGGCGTGCTCAGTGCGGAGGAGGTGGTCCACCAGCCGATCACGACGGTGCTCTCGGGGCCCGCGGCGGGTGCCCTGGGGGCGGCCATGATCGGTGACCTGGCGGGCTTCGACCGGGTCCTCACCTGTGACGGCGGCGGGACCTCGACCGACGTCTCGGTCGTCATCGACGGGAGCCCCACCCTGACCACGGAGGGCTCCGTCGGGGTCTACCCGAGCAAGATCCCCATGATCGACGTGGTCACCGTGGGTGCCGGAGGCGGCTCGATCGCCGGCCTGTCACCCGAGGGCACCCTCAAGGTCGGGCCCGCCTCGGCCGGTGCGGACCCCGGGCCCGTCTGCTACGGCAACGGGGGCACGGAGGTGACCATCACGGACGCCCACGTCGTCCTCGGGCGCGTCCCCGCACACCTGCTCGGCGGCGAGATCGGACTGGACGTCGACGGTGCCCGGGCCGCGTTGGAGCAGCTGGCGGGCTCCCTCGACATGACCGTCGAGGAGTGCGCGGTCGGGATCCTCGAGATCTCCGCCTGGAACCAGGCGAACGCCCTTCGTCAGGTCACGGTCAAGCGGGGTCTCGACGTCCGCGACTTCGCGCTCACCACGTTCGGTGGCTCCGGTTCGCTCCTGCTGTGCCGGCTCATGGACATCCTCGACATCGCGACCGTGCTCGTGCCGTTGAACCCCGGCAACCTGTCCGCCTTCGGCCTGCTGACGGTGGACGTCAAGAACGACTACGTGCAGACCTCGGTGACGCTGCACAGCCAGCTGCAGGCCGATCACCTGACGGCGGTCTACGGACAGCTCGAGGAGCAGGCGGTCGACGCCCTCACCCGTGAGGGGTTCGACTCGGAGGTCCACCAGCTGGTCCGTACCGCGGACCTGCGTTACTTCGGTCAGGCCTTCGAGGTCCGGGTCCCCGTGGCGGAGGGGCCGATCACCCGGGAGGTGATCGACGCGGTGGCCAAGCGCTTCCACGACGAGCACCGCACGCTCTACGGCTACGACTTCGAGGGCAACCCGGACCAGCAGGTCGAGTGGGTCAACCTCCGGGTGTCCGGCATCGGGCCGATCCGACGTCCGGAGCTGACGCCGGAACCGGTGCAGCAGGACCCACCGACCGTCCCGACCGGTCGGCGCAGCGTCTGCTTCGACCCGGAGCGTGGCCGGGTCGACACCCCCGTCTACTGGCGCGAGGACCTGGCGCCAGGGGCCCGGCTCACCGGCCCGGCCGTCATCGAGGAGTTCGGGTCCACCGTGCCCATCCACCCCGGATTCGTCGTCCGTGTCGACGAGTACCGCAACATCATCGTCACTCGCGAAGGAGCCGAGGCATGACCACATCGAGGCTTGCTCCCACGGAGTTCCCCTTCGGTTCGCTCACCCCCGACGCGGGGGCGGGCGCGGACCCCGTGATCGTCGAGATCGTCCAGGGCAGCCTCGCCTCCGTCGAGATGGAGGTGGAGACGGCCATCGCGCGGACGTCCCGGTCCCCGATGATCCGGGACGCCCACGACTTCCGTGCGGGGATCCACGACCGCTTGTTGCGCAAGCTCACGGGGCGTTCCTACAGCGCGCTGGTCCACCCCGTGGCCCGGGACTTCCCGCTGGAGTCGATGGTCCCGGGCGATGTCTTCTTCCACAACGACGTCTACGAGTCCGAAGGGGGGATCGGTCACCTTCCGGACCTGTGCGTCACCGTGCCGGTCTTCCACACCTCCGCCGGTTCGGAGCGACCGGAGGTGGTCGCCTTCGTCCAGGCCTTCGGCCACCACGACGACATCGGGGGAGCGGTGCCCGGCTCGATGCCGAGTGGCGCGACGAGCGTGTTCGAGGAGGGGCTGATGGTCCCACCGATCAAGCTCTGGGACGCCGGCGTCCCGGTCCGGTCCGCGCTGCGCATCATGACGCGCAACTCCCGGACCCCGGAGGCGCTGGCCGCGGACCTCGACGCCGAGTGCTCCGCCTGCCTCATGGGTGCGCGGCGACTGGGCGAGCTCTTCGACCGGTACGGCCGCGACGCGGTCGAGTCGGCCTTCGACGCGGTCATCGACAACACGACCCGGACCTACCGCCGGGAGATCCTCAGTCGGATCCCGGTGGGGACGTGGACCTGGGAGGACTACGCCGAGCACGACGGGGTCGAGGACCCGAAGCTGCACACGCAGCGGATCACCCTGACGAGGACCTCGGCGGAGGACCCCGAGGGGGAGCGGCTGATCTTCGACTTCGCCGGCACCTCGCCCCAGGCCAAGGGGCCCATCAACCACTGCGCCGACTACTCCGACGGTGTCTTCCTCAAGAAGTGGCTGGCCCCGATCCTGCGGAACCTGGCCGAGACACCCGAGCGGATGGCGGAGCTCGACGTCAACGAGGGCATCGTGCCGCTCATCGAGATGCGCTTCCCGCCGAAGGGGACCCTGCTCACCCCGGAGTTCCCCGCCCCGACGAATGCACGCACCTTCGTCATCCTCCGGTTGCTCGGGGTGCTCGCCGGCGTCATCGCCAAGGCGGTCGACGGGCGGATGCCCGCGGACCAGGAGACGATCCGGTACACCGGTGTGTACGGCGAGGGGCGCGACGGCCGGCCGTACCTCATGCGCGAGGTGCTCGGGGGTGGGTCCGGAGGGCGCTACTACGCCGACGGCGAGGACACCATCCACGTCGTGCCGGACTCGCGCAACCTGCCGACCGAGTTCACCGAGTCGCGCTTCCCCTTCATCGTGGAGAGCCTCGGCCTGGCCATCGACTCCGGGGGAGCGGGGCAGTTCCGTGGCGGTCTGGGCTACGAGAAGCGGCTGCGGATGCTCAAGGACGCACGGTTCATGTCCATCGCCGACCGGTCCATCCTCGCCTGCTGGGGCGTGAAGGGCGGTCGGGCCGGGGCCCCCTTCGAGGTGGTCATCAATCCCGGGACCGATCGGGAGCGGCACGTGGACGCCCTCGCGGACGACGAGGAGGTGTCGGCGGGCGAGACCATCTGCATCCGCACCACCGGTGGCGGAGGGTGGGGTGATCCACTGGACCGCGAGCCGGAGTCCGTCGTCCGTGACGTGGCCTGGGCGAAGGTTTCCGCGGAGGCGGCACTGCGCGACTACGGGGTCGTGCTGACCGGATCGATCGAGACAGACGACCTGGGGCATGACGCCGAGGCCACGACGGCCGAGCGCCGGCGGCTGCGGGAGGCCCGCGGCGAGGAGCCGTTCTTCGACCGTGGCCCCGGCTACGCGCGTCTCAGCGACGGCAGGAGCAGCGCGGACGTGGACTGGCTCTGATGGTGGTTGCCGACATCGCCGTGCTCAGTGGCCGGGGGAAGACCGGGGGCGCGGTGGTGTCGGCGCTGCGTCGGCGCGGCGTCGCTGCCCGGCCGCTGGGGCGAGCCGAGCTGGTCGATCTCCCGGAGGCCCTGAGGGGGTGCACGGGTCTCTACCTCATGGCGCCCAACATGAGCGAGGACGAGCCCTCCTTCGTCGACTCGGCCCTGCGGGCGGCCGGCAGAGCCGGCATCCGCAGGGTGGTCTACCACTCCGTGGCCGCTCCGTACGCGCCACTGATGCCCCACCACCTGGGCAAGGCGGAGGCCGAGGACCTCGTGCGCCGCAGTGGCCTCGACTGGACGATCCTGCAGCCCTGCGCCTACGTCCAGAACCTCCTCCCCGGTCTGCGGGCGGACCCTCCGGGCATCGACGTCGTCTACGACCCCGATCGCAGGTTCGGACTCGTCGACGTCGAGGACGTGGGTGAGGCGGCAGCGATCACGCTCCTCCGGTCCGAGGACGTCGGGGCGACCTACGAGCTCGGTGGGCCCGAGCTGGTCAGCGTGCGTGAGGTGGCCGGTGTCGCCGAGGAGGTGATCGGCCGGCGCGTGCCGGTGCGTCGGATCCCGGTGGCCGAGTGGTCGGCCGGCGCCGGCCGCGGTCTCGAGCCGAGGGTGCGTGACTGGCTCCTGGCGATGTTCGCCTACTACGACCGGTACGGCCTGCCGGCCGGGTCCGGGTCGCTCGTCGGCCTGCTGGGCCGTCCGCCGAGGGGACTGACGCCGATCCTGCGTCGAGAGCTCGGCGCATTGTCATGACGTGCCCAGAACGTTTTCTGATTCAGCAGCTATTGCCAGTGTGGGCCGGTGGTGTCGGCTCGTAACGTGCATCACATGCGCTTCGTGATCGCCTTGGGCGGCAACGCCATGACGTCCCCGGACGGGAGTGCACGTCCGGAGGACCAGCGGGATGCCATCCGGCGGGCGGCGGGCCCCGTCGTCGATCTCGTCGCTGCGGGACACGAGGTGCTGATCACCCACGGCAACGGTCCCCAGGTCGGGAACCTGCTCGTGAAGAACGAGCTCACGGCCGGACGCGTGCCACCCGTGCCGCTGGACTGGTGCGGTGCCCAGACGCAGGCGACGATCGGCATGCTGATCATCAATGCCCTGGACGAGCAGTTCGCGGCGAGGGGCATCGACCGGAAGTCCGCAGCGCTCGTCTCGCGGACGCTGGTCGACCCGGCGGACGCACACTTCGTCGACCCGACGAAGCCGATCGGTCGGTACCTGACCCGTGCCGAGGCCCAGCCCCTCATCGACCAGGGGCAGCAGTTCGTCGAGGTGCCCGAGCGTGGCTGGCGTCGTGTCGTGGCCTCACCGGCACCCGTCGAGTGCCTCGACGGCCCCGCCGCCGACGTGCTGATGAGGTCCGGTTACGTGGTCGTGTGCTCCGGGGGCGGGGGGATCCCCACGTTCCGCGGCACCGACGGGGCCAACGTCGGTGCGGAGGCGGTCATCGACAAGGACCTCACCGCGGCGCTCATCGCGCAGCAGGTGCGAGCGGACCACCTCGTCATCGCCACCGACGTAGACGCGGTCGTGGCCGGCTGGGGCAGTGACTCCGAGCGGCCCGTCGGCGAGATCGACGCGACCGAGATGCGAGAGCTCTGCGCCGAGCAGGGATTCGCGGCCGGGTCGATGGGACCCAAGGTCGAGGCCGTCACGACGTTCGCCGAGTCCGGTACCGGGACCGGCATCATCACCTCCCTCGAGCGCATCACCGAGGCCATCGAGGGGCGGGTCGGCACGCGGGTCGTGCCGACCCGCTAGCTCGCCCGATCCATCACCACCACCACGGAAGGACGCGCCAGTGCCGTCAGCAATCGAAGTCCGCAAGGTCCCGATCCACTCCGTCGCCGACGCCAGCGAGTTGGCCAAGCTCATCGACGACGGCACCCTGGAGGCCGATCGGGTCATCGCCATCATCGGGAAGACCGAGGGCAACGGCGGGGTCAACGACTACACCCGCATCATCGCCGACCGGGCATTCCGGGAGGTGATCCAGGAGAAGGGAACCCGGTCCGCCGACGAGGTGCACCAGATCCCGATCGTGTGGTCCGGGGGGACCGACGGCGTCATCAGCCCGCACGCGACCATCTTCGCCACGCTGCCCCCGGAGAAGGCGGCGCCGAGCGACGAGCTGCGCCTCAGCGTCGGCTTCGCCATGAGCGACCAGCTGCTCCCGGAGGAGATCGGGCGGACCCCGATGATCGAGAAGGTCGCCGAAGGCGTCACCCGCGCGATGGCGGAGGCGGGCATCACCGACCCCGCCGACGTGCACTACGTCCAGACCAAGACACCCCTGCTGACGATCGACACCATCAGGGACGCCAAGAGCCGCGGGAAGACGGTGTGGACCGACGACACCCTCAAGTCGATGGACCTGTCCAACGGCACCACTGCACTCGGGATCGCCGTCGCCCTCGGGGAGATCGAGATGCCGACCGACGAGGACGTCCTGGAGAACCGGGACCTGTACTCCTCGGTCGCGTCCTGCTCCTCCGGAGTGGAGCTGGACCGGGCCCAGATCGTCGTCGTGGGCAATGCCCGGGGGGTCGGCGGCAACTACCGCATCGGCCACTCGGTCATGAAGGACGCCCTGGACGCCGAGGGCATCTGGGACGCGATCAAGGACGCGGGGCTCGACCTGCCGGAGCGCGCCCGCAGCACCGACCTGGACGATCGCCTCGTCAACGTCTTCCTCAAGTGCGAGACCAGCCAGGACGGCCACGTGCGGGGGCGGCGCAATGCGATGCTCGATGACTCCGACGTCCACTGGCACCGGCAGATCAAGGCCGCCGTTGGCGGCGTGACAGCGTCCGTCACCGGTGATCCCGCCGTCTTCGTCTCGGTCTCGGCCGCGCACCAGGGCCCGGACGGGGGAGGCCCCGTCGCGGCGATCGTCGACATGGGGCGGGCGTGACCGAGGCCGGCTCCGCGCCGGACCCGGCGGGCGACGGGCCACTGTCCGGGACCATCGTCCTGGACATGACCCGGGCGCTCGCCGGGCCCCACGCGGCCATGATGCTCGGGGACCTCGGCGCCCGCGTGATCAAGATCGAGAGCCCCGCTGGAGACGACAGCCGTGGCTGGGGTCCACCGTTCCTCGGCGAGGGTGAGCAGCGCGAGTCGACCTACTTCATGTCGGCCAACCGCAACAAGGAGTCGATCACCCTCGATCTGAAGATCGCCGAGGACCAACAGGTGATGACCGCACTGGTGCGGCAGGCGGACGTCCTCATGGAGAACTTCCGGGTCGGTGTCCTGGACCGGCTCGGGTTCGACGTCGAGCGGCTGCACGAGCTCAACCCGCGCCTGGTCATCCTCTCGATCACCGGCTTCGGGCACGACGGGCCGGAGGCGGAGAGGGCGGGGTACGACCAGATCGCCCAGGGCGAGGCCGGGCTGATGAGCCTGACCGGGATCGAGGAGCCGACCAAGGTCGGGGTGCCGATCGCGGACCTGCTCGCCGGGATGAACGGCGCCTACGGCACGGTGGCGGCCCTCTACGAGCGGGAGCGCACCGGTCGCGGACGCGTCGTCCGCACCTCGCTCATCGCCGGCATCGTCGGGATCCATGCCTTCCAGGGCACCCGGTGGACCGTGGGGGGAGAGGTCCCGGGGCTCTCCGGCTCGCACCACCCGTCGATCGCGCCGTACGGCCTCTTCCACACGGCGACCTCGCCCATCCAGCTCTCCTGCGGTTCGGAGACCCTGTGGAAGCGGTTCGCCCCCGCACTCGGGATCGCGGTCGACGACCCACGGTTCGCCACCAACGGCGACCGGGTCACCCACAAGGAGGAGCTCATCGACATCCTCGAGGGGGTGTTCGCCGAGGAGCCCGCCGACCACTGGCTGGAGCTCCTCACCGCGGCGGGGATCCCGTCCGGGCGGGTCCGGACCATCGACGAGGTCTACGAGTGGGACCAGGCCATCTCCCAGGGCCTGAGGATCGAGGTCGACCACGCCACCCAGGGGCGTCTCGCGCTGCCGGGACCGGCCGTGCGGCTCGACGACAACGACTACGCGGGCGCCCGCCGCCACCACGAGGCGCCTCCGACCCTGGGCCAGCACAACGACTCCGTCCGCCGGTGGCTGGCGGAGGTCGACGCAACCGTGCACTAGGCGAGGCCGCCCCTGGCTCAGGCGCTTCGCAGCTCCCGCAGCCGGACGCCGATCGAGGCCGCGACGGCCTCGGCGAAGACCTCCGGGGAGTCCTCCTCGGACTCCGCGACGAGGTGGGTGACGATGCCGTCCTCGAGCAGCTCGAAGGCCGAGACGCGTTGCTGCTCCACCATCTGCGGCGCGTGGGTCGCGTCACCGAACATGATGACGCTCGCCCCCTCGGGCGGCAGTGGCGAGAGCCAGGCGTTCTCGGCGGCGATGGTGCGGTCCGCCGGCAGCAGCGCGAGCGCACCGCCACCGCACCCCTGACCGAGCAGGACCGAGACACTGGGGACCGTGAGCGAGGTCATCCCCGCGATGCACCGGGCGATCTCGCCGGCCATGGCACCTTCCTCGGCCTCCGGCGACAGCTCGGCGCCGGGGGTGTCGATGACCGAGACGAGGGGCAGGCGCAGCTGGTTGGCCAGGTGCATGCCCCGCCTGGCCTCCCGCAGGGCGGCCGGACCCATCGGGGTGCCGGGGGACTGCCGGCTCCGGTCCTGGCCGATGAGGACGCACGGCACCCCGTCGATCCGGGCGATCGCGATCATGACCGTCCGGTCGTTCTCGCCCTCGTCCGTCCCCTGCAGCCGGATGATGGCGTCGCTGCCGTGGCGGAGGAGGTCCCGCACGCCTACGCGATGCTCCTCGCGGGTGATCTCGATCGACTCCCACGAGGACCTGCGGCGCTCCTCGGGTCCGGGCCGCTCCGACCGGGTGGTGGCAGTGGGCGGGTCGAGGAGGAGCCCGAGGGTGCGGTCCAGCACCTCCGCCAGCTCCGTGGTGGTCACGACGCCGTCGATGATCCCCCGTCGCACGAGGTTGTCGCTGACCTGGACTCCCGGAGGGAAGGGGCGCCCCTCGAGGGCCTCGTAGACCTTCGGCCCGAGGAAGGCGACCATCGCCCCGGGCTCGGCGACGGTGATGTGGCCCAACGACCCCCACGAGGCAAGGACGCCGCCCGTCGTCGGGTGCCGGAGGTGCACGAGGTAGGGCAGGCCGGCCTCCTGGTGGGCGACGATGGCCCGGGAGATCCGGGCCATGTGCACGAAGGCGGGAGTCCCCTCCTGCATCCGGGTTCCGCCGGAGCAGGTCGAGGCCACGAGAGGGAGACCTTCGGCGGTGGCCCGGCTCACCGCCCGTGTGATCCGGTCAGCGGCAGCGGATCCGATCGAGCCGGCCAGGAAGGCGAACTCGTTGACGATCACCGCCACGGGACGCCCGTGCACGAGGCCGCGGCCGGTGATCACGGACTCGTCCGTGCCGGCGCGCTCGGCGGCGCGGCGCAGCGAGTCCCGGTACTCCTCGGGGTGTCCGCTGATGTCGATCGGCTCGTCCCAGGGCTCGAAGGACCCGTCGTCGAGCACGGTCTCGATGAGCTCGTGGGCGGAGAGCCGTGGCAGGGATGACATGGCCCGAGACTATTGAGCGGGCCGCCCCGGGCGACATGTCAAGAGATGCCCAAAGGATCCCGGTCACCCGTCAACCCACGACAGCGCCGGCGGTTCATCGGGGGCGCGGCGGTGCCGCCTGCCCTCGGTCTCAGAGCCGCCCGGCGAAGGCGGCGGCAACCGGGCGCCATGCCGCCTCGATCGCCGGCTCGGCGGCCTCGATCGAGGCGAGCGTCGCGCGGACGTCGACACCGTCCAGCTCGGCGGTCCCGGCGTCCGACTCGGCCCACCGGGCGACGACCCGGTGGTCGGCCTCGGGGTGGCCCTGGACTCCCCAGACCGTGGGTGCGAGCCGGGCGAGCAGCAGGTCGTCCCGCTCGTTGGTGGCGAGCGGCGTTGCGCCGGAGGGCAGCCGGGTGACGATGTCGTCGTTCCACTGGGGGATGGGGGCATCCTGCGCGGCTCGCAGGACGGGGTCCTCGGCGAGCTCGCCCTGGCCGCGGGTGGTGAAGACCCCCAGCGTGCGACCCGCGGGGTTGCGGCCCACGTCGCCGCCGAGTGCGACCGCCGCGAGCTGGTGCCCCAGGCACACGCCGAGGGTGGGAGTCGCCCCCTTCGCGGCGACGCGGATCAGCTCACGGGTCGCCGGGAGCCACGGGGCCACCCCGTCGTCCCGGCAGCCCATCTGCCCACCGAGCACGACCAGGCCCGCGTGCCCGGTGAGGTCCTCGGGGAGCGGCTCGCCCTCGTAGGGCCGGCGCACGTCGAGATCGACACCGTCCTCACGCAGCCACTGCCCGAGACGGGCCGGCGGGCACGTGGCTTGGTGCTGGATCACGAGGACGCTCATGGTGGGGAAGGGTAGCCCTCGCGCCCGCGGGGGTCCCCGGTGATCACCGGATCGAGGAGTGCGTCCTGGGAGAGGCGATGCGGGCCAGCCGTTGCAGCTCGGAGACGTGCCCGCAGAGGGCTTCCCGCCCGCGAGGGGTCAGCGTCACCCGGGTGAGCCGCCGCCCGGCGGTGACCTCCCGCGCGACGGTGACGTAGTCCTCGGCCTCCAGTGCGCTCAGGTGCTTGCTGAGCGCCGAGTCGGACAGGCCGACCTCCTCCCGGATCCGGGCGAAGGGAAGCCCCCGCGTCGGCACGAGCAGCGCGCAGATCTGGAGTCGGTGCGGCTGGTGCACGACCGGGTCGAAGAGCGGACGTGGCATGGCCCAAGCCTAGTGACTTGCCTCGGCGGAAACTTGCCTCCACCGCATCGGCGCCCGGCCCGGGCGACCGGGGGTCGGGGGCGGGGTGGCCACCCCCTTCGCCCGTGGGACACGATGGAGCGCGAAGGGGGCAGCCGTGCCCCGACGCAGGAAGGAGTCTCCCGTGCCGCAGACCGTCAAGGGCGTCATCGCCCGGAGCAAGGACGCCGAGGTCGAGGTCGTCGACATCGTCGTGCCGGACCCCGGACCCGGCGAGGCCGTCGTGAAGATCAGCACGTGCGGTGTCTGCCACACCGACCTCGCCTACCGCGACGGTGGGATCAACGACGAGTACCCGTTCCTGCTCGGCCACGAGGCCTCGGGCGTCGTCGAGGCCGTCGGCGAGGGCGTCACCGAGGTCGCCCCCGGCGACCCGGTCATCCTCAACTGGCGCGCCGTGTGCGGGGAGTGCCGCGCCTGCCGGAAGGGCAAGCCGCACTACTGCTTCGACACCCACAACGCCGATCAGCCGATGACGCTCACCGACGGCACCGTGCTCAGCCCCGCGCTGGGCATCGGCGCCTTCGCGGAGAAGACCCTCGTCGCCGCCGGCCAGTGCACCAAGGTCGACCCGGACGCCGACGCCGCGGCGGTCGGGCTGCTCGGGTGCGGTGTCATGGCCGGCTTCGGTGCCGCCGTCAACACCGGTGAGGTCACCCGCGGCGAGTCCATCGCCGTCATCGGGTGCGGTGGCGTCGGTGACGCCGCCATCGCCGGTGCCGTCGTGGCGGGTGCGACGACGATCATCGCCGTCGACCGGGACCCGCGGAAGCTGGAGACCGCCAAGGAATTCGGCGCCACCCACACCGTCGACGCGAGCCGTGAGGACACCGTCGAGCGGGTCCGCGAGCTCACCGGCGGCTTCGGTGCCGACGTCGTCGTCGAGGCGGTCGGCCTGCCGGAGACCTACGAGCAGGCCTTCTACGCCCGCGACCTCGCCGGCCGGCTCGTGCTCGTCGGCGTGCCCACCCCGGACAAGGAGGTCACCCTCCCGATGATCGAGATCTTCGGTCGGGGCGGTGCGCTGAAGTCCAGCTGGTACGGCGACTGCCTGCCGAGCCGCGACTTCCCGATGCTCGTCGACCTCTACCGCCAGGGCCGCTTCGACCTGGACCGCTTCGTCTCCGAGCGCATCGGCCTCGGTGACGTCGAGTCCGCCTTCACCAAGATGCACGCCGGTGAGGTGCTCCGCTCGGTGGTGGTCCTGTGACCGCGCGCATCGAGAAGGTCATCACCTCGGGCACCTTCGAGCTGGACGGTGGCTCCTGGGAGGTGGACAACAACGTGTGGATCGTCGGTGACGACGCGGAATGCATCGTCATCGACGCCGGTCACGAGGCCGCCCCGATCCTCGAGGCGGTCGGCGATCGCCGACTGCTCGCGATCGTGTCCACCCACGCGCACAACGACCACGTCAACGCCGCCGCCGAGGTCGCCGACGCGAAGGGGGCCCCGATCTGGGTGCACCCGGACGAGGCCCCGCTGTGGCAGATGACCTACCCGGACCGAGCGCCGGACGGCGCCCTGGCCCACGGCCAGGTCATCACCGTCGCGGGCACCGACCTGACCGTGCTGCACACGCCCGGTCACGCACCGGGAGCGTGCTGCCTGCACGTCCCGGGCCTGGGGGTCGTCTTCTCCGGCGACACCCTCTTCAACGGGGGGCCCGGCGCCACCGGGCGGTCCTACTCGGACTACCCGACGATCGTGGAGTCGATCCGCGAGAAGCTGCTGACCCTCCCCGCGGAGACGGTCGTGCACACCGGCCACGGGCCGGACACGACGATCGCCGCCGAGGTGCCGAACGTCACCGACTGACGGTGTCGCTGCCCTCGCGGTCAGGCCGCGAGGGCAGCGAACCCCAGTGCGATGAGGATCATCATCTCCACGACGGCGAAGGGGGCGCCGAGCCACCGGACGATCCTCGCCTGGGCGAGTGTGGCCCCCGCTGCCACGAGGTCCGTGCGGTCCGGGTTGGGGCCCGTGCTCGTCGGGAGCAGGCTCGTGACGAATGGTCCGAGGGGGACCACGACGAGCAGGACACCCGCACAACACACCAGCGAGGCATGGGTCGTCGCCTCGCGCAGCTGCAGCACGAGGAAGGAGCCGGCCAGGCCGGCGGCCACGATCACCAGGTGCAGGAGCAGCACGCGGCCGGTCGTGGGCAGGGCTGCGGCGCCCGGGTGGAACCAGATGCGGATCAGCCTGCGCTGCAGACCGATGCCGACCGCGAGGCTCCACACGGTGACGGCCAGTGCGAGGGTCAGGGCTGCCCACGTGGGGACCTGCATCGCAAGCAGGTCGACGTCCTGTGCTGCCACGCGCTCAAGGTAGCCCACCGCGCCCGTTAGCCTTGTGCGCGTGACCCTGCAGCTCTTCGACTCCGCCACGCGTACCCAGCGCGACTTCGTCCCGGTGACCCCCGGGAAGGTCGGCATGTACATCTGTGGCCTCACCACCCAGGGCGCCCCGCACATCGGGCACCTGCGTTTCGCCGTCGCCTTCGACATCCTGCGGCGCTGGCTCGTGCGGGGGCACGGATACGACGTCACCCTCGTGCGCAACGTGACCGACATCGACGACAAGATCCTCCGCAAGGCGGAGGGCACCGACGAGCCGTGGTGGGCCCTCAGCTACCGCAACGAGCGCTACACCACCGAGGCGCTGGAGCTGCTCGGCGTGCTGCCACCGACCTACGAGCCGCGGGCCACCGGGCACATCCCCGAGATGGTGCAGCTCGTCGACCGTCTCATCGAGAACGGCCACGCCTACGCCGCAGAGGACGGCTCGGGCGACGTCTACTTCGACGTGCGCAGCTGGGGCGAGTACGGGCAGCTGAGCAACCAGAACCTCGACGACATGGTCGCCGCGGACGACGCCGACCCTCGCGGCAAGCGGGACCCGCGCGACTTCGCCCTGTGGAAGGGGGCCAAGCCCGAGGAGCCGACAACGGCCAGCTGGCCGACCCCCTACGGCACCGGGCGCCCCGGCTGGCACCTGGAGTGCTCGGCCATGGCTCGCAAGTACCTCGGTGACGCCTTCGACATCCACGGTGGCGGGATCGACCTTCGCTTCCCCCACCACGAGAACGAGCAGGCCCAGTCCCACGCCGCGGGGTACGACTTCGCCGGCTACTGGCTGCACAACGGCTGGGTGACGGTCAAGGGCGAGAAGATGGGCAAGTCCCTCGGCAACGCCCTGGAGGTCCAGCACCTCGTCACCGAGCACGACCCGCTCACCGTGCGCTACTTCCTCACGGCCGCCCACTACCGCTCGATGATCGAGTACCACGTCGGGTCGCTCGACGAGGCCGCCTCCGCCGTCGAGCGCATCGAGGGCTTCCTGCGCCGCGCGCTGCCGGACCAGGAGGTCCTGGAGGCCGACCCGGCAGTGGAGCTGCCGGCCGAGTTCGCCGAGGCGATGGACGACGACCTCGGCGTCACCGGCGCGCTCGCGGTCATCCACGAGACCGTCCGCAGCGGCAACACCGCCCTCGACGAGGGCGCCCGTGACGAGGCCGCCCAGATCGCGCTCACCGTCGTCGCGATGACCGACGTGCTCGGCGTCAACCCGCTCTCCGGCGTGTGGGCCGCTGCCGGGGGCGGGCGCGAGGCCGAGCTGACCTCCGCCCTCGACGCGGTCGTGCGCACGCAGATCGAGGCCCGCGCCGAGGCCCGCGCCTCGCGCGACTTCGAGACCGCCGACCGGATCCGCGACGAGCTGACGGCAGCCGGCATCACCCTCGAGGACACCCCGAGTGGTGCCCGGTGGACCCTCGGACGGAGGGAGCACTGATGGCCGGCAACAGCGGCCGCCGCGGCGCCGTGCGCAGGAGCGGCTCGAAGAAGGGCCCGACCGTCGGGTCCGGGGGCCAGCGACGCAAGGGCCTCGAGGGCAAGGGACCGACGCCGCGGGCGGAGGACCGTCCGAACCACAAGAAGTACAAGACCGGTCAGGACTCCCGACGCCGTGACGGGGGCCGACCGGCACCGCGTCGCAAGACAGACTCGAGCGAGGTCATCGCCGGGCGCAACTCCGTCCTCGAGGCGCTGCGCGCCGGGGTGCCGGCGAGCACGATGTACCTCGCCGGTCGGATCGAGAGCGATGACCGGGTCAAGGAGGCGCTCAAGGCGGCCGCCGGGCTCGACATCCCGATCATGGAGGCCTCCCGCCAGGAGCTGGACCGCCTCACCGACGGCGCGGTGCACCAGGGCCTGGCGCTGCAGGTGCCGCCCTACGAGTACGCGCACCCCAAGGACCTCATCAACTCCCAGTTGCCGGGCACCCCGCTCGTCGTGGCGCTGGACGGGATCACCGACCCCCGCAACCTCGGAGCCATCGTCCGCTCGGTCGGTGCCTTCGGCGGGCACGGCGTGGTCGTCCCGCAGCGGCGCAGCGCCGGGATGACCGCCTCGGCGTGGAAGACCTCCGCCGGTGCGGCCGCACGCATCCCGGTGGCCCGGGCCAGCAACCTGACGCGGGCCCTCGAGGACTACCGCAAGGCCGGTTTCTTCGTCATCGGCCTCGACATGGACGGAGACGTCGAGCTGCCCGGGCTGGAGCTGGCGGACACCCCGCTCGTCGTGGTCGTCGGCAGCGAGGGCAAGGGACTCTCCCGGCTCGTCAGCGAGACCTGCGACCAGATCGTCTCGGTGCCGATGAGCAGTGCCGTGGAGTCCCTCAACGCCGGGGTCGCCGCCGGGGTCACCCTCTACGAGATCTTCCGGCTGCGGAGGGGCTGAGCCGATGGGCACCGTGCCGCAGCAGCCTCCGCAGTGGCAGGGGCAGCAGTGGCCGGTGGCCAGACCGCCCGCGATCACCATCGCGTGGGTCGCGATGGTGGCGGCCGCGGTCGTCACGGCCTTGGCGGGCCCGCTCGCCCTCGCCGTGGACTGGCAGGACTTCCGCACCGAGCTCGAGCGCAACCTCGGCGAGGACGGCAACCTCGACATGGTCGGCCCCGCCCTGGCAATCGGCGTCATCTTCGTCGTCGCGTTCTGCCTCGGGGTCGCCGCGCTGTGGCTCGCCATGGCCTGGCTGACCGCGCGCGGGGCGGAGTGGTCGCGGGTCGTGGGGACCGTGTTCTTCGGTCTCTACGTGCTCGCGTCAATCTGCTGGCTGATCAGCGTCGCCGATCCCCTGCCGCTCATCGGCGACGTGCTCACCCTGGCGTGCGCGCTCGTCGCCGTCATCGCGATGTGGCAGCGCCCGGCGACGGCCTGGTACCGCCGGCCCCGCCCCTGAGCAGGCGAAGGGGGCCTGCCCTCACCTCCCGTGGTGGCGGACCACGAGGGTGCCTGCGGCGATGTCGGCGAGCGAGCGGTCCTCGTCGTCGATGAGCACCCAGAGCCACGAGAAGACGCCCGCGACCCGGCTGACCAGCTCGCGCAGCAGCGCGGGCCCGACCGACGGGGGCAGCCCGCTCGCGGCGTCGACGACCTGCAGCCCGCAGGCGCTCTTGCCGACGCTCTGACCGATGCGCACCACGCGCACCACCCGGTTCCAGACGACGAGGGCGATGTCGAGGAGCACGGCCAGCCCGAGCAGGATGAGCCCGACGAGGATGACCGCGCTCGAGTCGCCGGCGAGGAGGAGCACCAGGCCGAGGACCCCCACGAGGAGCGCCGGGACACCCGAGACGAGTTCGTCGATGATCCCGGCCGGGACCCGGTCGGTGAAGTCGGCGGTGCGTGGGCTCACGGGTCCACATCCTCCACGATCGGCGGCGCGGGGTGGTCCGTTGCGAGCACCGCCTCCTCGTCGGGTCGACCCGGGAGGACGTCACGGAGGTAGGCGGTGATCGCCTCCTCGAGGGGGATGTCGTGCCCCACACGCTCGGCCATGTACCAGCGGTGCTCGAGGATCTCGTGGAAGATCTCCGGCGGCTCGAGCTTGCGGCGCAGTGCGGGCGGGATCGCCCGGATCGTGGGCCGGTAGACGCGCGTCAGCCAGTCGTTGGCGACGAGCTCCTCGTCCTCGCCCTGACGGTCCGTGGCGGCGGTGTAGGAGTCCAGGTCGTTGAGCAGCCGCCTGGCCTGGTTGTCCTCCACGTCCAGCCCGGTCAGCCGCAGCAGCCGACGGGTGTGGTGGCCGGCGTCGACCACCTTCGGCTGGATCCGCATCGAGGACCCGTCCAGGTCGGTGGACATCTCCAGCTCGTCGACGTCGAAGCCCAACGCGTTCAGCCGACGGATGCGCTCGTCGACGCGCCAGCGCTCGCCGACCTCGAAGGTCTCGTCCTCGGTCAGCTCCCGCCACAGGTGTCGGTAGCGGCCGATGACCGTCTCGGAGGACTCGATCGGGTCCAGCCCCTCCGGCAGGTACCCGCCCGCGGCGAGGTCCATCATCTCGCCGGCGATGTTGACGCGTGCCAGGTCCAGGTCGTGCTCGCGCTGCCCGTCGCTGAGGGAGTCGTGCAGCTCGCCGGTCTCGGCGTCGACGAGATACGCGGCGAAGGCTCCTGCGGAGCGGCGGAAGAGGGTGTTCGACAACGAGACGTCCCCCCAGAAGAAACCCACGAGGTGCAGCCGGGCCAGCAGCACCGCGAGCGCGTCGACGAGCCGGTCGGCGGTGTCCACGCGCAGCTGCTGGCTGAAGAGGGCGCGGTAGGGGAGGGAGAACTGCAGGTGCCGGGTGACCAGGCAGGCGTCGAGCGGCGTCCCCGCCTCGTCGGTGCGTCCCGCGACGACGGCGATCGGCTCGACGCAGGGCAGGTCCAGCCGGCGCAGGTTGCGCAGCAGGTGGTACTCCTCGCGGGCGAGCGACTCCTTGATCTCCTTGACCGCGACGATCCCGCCGGAGAGCCGGGCGAAGCGCACCACGTGCCGGGAGATGCCCCGGGGCAGCGCGGCCAGGAGGTCCTCCGGCCACTGCGCGAGCGGGACCGACCAGGGCAGGTCGAGCAGGGCGGGGTCCGGCCGGGCGGCGAAGATGTCCAGGGGCATGGCTCTCGCCTACCGTCCCGACCCCGAGGGCGCCATGCGTCGCTCCCGCTGCTCCCGCAACCGGACGAGCAGGTCGGGCACCTCGGTGGCGTCGGCGAGGCGCGTCGTCGCGGCCGTCTCGCCGTCCCCGACCTTGATGCCGAGGTCCTGCGGGCCGAGCACCTCGAAGACGTGCTCGTCGGTCACGTCGTCACCGAGGTAGACGATCGCGTCGGCGCCGAGCTCCCCGGCCAGCCCCTGCAGCGCAGTGCCCTTGTCGGCCCGCACGACGCTCAGCTCGTGCACCGACTTGCCGGTCAGCAGCCCGACGCCGTCCGCTGCGGCGGCCTCCTCGGCGATCTCGGCGGCGACCTCGAGGCTGTCCGGCGTCAGGCCGCGGGTGTGCAGGACGACGGCGGTCGGCTTCTCCTCCACGCGGATGCGCGGGTCACGCTCCGCCACGGCCGAGTGGACGGTCTCCCGCAGCCGCTGCAGCCGTTCGGCCACCTCCGGGCCGGGCCCCGCCCCGAGCTCCCGGCTGGTCTCGGCGCCGTGGCTGCCGATCCGCACGACCGCGGACCCGGCGAGCCCGGTCAGGGCCTCCAGCGTGGCCAGGTCGCGACCGGAGACGACCGCGGACCAGGTCCGGGGGAGGGCGGCCAGGGCGCGCAGCGCCTCGGTGGTGCCCTCCTGGGGGCGGGCGTCCATCGGGTCCAGGACGAAGGGGGCCAGCACCCCGTCGAAGTCGCTCGCCACGAGCAGCCGCCCGGCGCCGGCGACCCGCTCGAGGGATCCGGCGGGGCTCTCCCCGGTCACGGCCGGGCCCCCTTCGTCCCGGTGCGGTCCGGCCGCTCGGGGGCCAGCTCCAGGTTCGTGAGGAACCGGTCGGCCCAGGTCTGCACGTCGTTCTCGCCGACCTGGCGCCGGAGGGCCCGCATCTGGCGCCGCTTCTGCCGGGGCTCGGTCTCGATCGCGCGCATCATCGTCAGCTTCAGCCCCTCGATGTCGTGCGGGTTGCACACGAAGGCCTGCTTCATGTGGTGCCAGGCGCCGGTGAACTCGCTGAGCACGAGCGCCCCGCCCTCGTCGTGGCGGCAGGTGACGTACTCCTTGGCGACGAGGTTCATCCCGTCCCGCAGCGGGGTGACGAGCATGATGTCGGCCATGAGGAAGAGGGCTGCCATCTCCTCGCGCGGGTAGCTGCGGTGCAGGTAGTGCAGCGCCGGCCGGCCGATCGCGGAGTAGGTGCCGTTGATCCGCCCGACGGTCGTCTCCACCTCGCTGCGCAGCTGCCGGTAGGCCGCGACCCGCTCCCGGCTGGGCGTCGCGACCTGCACGAAGGTCACCTCCGGCGAGCGGAGCGTGCCGTCGGCGAGGAGCTCCTCGTAGGCCTTGAGGCGGTGGCGGATGCCCTTGGTGTAGTCGAGGCGGTCGACGCCGAGCATGACGACGTCGGGGTCGCCCAGCGAGGCACGGATCTGCTGCGCCCGCTGCTCGACGGCCGGGGTGCGGGCCAGCTCGTCCAGCCCCTGGTAGTCCACGCTGATCGGCACGGCGGAGGCCCGCACCACCCGCTCCGAGCCGTCCGGGTCGGTGGTGGTGACGGTCTCTCCCTTCGTGGTGCGGCCGTCGAGCTGCCGGGCCGCACGCAGGAAGTTCTGGGCGTCCGCCTGCCGCTGGAAGCCGAGGTAGTCGGCGCCGAGGAGGCCCTCGATGATGCGCGAGCGCCACGGCAGCTGGGCGAAGAGCTCGACCGGCGGGAAGGGGATGTGGTTGAACCAGCCGATCCGCACGTCGGAGCGCCGTTCGCGCACCAGGGCGGGCACGAGCTGGAGCTGGTAGTCGTGGATCCACACCTTCGCGCCCGGTGCGGCGACCTCGCACACGGCGTCGGCGAAGCGCTCGTTGACCGCCCGGTAGTCCGCCCACCACTCCCGGTGGAAGTGGGCCGGCACGATGACGTCGTGGTAGATCGGCCACAGCGTCTCGTTGCTGAAGCCCTCGTAGTAGGAGGTGACCTCCTCCCGCGAGACCGGCACCGGGTGCAGCCACATGCCCGCCTCGGCGAAGGGGGCCGGAGCCTCACCCGCCTCTCCGGCCCAGCCGACCCAGGCTCCGTCGCGATGGCTCATCACCGAGTCCATCGCGGTCACGAGGCCCCCGGGCGAGCGGTGCCACTCGCTCGTGCCGTCGGGACCGACGACACGGTCCACGGGCAGGCGGTTGGCGGCGATGACGAGGTCGAAGGTGCGAGTACCCACGGCGATGCTCCTCCCGGTCGGTGATGACCAGCCTATGTACAGCGCAAGGGCTACCGCTGGGATCGACGGCCCGGTAGCGTCGGTACATGAAGATCTCGGACGTGCTGCGAAACAAGGGCAGCGATGTGTTCACGGTGTCGCCCGACTCGACCGTCACCGAGCTGCTCGCCACTCTGGACGAGCACCGCATCGGCGCCGTCGTCGTCACCTCCGGGGACGGTGTCGTCGTCGGCATCGTCTCGGAGCGGGACGTCGCGCGTCGGCTGCACCGGGACGGCGTGTCC
Organism: uncultured Janibacter sp.; assembly: GCA_964386935.1. Lineage (GTDB taxonomy): Bacteria > Actinomycetota > Actinomycetes > Actinomycetales > Dermatophilaceae > Janibacter. The sequence continues at coordinate 73,127 of CAYLUX010000001.1, forward strand.
GTCCTCGAGGGTCCGGTGAGCGCGATCATGACCCGCCAGGTGCAGACCTGCGAGGAGGAGGACCAGGTCGCCGACCTCGCCGCCCGGATGACGGAGCGACGAATCCGCCACATGCCGGTGCTGCGCGACGGCAAGTTGCACGCCGTGGTGAGCATCGGTGACATCGTCAAGCACCGGATCGACACGCTGGCGGCCGAGCGGGACCACCTCGAGGCCTACATCCAGCAGTGATCCATCAGCAGGCACTCAGGTAGCGCTCCGACAACTCACACCCGTGTCGCCCTAGTCTGGACCCATGACGACTGAGCTCATCGGGGAGGACCCCGCCCCGGACGAGCGTGGGAGCGTGCCAGTGGCGGACTTCGAACGGATCGGCCCCTACCGGGTGCTCCAGCAGCTCGGGCAAGGAGGCATGGGCATCGTCCACCTGGCGCTCGACGAGCGCGGTCGGGCGGTGGCCATCAAGGTGCTGCGCGCCCACGTCGCCCATGACGAGGACGCCCGCGCCCGCCTCTCGCGCGAGGTCGACACGCTGGCCAGGGTGCGGTCGCAACGGATCGCGCCGGTCTTCGACGCCGACCTGGACGCCGAGCAGCCCTACATCGTCACCCGGTACGTGCCGGGACCGAGCCTCGAGCAGTACGTCCACGAGCAGGGACCCCTCGACGCCAAGCAGCTCCTCTCCCTCGCCCGCGGGCTCGCGGAGGCGCTGCGGGCGATCCACGGCGTCGGGGTCATCCACCGCGACCTCAAGCCCGGCAACGTGCTCATGCTCGACGGGGAGCCGGTCGTCATCGACTTCGGCATCGCCCACATCGCCGACACCTCCCGGATGACGATGACCGGGCTGGTCATGGGCACCCCCGGCTACCTCTCCCCGGAGCTGGTCGAAGGGGGCCACGTCACCCCCGCGACCGACTGGTGGGGATGGGCCGCCACGCTCGTCTTCGCCTCGACCGGGCGGTCCCCCTTCGGCCGTGGCGGCATGGAGGCGATCCTCTCCCGCGTCGCGCGGGGCGAGGCGGACCTGCGCGACGTCGACCCGGACCTGGCGCCGCTGCTGCACGCGGCGCTGACCCCCGACCCCGAGCTGCGCCCCGACGCCGACGAGGTGATCGCCGCCCTGGAGGCCCGGGCCCACGGCAGGCCCGTCACCGACGTGCTGCCGCAGCGCACCCGCACCCTCGAGCCGGACCGCACCCGGCAGTTGCCGGCGCAGCCGCAGCAGCCCCCGCCCCCGTGGGGGAGCGGCGCGTGGCAGGACCCGAACCCGCAGCCCCCGCCAGCGGCGCCCGCGCCGCCGCCGAGCGACGGCCGCCAGCCGTGGCCGGGCGTCGCCCCCGGGCTCTCCGACCGGCCGGGCGACCCCCGGATCGGCAAGCCGCAGCGCAGCGACGTGCTCGCCTCGCTGCTCCTGGCCCTCGTCGCGCTCACCGCCGCCCTGCCGTATGTCGGGGTGACCGTGGTCCTGCTGTGGTCCCTCGTCGCCCGGACGGTCGACAAGTCGATGACGGCCACCGTGCGTCGCCGCTACCGCAAGGGCTACCGACGAAGCGACACGCCCGTCGCCGTGGCATCCAGCCCGCTGCACCTGCTGGGTGCCGTGCTCGCCACGATCGTCACGTCGCTCCTGCCGCTGCTCGTCGGCGCCGCCGGGCTCCTCGCGACCGCGGTCGGCCTCGCCTCCACCGGCGGTCACGAGGTGCGCCTGGACGACCCGGCGCCCATCGCCGTCGGTGCGCTGCTCGCGATCGTCATCGGATGGTGGGGACCCGGCGGGCCGAGCCTGCGCAGGGGCAGCCGCAGCATGGTCCGCGCGGTGACGACGCCGGCACCCTTCCGGGTCGTGGCCGTGGTGGCACTGCTGGCCCTCGGCCTCATCGTGATCGGTGGTCTCGTGCTGGGGTCGCTCGACGTCTCGTGGTGGCCCGCCCTGGAGTCGCCCGTACCTGAACCCCCGCAGCTGCCCGGCCTATGACGACACCGCCGCCTCCTGAGCCACGCAAGCCTCGGCGACCGGGGCCGCAGGACCGTCCGAAGCAGCGGCCACCGAGGAAGCAGGAGCCGGGTGCCCAGGCCATCCCGGTGCAGCAGCAGCGTCCCTACCGCCGGCCGCGGCCACGGCCCTTCACGACCTCGGAGCCGACGCCGCCGCAGGGGCCGCAGCCGAAGCCGCGTCGCCGGCCGTCGCTGCGCGGGGAGCACCCGACCGAGACCATCCCCCTGCGGGGCTCGCTGCGCGGCACGCCCTACCGAGACCCGCGTGTCACGCGTGCGGTCGCGGAGGAGAAGGCCGCCGCGAGCGCGATGGACCTCGCACTGCGTGTCGCCGAGATCATGCTGCGCTGTGGCTCCAGCGCGAGCGCCGTCGAGGCGGCCACGACCGCCGTGGGCGTCGCGGCGGGTCTGGAGGACATGGACGTCGACCTGACGATGCAGTCGATGCACATGCAGTGCCGCACCCCCTCGGGGCAGACGATCTCGCGGCTGCGTGTCGTGCGCCAGCCCCGACGGGACTTCGGCCGTCTGGCCCAGGTGCACGCCCTCGTGGACGACCTGGTCTCGGGGGACGTGGACATCGAGCAGGCCGAGCAGCGGCTCAAGGAGATCAACTCCTCGCCGCGTACGTGGTCCCGCTGGGTGGTCACCTGCGCCGAGGGCGGTGTCGCAGCCGGCGTGGCACTCATGCTCGGGGCCAGCATCGGCGGCATCGTGCTCGCCTTCCTCGCGGTCACGGCGGTGACCGGCGCGACCAGGCTCGTCAGCCGGCTGCACCTGCCGGACTTCTACCTCAGTGCCCTCGGTGGCGCGGCGGCGACGATCGTCTCCTTCTTGGGGTACGTCGGTGGTCGGAGCGAGTTCGTCCCCGTGACGGCGAGCGACTTCGTCTTCGCCATGGCCGGTGGCATCGTCTTCCTGCTGCCCTCGCTCACCCTGACCTCGGCGATGGAGGACGTCCTCTCCGGCTTCCCTGTGACAGGGACGGCCCGGCTCTTCGAGGTCATGATGCACACCTTCGGTCTCATCATCGGTGTGGCCGGTGGGCTGGGCGTGTGTCTCCAGACCGCGACGTTCTTCGAGATCGGCCTGCGCCCGCCTCCGCTGGACCAGCTCGAGTGGGCCTCTGCCTCCTTCCCGCTGGTGCTCATCGGATCCGGGTTCATCGGGCTGACCGGTGCCATGACGATGCTCGGGCACGAGCGGCTCCTGCTGTGGTCCGGAGGGCTCTCGGCGCTGGGTGTCGCGGTGGCCACGATCCTCAGCAGCGCGGACGTCGGGCGGGTGAGCTCCACCGGCCTCGCGGCGGTCGTCATCGGCTTCTTCGCGCGGCTCATCGCGCTGCGCAAGGATGCGCCGCCGCTGACCATCCAGGTGCCGGCGACCTTCGGTCTGCTGCCCGGTCTGGCGATCTTCCTCGGGCTGTACCACATGGTCGGTCCGGCAGAGGTCACGCAGGGTTCGGTGGTCCAGCAGGGCATCGTCGAGGTGGTCACTGCGCTGGGCATCATCATGGCCATCGCCACCGGCGCGACCCTCGGTGACCGACTCGCCGCACCCTTCGATTCGCCTGTGGCACAACGGCGTCGGGCCTCCGTCGCGTCCGAGGCCGAGCGCCGTGGGGACGACGAGTGGGCGGACGACTGAAGTAAGGAAATGGTGAGTCCCGAGTCACAGGCGGGTCGGTTTGACCTCCAAGGTCACGGGAATGTAACGTTCTGAAACGTCCGCGAACGAAGCCAGTCTGTTCTGGCAGTTCACACATCAGAACCACGCTCATCCTGAGCGTCCGCCAGACCGTCTGGCAGCTTCAACCACGAAGCCCCTGAAACTCCGTGGAAGGAAACCCCAATCCCCATGTTCTACTCGCCCAAGCACGCCCAGATCCTCAAGGGTTCGCCCGCTCGCCGCCGCATCGCCGGTGTCGCCGTGGCCGGCGCGACCGCAGCTGTTGGCTCCGTCGCCGCCGCGCAGAGCGCCTCGGCCAGCAGCGTCTGGGACGCCGTCGCCCAGTGTGAGAGCGGCGGCAACTGGTCCACCAGCACCGGCAACGGTTTCTACGGTGGTCTGCAGTTCACCCACCAGACCTGGCAGGCCTTCGGTGGCGGCGCTTACGGCTACAACGCCGACGACGCCACCCGCGAGCAGCAGATCACCATCGCCCAGAAGGTCCTGCAGGCGCAGGGCCCGGGCGCCTGGCCCGTCTGCTCCCAGGAGGCCGGCCTGACCTCCAGCAACGGTGGCGGCAGCTACGACACCAGCTCCAGTGACTCCAGCGACTCCTACGAGTCGGACGACTCCTCCGAGTCCACCGACTCGACCGAGTCCAGCGACTCCACCGAGTCCTACGAGTCGGACGACTCCACCGAGTCGACCGAGTCCGAGTCCACTGAGTCGACCGAGTCCACCGACTCCAACCCGACCGAGCGCTCCACCGACGAGTCCTCCTCGCGGAGCACCGAGCGCACCGCTCCCGCCCCGAGCAGCAGCGACATCGCCGTTGACGGCATCGTCGGCCCGAACACCGCCGCTGCCATCGAGCAGTGGGTCGGCGGCTCGGTCGACGGTGACGACTGGCTGAGCAACTCCGACATCCAGAAGCTGCAGGCCAAGCTCGGCGTCTCCCAGGACGGCGTCGTCGGCCCGGAGACCACCACCGCTCTGCAGGAGCTCGTCGGCGCGAACACCGACGGCATCTGGGGTCCGCAGACCACCAGCGCGCTGCAGCAGCACCTCAACGAGGTTCTCTGAGCAGTACCGCTCAACTGAGCTGACGAAGGGCCCCGCACCACTGGTGCGGGGCCCTTCTTTTGTGTCCGAATGATGTGACTGGGGAGTAAGTTACAGGGATGTATTTACGGGGCAAATGTTGTTTGTGTGACTCATGTGCCTCTAGCGTCCTTCTCGGACCAGCACGGGGCCCCTGCCCGTGCCGACCGAAAGGGTATTGAGTACATGCTGAACACCACCGACTTCCCCGATCAGCCCGCCTCCCGGCGCGGCACCCGCCTGCGCCTCGCCGGTGGGGCCCTGACCGTCACCGCCCTCGCGGCCGGTGGTGTGGCCGTGGCCACCGGGGCCGGTGCCTCCGACACGGTCTGGGACCGCGTCGCGATGTGCGAGTCCTCCGGGGACTGGGACATCAACACCGACAACCCGTTCTACGGCGGCCTGCAGTTCACCTACGACACCTGGAAGGGCTTCGGTGGCCAGCAGTACGCCACCACCGCCGACCAGGCGACGAAGGCCCAGCAGATCGCCGTCGCCCAGGAGGTCCTGAAGGTCCAGGGCCCGGGTGCCTGGCCCGTCTGCTCCCAGAAGGCCGGCCTGACCGTCTCCAACGGCCTCGCGGTCGACCCGTACTCGGGCACCGAGCAGGTCTCCCGCTCGGAGACCCGCGAGAGCACGAGCAGCTCCAGCTCGAGCTCCAGCACGGCCTCCGCCGGTGAGCTCGTCGTGGACGGCATCCGCGGCCCGAAGACCAACGCGGGCATCGAGACCTGGGTCAACCGTCCGACGGACGGCTACCTCGACCAGGGGGACCGCAAGGCCCTCCAGGGCAAGGTGGGCACCTCCCAGGACGGCATCATCGGTCCGATCACGACCTCGGCCGTCCAGCGCCGTGTCGGCGCCGGCGTGGACGGCATCTGGGGCAGCCAGACGACCTCCTCGCTTCAGCGCTACCTCAACGAGCACGTCTTCTGAGGACGGACCGACGCTCGGTGATGACCGGGGCCGCGGCTAGGATGCCGCGGTCCCGGTTTTTTTCTTCCCCGGGCACGCTGGCGTGGCGCAATCGGTAGCGCACCTGTCTTGTAAACAGGTGGTTGGGGGTTCGAGTCCCCCCGCCAGCTCTCCCGCTCCGGTGCCCACCCCCGCCGGGTGCCGGCAGGCTCCCTTCGCCGGCTGCATACGATGGGGCGGGGCCGGCTGGCCCCATCCCCCCGGAGAGGCCAGGAGCATGCGCACGTCCACCCGTGAGTGGTTGGCCGCGCACAGCCGTGCCCACGAGGAGTTCACCGCCGCCGGGGTGGCCGAGCGTCTCCGGGAGACGGGAGAGCGCGTCAGCGTCGTCATCCCCGCCCGCAACGAGGCCAGGACCGTTGGGGGCGTCGTCTCGCTGCTGCGCAGCGAGCTGATGGAAGAAGTCCCCCTCGTGGACGAGCTCGTCGTCATCGACTCCGACTCCACCGACGAGACCGCCGCGGTGGCCCGCGAGGCCGGCGCCGTGGTCCACCGCAGCGCCGAGATCGCGCCGCACCTCGGGAGCAACCCCGGCAAGGGCGAGGCGCTGTGGAAGTCCCTCTTCGTCACCACCGGTGAGCTGCTCGTCTTCGTCGACGCGGACCTGACCGAGTGGGGGCCCCACTTCGTCACCGGGCTCGTCGGCACCCTCACCGCCGACCCGGCCACCCGGCTCGTCAAGGGGTGGTACGACCGGGTCCTCGACCTCGACGGGCACCGCAGCACCGAGGGCGGTCGGGTCACCGAGCTCGTCGCCCGGCCGGTGCTCGACCTGTGGTGGCCCGAGCTCGCCGGCGTCGTCCAGCCCCTGGCCGGGGAATGGGCCGCCCGCCGTTCCCTCATGGAGTCCCTCACCGTGCCGACTGGGTACGGCGTGGAGATCGCCTCGCTCATCGACACCTTCACCACGCACGGGCTGGACGCCATCGCCCAGGTCGACCTCGGCGCCCGGGCCCACCACCACCAGCAGGACCACGACCTGGCCGTCATGGCGGCCGAGCTCCTCGCCGTCGTGCACGCCCGCCACGAGGGCGACGCCACGAACGTGACGGCACCGGCGCAGGAGCTGCACCAGTTCACGCGCGAAGGGGGCTGGCGGGCCCGACCGGTCCCGCTGGCCCAGCGTCCGCCGGCCGTGGGCGAGGCGGGATACCCGGGAGGAGCGTCATGAGACTCGGTCGGCACCACTTCGAGGACACCGCGATGCTCGTCATGGCGATCGTGAACCGCACCCCGGACTCCTTCTACGACAAGGGCGCCACCTTCGCCGAGGACAAGGCGATGGAGCGGGTCGACCTCGTCGCCGAGCAGGGAGCCGACATCGTCGACATCGGCGGGGTCAAGGCCGCGCCCGGCGGTGACGTGGACGTCGCGGAGGAGATCGAGCGGGTCGTCGGCCTCGTCGCGCGGGTGCGCGAGCAGCACCCGGAGCTGGTCATCTCGGTGGACACGTGGCGCTCCGAGGTCGCCGAGGCGGTCTGCCGCGCCGGCGCCGACGTGCTCAACGACGCATGGGGCGGCGCGGACCCGGGACTCGTCGACGTCGCCGCGCGCCACGACGCCGGGATCATCTGCACCCACACCGGCGGGGTGACGCCGCGGACGCGGCCGTTCCGCACGGGGTACGAGCGGGGCGTCGTGGCCGAGGTCGTCGACGGGGCGGTCGCCTATGCCGAGCGGGCACTCGCGGCGGGGGTCGCGAAGGAGTCCATTGTCATCGACCCAGCACACGACTTCGGCAAGAACACCCACCACACCCTCGAGGTCACCCGGCGGCTGGACGAGATGGTCGCGACCGAGTGGCCAGTGCTGGTCTCGTTGTCCAACAAGGACTTCGTCGGCGAGACCCTCGACCGGCCGGTGGACCAGCGACTCGTCGGCACCCTGGCGACCACGGCCGTCTCCGCCTGGCTCGGCGCCCGGATCTACCGGGTCCACGAAGCCGCCGAGACCCGCCAGGTCCTCGACATGGTCGCCACGCTGCGCGGGGAACGCCCGCCCGCACGAACGATCCGGGGCCTGGCATGAGGGCCGTCGTCGTCCCCGCGGCACCGGCGCTGATCCCCGGCGTCGGCGGCACCGCCGACCCGCTCGCCGAGCTGCGCGAGCAGGCGCGGGCGCTCGTGGCCGAGAGCCTGACGAAGGGGGAAGGCCCCGTCGTGGTCGTCGGCGCGGGGCAGGCTACCCGCGACTGGCCGGCCGACGCCCCCTCCGGGGAGGCGCGCTTCACCACCGGCCGGGTGCCCGAGGGGGCGCTGCCGACGGCCCCGGGGATCGGGCGCATGCTGCTCCCCGACGTCGGAGACCGGCTGGTGCTCCAGTCGATCGCTGCCGACGCGACTCCGCAGGAGTGCGCCGACCTCGGCCGCAGGCTGGCCGACGGACCCGACGGGCTCCTCGTCGTCGTCGCCGACGGCCCCGCCACGCTGACGGAGAAGGCGCCGGGCCACCTGCAGGCTGACGCCGCCCCCTTCGCCAGGGAGCTCGCGCGGGCACTGGCCGACGGTGACCTCGCCGCGCTCACCGGTCTGGACCCGGCCGTCTGCGACCGGCTGTGGATGCGTGGCCGACCGGCGCTGCAGGTACTCGCCGGCGCCGCCGCCGGCGCCTCGCCGTCCGCGCAGGTGCTCCTGGACGAGGCCCCCTTCGGCGTGCAGTACCTGCTGGCGCGCTGGGACGAGTGGTGACCACCCTGCGACAGCTGTACGACGTCGGCCGCCGCCGCGCATGGGCGATCTGGCTGACCGGCCTCGGCGTCTACGTCCTGGCCATCTTCCACCGCACCTCGCTCGGCGTCGCCGGGCTCATCGCGGCGGACCGCTTCGACATCAGCGGCAGCCAGCTGGCGACCTTCACCGTCCTGCAGCTGCTCGTCTACGCGGGCATGCAGATCCCCGTCGGGGTGATGCTGGACCGCTTCGGGTCCAGGGCGATGATCCTCGGCGGACTGCTGGCCATGACCGTGGGGCAGCTGTGGTTCTCCGTGGCCGGGTCCTTCGGGGTGGGACTGGCCGCTCGGGCCCTCGTGGGCGCGGGTGATGCCATGATCTTCACGTCGGTGCTGCGCCTGATCGCCCTGTGGTTCAACGCGCGGCAGGTGCCGGTCCTGAACCAGATCACCGGCATCGTCGGCCAGCTCGGAGCCGTCATCGCCGCCGTGCCGCTGAGCGCAGCCCTGCACCGGTGGGGCTGGACGATGACCTACGCGACGACCGCCTCGCTGGGCGTGATCTTCACCCTCGGCGTCATCGTGCTCGTCAAGGACTCGCCCTACGAGCGCGGGGCGGTCGAGCGGATCCGGTTCCGCGAGATGAGCCGCAGCCTCGTGCAGGTCTACCGAGAGCCGGGCTCGAGGCTGGGCTTCTTCCTGCACTTCACCACGCAGTTCGCGCCCACGGTCTTCGCGCTGCTGTGGGGCTTCCCCTTCCTCGTCCAGGGCCAGGGGCGTACCCCGACGGAGGCCTCGGCGCTGCTGACGCTGATGACCTTCGTCGCGCTCGTCGCCGGGCCGATCATCGGCCGCTGGAGCGGCCGGCACCCGTACCACCGGTCGGTCTTCGCGCTGTCCGTCGTGGGTGCGATCGCGCTGGTGTGGGCGATCGTGCTCGCGCTGCCATTCCCCGCGCCCATGTGGCTGCTCGTGCTCTTCATCGCGGTCACCGCCATCGGCATGCCCGCCTCGATGATCGCCTTCGACGTGGCGCGCAGCTTCCACCGCAGCGAGCGGCTCGGGCGGGCCTCGGGCTTCGTGAACATGGGTGGCTTCACCGCCTCCCTGCTGACGATGGCGCTCGTCGGGATCCTGCTCGACCTGCGCGCGTCCGGAGGGCCGGACACCTACACGCTCGATGACTTCCGGGTCGCGATGAGCTCGCAGTTCCTCGTCTGGGGCTTCGGTGCGCTGATGCTGCGGCGCTACCGCCGGCGCTCGCTGACCCGGGTAGCCGGTGCGCCCGGCGCGTTGGCCGCGCTGCGTCGCGGGGAGACCCTGCTGCCGGGGATCTCCCGGGACCGGGACGACTGACCCGGCCACATCCTCGGTTCGGCCCGACGGATCAGAGCGAGGCGAGCAGGTTCCGCGAGATGACGAGGCGCTGGATCTGGTTGGTGCCCTCGAAGATCTGGGTGACCTTGGCCTCGCGGAAGTACCGCGCGACGGGGAAGTCCTCGGTGTAGCCGGCGCCGCCGAGCACCTGGATGGCGTCGGTCGTCACCCGCATGGCGGCATCGGTGGCCACGAGCTTCGCGGCGGCGGCCTCGGTCCCGAAGGGGCGACCGGCGTCCCGCATCCGCGCGGCCTGCAGGTAGGTCGCCCGGGCACTCATCACGGCGGCCTGCATGTCGGCGAGGATGAAGGCCAGGCCCTGGTTGCTCGCGATGGTGCGGCCGAACTGCTCCCGCTCGTTGGCGTACCGCGCGGCAACGTCGAGCGCGGCCTGGGCCAGGCCGGTGGCGACGGCGGCGATCCCGAGGCGTCCGGCGTCCAGCCCGGCCAGCGCCATCGGCACCCCACGACCCAGCTCGCCGACCTGTCGCGCCCCGGCGACGGGGACGTCCTCGAAGATCACCTCGCGGACCGTGTCGCCGTGCAGGCCCATCTTCTTCTCGGGGGTGGCGAAGGACAGGCCGGGAACGTCGCCGGGCACGACGAAGCAGCTGACCCCGCGGCCCCCGTCGTCGCTCGTGCGGGCGAAGGTCGTGTAGTAGTCGGCGTGCCCGGCGTGCGAGATCCAGGCCTTCCGGCCGCGGATCAGCCAGTCCTCCCCGTCGGGGACCGCGCGGGTGGTCATCGCCGCGATGTCGGAGCCGGCGAGCGGCTCGGAGAGGGCATAGGCGCCCAGCTGCTCACCGGAGAGCATGTCCGGCAGCAGCGCCTCCTGCTGCTCCTGCGAGCCGAAGGTGTGCACCGCGTAGGCGGTGAGCGAGTGCACCGACACCCCGACGCCGACGGCGGCCCACGCCGAGGCGATCTCCTCCACGACCTGCAGGTACACCTCGTAGGGCTGGGCGCCGCCGCCGAGCTCCTCCGGGTAGGGCAGCGAGAGCAGACCGGCGCGCCCCAGGGTGAGGAAGACCTCCCGCGGGAAGACCTCCTCGTGCTCCGCCCGGGCCTCGACGTCGTCGACCACCGGACGCAGCGACTTCTCGCAGATGGAGCGGGTGAGCTCGATGAGGTCGTCACCGATCTCCGTGGGCATGAGTCTGGTCGCGGGCATGGCCTCACTGTAGTTCGCGTCACACCGGAGACGACTCGGCAGGGGCCTTGGTGAGGGGCAGGTGAGGAGTCGATGAGAGGTCCTTCAGAATCGCCCCTTTTGCTTGGCCCGGCGGGTGGGGCGGGCCAAGGTGGAGCCATGAACATCCGACGCATCGCCCTCGCTTCCCTGACCGCCGCCACCGCCCTGGCCATGGCCGCCTGCGGGTCCGACGACGCCGGATCCGCAGGCTCCGCCTCGGACACCAGCACGACGAGCTCGCAGAGCTCGTCGCAGTCCTCCGAGGAGTCGCCCGAGCACTCCGGCACCGACGAGGGGCAGACCTCCGAGGGCTCGGGCTCGCCGGCCGGCGACGTGGACGCCAAGGACCTGGCGAAGGTCGTCGCCACCGCCGAGGACGAGGCCGGCGGGACCGCTTACGAGATCGACGACCAGGACCGCGACGGCACCTGGGAGGTCGACGTGGCCAAGGACGACGGGACCTCCGTCGAGGTCGACGTCGCGTCCGACGGCAGCAAGGTCGTGCGCTCCGACTCCGAGGAGCAGATGGACTCCGAGGACCGTCAGGCGCTGGACGCCGCGAAGATCACGGTCCTCGACGCGCTCGAGGCCGGGATGAAGGAGGCCGACGGCACCTTCGACGACGTCGAGCTCGAGTCCGAGGGTGGCAAGCACTTCTGGGAGGTCTCCCTGGACGGGCCCTCCGGCGACGACATCGAGGTCCGTGTCGACGTCGTCACGGGCAAGGCCGCGGTGCACCAGGACTCCGAGGACCAGGACGACGACAACGACGACTGAGCGTCGTCACGTCTGGAGGCGGTGGGCCTACGGGTCCATCGCCTCCGTGTGTGCCGGGTGGACCCGCACCTGACTCGCCTTGACCGAGGCCCACACCCGCTCCCCGGGACGAAGGGGGAGTGCCGCCAGTGCCGCAGGGGTCACCTCGGCACTCACCGGGACGAGGGAGTCGACCCACACCCGCGCCCGACCGGCATGTGCCTCGACCCGGGAGACCTGCCCCGGCCAGACATTGCGGGGCGAACCCTCGGGGCGGGTCAGGTGCAGCGAGACCGCGTCAGGGGTGAAGGTCACCCAGCAGGCGCCGGTCACGTCGTGGCTCGTCGTGGCGATCTCCAGGGGGCCCCCGGGTGTCTCGGCGCGGGCCCCCGCCCCGACCAGCGCCTCGGCCCGCACGAGGTTGACCCCGGCCAGGCCGGCGGTGAAGGCGCTGCGGGGGTGCTCGAGCACCTCCCGGACCGGCCCGTGCTCGACCTGCTCGCCGAGCACCGTCATCGTGTCCTGGGGGCCGTCTGCGACGGTGAGCACGTCGAGCACGTCGTGGGTGACGAGCACGACCACGAGGTCCTCGCGGGCATGGGTGACGTCCGAGAGCACAGCCCGCATCGCCGGCGTGGCCTCGACGTCGAGGGCGGCGAGGGGCTCGTCGAGCAGCAGCGCGTCCGGCTCCGCCGCGAGCGCCCGGGCGAGCGCCACCCGCGCGGCCTGGCCCCCCGAGAGCTGGGTGGGCCGCCGACCCGCGAAGTCGCCCATCCCGACGATCCCGAGCCAGTGCTCCGCGGTGGCGCGGGCCTCCCTTCGCCGTCGTCCCCGGCTGCGCGGCCCGAAGGCGACGTTGTCCCGCGCGTCGAGGTGGGGGAAGAGCGCCGGTGACTGGCTGAGCAGCCCCACCCTGCGCCGGTGCGGGGGCACGCCGGTCAGGTCGCGCCCGGACAGGGCGATCCGCGCCGAGTCCGGGCGGGCGAGCCCCGCGATGACCGAGAGCAGCGAGGACTTGCCGGCGCCGTTCGGGCCGGTGATCGCGTGCCGCCCTGCGGGCAGGTCGAGCTCGACGGTGAGGCCGCGCTGCTGCCACCGCACGGCCAGCTGCAGGCTCATCTCGTCCGCTCCGGTCGGATGGTGCGCGCGTAGACCGTGCCGACGATGACCGTCGCGAGGACGACGAGCAGCAGCGCGAGGGTGACCGCGGCGTCCGGGTCGGTCTCGCGCTGCAGGTAGATCTCCAGCGGCAGTGTCCGGGTGCGTCCCTGCGCGGACCCGGCGAAGGTCAGGGTCGCGCCGAACTCGCCGAGCGCCCGGGCGAAGGCCAGCACGCAGCCGGACAGCAGCCCGGGCGCGACGAGGGGGAGGGTGACATGGGTCAGCCGACGCCACGGCCCTGCCCCGAGGGTGGCGGCGGCCTCCTCGTGCCGGCGCCCGAGACCGCGCACCGCCCCCTCGAGGGAGAGGACGAGGAAGGGCAGGGCGACGAAGGTCTGGGCGAGCACGACGGCGGTGGTGCTGAAGGAGATCGAGATCCCCGCCGCCTCCAGGTAGCGCCCGAGCAGGCCTCGCCGGCCGAAGGTGTAGAGCAGCGCGAGGCCGCCGACGACCGGTGGCAGGACGAGTGGGACGAGCACGAGGGCCCGCAGCACCGCCTGCCCCGGCCAGCGGCCGCGGGCCAGCAGCAGCGCCAGCGGCGTCCCGAGGAGCACGCAGATCACGGTCGCGGCCGTCGCGGTGCGCAGCGAGAGCAGCAGCGCATCGAGCGAGGCCTCGGAGGTCAGCAGCGGCCACAGCTGGCCGACGGGGACCTGGGCGAGGAGCCCGGCGAGCGGCACGACGACGAGCACGACCGCCCCGGCGGCCGGGATCCACAGCCAGCGGGGCGGACTCACGGCGCGCCGAAGCCCCTCTCCTGCAGCACCTTCTGCCCCTCCTTGCCGGTGACGAGGTCGACGAAGGCCTGCGCGTCCTTCGGGGAGGCGCTCTCCTCCAGGGTGGCGATGGGGTAGTCGTTGACCACCGCATCGGCCCCCTTCGGCTCCACGGCGGTGACGTCGTCGCCGGCGCCGGTCGCGTCGGTGACGTAGACCAGCCCCGCGTCGGCCTCGCCTGAGGTGACCTTGGCGAGCACGTCGGTCACCTTGGTCTCCTCGCTCGCGGGGTCGAGGGTCACGCCTTCCTTCTCGGCGAGGCGCTGGGTGGCGTTGCCGCAGGGCACCTCCGGCGCGCAGACGACGACGGCCAGGTCCGGGTCGGCCAGGTCCTCCATCCCCGTGATGTCCTCGGGGTTGCCCGGTTCGGTGACGATCGTCAGGGTGTTCGTGGCGAAGATCGTCGGGTCCTTCACCATCGAGGAGACCTTGTCCATGTTGGGCTCGTCGGCGGAGGCGAAGACGTCGACGTCCGAGCCGCCCTTGATCTGCGCGGCCAGGTCGGAGGAGCCGGCGAACTGCAGCTCGACCTCGACGCCGTCGTGCTGCTCCTCGTAGGTCTCGGCGAGCTCCTCGAAGGAGTCGGTCAGCGAGGCCGCCGCCGCCACGCGGAGGGTGGTCTCGCCGTCCCCGGATCCCTCGGAGCCGCCGCACGCGGCTAGGGCGAGGACGGCCGCGGCGAGGGAGGCGAGGGCCAGGGCGCGCCTCACGGGGTGCCTCCGGGGGTGCCGATGATGACGTTGGTGGACTTGATCGAGGCGACCGCGACGGAGCCGGGCTCGAGGCCCAGGTCGTCGGCGGCCTCGCGGGACATGAGCGAGACGATGCGGAAGGGGCCGGCCTGGAGGCTGACCTGGGCCATCACCGTGTCGCGGAGGACCTCGGTGACGATGCCGCGCATCCGGTTGCGCGCGGACTCGTCGTGCACCGGCCCGAC
>CAYLUX010000002.1:0-77052 GCA_964386935.1 uncultured Janibacter sp.
GGAAGACGTCGATGACCGCGATGACGATCGAGAGGGAGAGCACCCGACCGAAGCCCAGGAAGTCCATGACGTCGAAGGACTGCCCCGAGTCCTCGCCGATGATCGAGCTCGCCAGGTCGTTGAGGGTGCCGAAGACACCCATCGCCGACATCAGCGCCCACAGCACCGCGGTCATGACGACCATCGCGATGCCCATGGCCACGGACACGAGGAAGCCGACCTTCATCACGGAGAAGGGGTCCATCCGCGAGACCATCAGCTTCACGCGGCGCCCCGTGCGGGGCACCGGGCGACTCGCCGCGGCCGCGACCTTCGGGGGTCGCTTCGCGTCGGTGGCCCCCGTGCTCGTGCGCACGGCGGTGTCTCCTGTCGAGCTCACTCCTGGTCACCTCCGGGGTCCTGCCCCTGATCAGCGTCATCCGACGTCGTCGCGCCGCTCTCGGGTTCAGACGGTACATCGTCAATCTGCTCGTCCTCCGCAACGCCGCGGTCGACGTTGCGCGCCACCGCGACGATGGAGTCCTTCTTGCGCGGCTTGGCGAAGGAGACACCCTGGGTGTTGCGGCCGGTGCGGTGGACCTCGGTGACCGCCGAGCGCACGATGTTGCCCTTCTCCATGACGACCATGACCTCGTCCTCCTCGTCGACGACGAGGGCACCGACGAGCTGACCACCCTTGTGCCCGTTGGCCGCGACGACACCGATGCCACCACGGTTCTTCGGGGTCCACTCGGAGGCGGCAGTCCGCTTGGCCACGCCGTTCTCGAAGACGGCGAAGACGTCCGGGTCGTTCCCGTCCGGGATGACGTTGAGCGCCAGCAGCGAGTCGTCGTCTCGGAACTTCATCCCGGTGACGCCGCTCGTCGAGCGGCCCATCGGCCGCAGCTGCCGGTCGTCGGCGTGGAAGCGCACCGACATCGCGTTGCGCGAGACGAGCAGCAGGTCGTCCTCGGCCGCCACGAGACCGGCACCGACGAGCTCGTCACCCTCGCGCAGCTTGATCGCGATGAGGCCGCCGCTGCGGGGGGAGTCGTACTCGCTGAGGCGGGTCTTCTTCACGAGGCCGTGCTTGGTCGCGAGGACGAGGTAGGGCGCGACCTCGTAGTCCTTGATCGCGTAGACGGCCGCGATCTGCTCCTCCGGCTGGAAGGCCAGGAGGTTCGCCACGTGCTGGCCCTTGCCGTCACGCGCCGCCTCCGGGAGCTCGTAGGCCTTGATCCGGTAGACCCGACCCATGTTGGTGAAGAAGAGCAACCAGTGGTGGGAGGTCGTGGTGAAGAAGTTGCGCACGACGTCCTCGCCCCGGAGGGTGGCGCCGCGCACCCCCTTGCCGCCACGCTTCTGCGCGCGGTACTCGTCCACCCGGGTCCGCTTGGCGTAGCCACCGCGGGTGATGGTGACGACCACGTCCTCCTCGGGGATGAGGTCCTCGATCGCGACATCGCCCTCGTAGGGCTGGATGAGGGTTCGCCGGTCGTCGCCGTAGCGGTCCACGATCTCGGCGAGCTCGTCCTTGACGATCTGCCGCTGCCGCTCGGGCCGGGCCAGGATGTCCTTGTAGTCGATGATCCGGGCTTCGATCTCGTCGTGCTCGTCGATGATCTTCTGCCGCTCCAGGGCGGCCAGCCGCCGCAGCTGGAGGTTGAGGATCGCCGTCGCCTGCACCTCGTCGATGTCGAGCAGCTGGATCAGCCCGTCGCGGGCCTCCTCGACCGTCGGGGAGCGGCGGATGAGGGCGATGACCTCGTCGAGGACGTCGAGGGCCTTGAGGTAGCCGCGCAGGATGTGGATCGCGGCCTCGTCCTTGCGCAGCCGGTACTCGGTGCGCCGGACGATGACGTCGATCTGGTGGTGCACCCAGTGCCGGATGAAGGCCGAGATCGGCAGCGTCCGCGGCACCCCGTCGACGAGGGCGAGCATGTTCGCGCCGAAGGTCGTCTGCAGCTGGGTGTGCTTGTAGAGGTTGTTCAGCACCACCTTGGCCACGGCGTCCCGCTTGAGGACGATGACGAGGCGCTGACCGGTGCGCCCGGAGCTCTCGTCACGCAGGTCCGCGATGCCCGAGATGCGCCCCTCCTTGGTCATCTGGGCGATCTTCTGGGCGAGGGTGTCCGGGTTGACCTGGTAGGGCAGCTCGGTGACGACGAGGCAGGTGCGCCCGTGGATCTCCTCGACCTCGACGACCGCCCGCATGATGATCGAGCCACGGCCGGTGCGGTAGGCGTCGTCGATGCCGCGCTGGCCCATGATGTAGGCGCCGGTGGGGAAGTCCGGGCCCTTGATCCTGGCCATGACCGCCTCGAGCGCCTCCTCGCGGGCGGAGTCGGGGTGGTCGAGCATCCACTGCGCGGCGTCGGCGACCTCGCGCAGGTTGTGCGGCGGGATCTGGGTGGCCATGCCCACCGCGATGCCGGCGGAGCCGTTGGCCAGCAGGTTCGGGAAGCGGGCCGGCAGCACGTCCGGCTGCATCGTCTTGCCATCGTAGTTCGGGACGAAGTCGACCGTGTCCTGGTCGATGTCGCGCACCAGCTCCAGGGACAGCGGCGCCATCTTGCACTCGGTGTACCGCGGGGCGGCGGCGCCGTCGTTGCCGGCGGAGCCGAAGTTGCCCTGCCCGTCGATGAGCGGGTACCGCATCGACCACGGCTGCACGAGGCGGACCATGGCGTCGTAGATCGCGGTGTCACCGTGCGGGTGGTACTGGCCCATGACGTCGCCGACGACGCGCGAGCACTTGTTGTACCCGCGGTCGGGGCGGTACCCGCCGTCGTACATCGCGTAGACGATGCGGCGGTGCACCGGCTTGAGGCCGTCGCGCACGTCCGGCAGTGCGCGGGAGACGATGACGCTCATCGCGTACTCGATGTAGCTGCGCTGCATCTCCGCGTTGAGGTCGATCGGCTCGGAGCGATCGGTCTCCGGCGTGGTGGGGATGTCGGTCATTGTGGTGGGGTCACCTCGGGGTCGTGGCCGAAGGGGGAGTGAGTGGGCCTGGTCGGCGCTCTCGGGGCAGGCGGGGGCGGAGCCCCCGACGTCTAGATGTCGAGGAAGCGCACGTCGCGGGCGTTCTTCTGGATGAAGGTGCGCCGGGACTCGACGTCCTCACCCATGAGCACGGAGAAGATCTCGTCCGCCGCGGCGGCGTCGTCGAGGGTCACCTGCAGGAGCACCCGGGTGTCGGGGTTCATCGTGGTCTCCCACAGCTCCTCGTAGTTCATCTCGCCGAGCCCCTTGTAGCGCTGGACGGCGTTGTCCTTCGGCAGCCGCCACCCCTTCGCCTGTCCCTCGGCCAGGAGGGCGTCGCGCTCCCGGTCGGTGAAGGCGAACTCGTGGTCGTGGTTGGACCACTTGATCCGGTAGAGCGGTGGCTGGGCGAGGTAGACGTAGCCGGCCTCGATGAGCGGCTTCATGAAGCGGAAGAGCAGCGTCAGCAGGAGCGTGCGGATGTGCATGCCGTCGACGTCGGCGTCGGCCATGAGCACGATCTTGTGGTACCGCGCCTTGGTGATGTCGAAGTCCTCGGCGATGCCGGTGCCGAAGGCCGAGATCAGCGCCTGGACCTCCATGTTGGCCAGGATCTTGTCGATCCGCGCCTTCTCGACGTTGAGGATCTTGCCGCGGATCGGCAGGATCGCCTGGTTCTCCGGGTTGCGGCCGGCCTTGGCCGAGCCGCCGGCGGAGTCGCCCTCGACGATGAAGACCTCGGAGATCGTCGGGTCCTTGCTCTGGCAGTCGGAGAGCTTGCCCGGCAGCCCGCCGGACTCCAGCAGCCCCTTGCGCCGGGTGGCCTCGCGGGCCTTGCGGGCGGCCATCCGAGCCGCGGAGGCCTGGATCGCCTTGCGCACGATGTCCTTGCCCTCGTGCGGGTGGGTCTCCAGCCAGTGGCCGAACTCGTCGGTCATCGCCCGCTGGACGAAGGTCTTGACCTCGGAGTTGCCGAGCTTGGTCTTGGTCTGGCCCTCGAACTGCGGCTCGCCGATCTTCACCGAGATCACGGCGGTGAGGCCCTCACGGATGTCGTCACCGGTGAGGTTGTCGTCCTTGTCCTTGAGCATGGACTGGCGTCGGGCGAAGTCGTTGACGAGCTTCGTCAGCGCCGCGCGGAAGCCCTCCTCGTGGGTGCCGCCCTCGTGGGTGTTGATGGCGTTGGCGTAGGTGTGGACCGACTCGCTGTACGCGGTGGTCCACTGCATCGCGATCTCGAGGGAGAGCTCGCGCTCGACGTCCTCGGTCTCCATGTCGATGATCTCGGGGTGCACCGGCTCGGCGCTCTTGGAGCCGACGAGGTGGCCGACGTAGTCCACGAGGCCGTTGTCGTAGCGGTAGGAGACGCGGCGGGCCTTCTTCGGGGTGGAGTCCGCCTCCTCGGAGTCGACCACGTCGGTGATGTCGGAGTCGACCTCGTCGAGGTCCTCGTCCCGCTCGATCTCGGTGGGCTCGTCGACCCGCTCGTCGACGAGGTTGATGGTCAGCCCCTTGTTGAGGAAGGCCATCTGCTGGAAGCGGGCGCGGATGGTCTCGTAGTCGTAGACCGTCGTGTCGAAGATGTCCGCGTTGGCCCAGAAGGTGATCGTGGTGCCCGTGGCGTCGGACTCCTCCTCCTGGCGAAGGGGGCCGGTGGCCACCCCGTCCTCGAAGGTCATCCGGTGGGCGTGGCCCTTCTGGCGCACGCACACGTCCATGCGGGAGGAGAGGGCGTTGACGACGGAGGAGCCGACACCGTGCAGGCCGCCGGAGACCTTGTAGCCGCCGCCACCGAACTTCCCGCCCGCGTGCAGCTGGGTGAGCACGAGCTCGACGGCGGAGACACCCTCGGCCTGGTGGATGTCGGTCGGGATGCCGCGTCCGTTGTCCTTGACCCGCACGCCGCCGTCGTCCATGAGGGTGACCTCGATGGTGTCGGCGTAGCCCGCCATCGCCTCGTCCACGGCGTTGTCGACGATCTCCCACACGAGGTGGTGCAGGCCGCGCTCGCCGGTGGACCCGATGTACATGCCGGGCCGCTTGCGGACCGCCTCGAGGCCCTCGAGCACGGTGATGGCACTGGCGTCGTAGGCGACATCGGTGCCGCCGGGGTCCGGGGTCGACGGATTCTCGGACGGCAACGAATGCTCTGCCACGGTGCTCCTCTGAGCTGGTGCGCTGACACGGATCGCCGCGGCTGCGCCCCGAGGGCGAAGCACCGCGGCCTCAACCCGTTGATTCTACCTCTCACAGGCCCGAAAACGCGCATTTTCCCGGCCCGTGGACGCGGTTCTCGCCGCAGCGAAGGCCCCTCGACGACTCCCGGTACACGAGCGGGCTCCGAGCGGCTCTCCGTGGCGCTCAGCAGGACCCGGTCGGAAGCTGCCCGGCATGCTCCCGCAGGACCGCGGCCAGCTCGTCGGCCACGGCGGTGTCGCCCGCGTGGTCGCCGCCCCGGACCTGCAGTGCGACGGCGGTGTCCCCCTTCGCCCCGGGGAGGATCCCCAGCTGGCGGATGACGTACCCCTCCGGCGTGGGCCCCCAGCCGCCCTTGAAGCGGGCGCCCTCGATCGTGCCCAGGCCCCAGCTCTGGCCGGGCACGACCCTGCCCATCGCGGAGGTGACCGTGGTCGACCCGTCGAGGCAGGGGAGGGAGGCGGTGAAGGTCGCTTGGTCCGTGAGGCGCCACCGGGACTGGCCGAAGGGGGAGAACCCCGCCACGGTGACCTCGGGCGGGACCTCGGTGCGCTCGTCCCCGCCCCGGCGCAGCTGCGCCTCGGTCGCGTCCGCGGCCTCCTCGCCCGCGCCGAGGCGCTCCCAGAGGTCCGCGGCGGCCTCGTTGTCGGAGACCGTGATCGCCGCCTCGACGTCCTCGGCGGCCTCCTCGCCCAGCCCTGCCTGCTGGATCGCGAGCGCCAGGGGCACCTTGATCGAGGACCAGGCGATCAGGGTCGGTGCCTCGCCCACGACCTGGGGATCGTCGCCAGCGACGGGGAGGACCGCCACCGAGACGTCGAGATCCTCGTGCTGGTGGAGCACCTCGCGCAGGTCCTCGGTCAGACCACTCTGGAGCGCGTCCGTGGTCCGGGACGGGCGCTGCTTCGTCGCACTGCTGCTGGTCGCGCTCCCGCTGCTCGGGGCCGAGGAGGAGCTGCGGGGATGCCCGGTCGGGGTCGCGCTGCCCTCCTGCCCGCCGCCGGACGAGCAGCCGGCGAGCAGCACGCACAGGGCGAGGGCCGCGACCCGGGCGCGCACGTCAGTAGAGGACGACGACCGCGTGGTTGCCTCCGGTGCAGGTGGTCACCGAGCCGCCGGAGCAGCTCATCGTGTAGCTGCGGTCGGTCACCGGGCTGTGGACCTGCAGGCTGCCCGTGCCGCCGCCGGAGGCGACGTAGGCGTCCCGGACCGCGGTCGCGAAGGGGCAGCTGGTCAGCGCGGTGGCCGATCCGGCCTTGACCCCGCCGACCTCGCCGCCGCAGGCACTCACGCCCTGGGGGAGGTCACCGCTGCGCTCGGCCGCCATCGTCTGCGCCTCGGTGCTCGAGGGCGTGCTCGAGGACGACGTCGAGGTGGTGCTCGGCTCCTCGGTCGTGCTCGAGGAGGTCGGCTCGCTCTCCTCCGTCGTCGAGGTGCTCTCGGGGGTGGACTCCGTGGACTCGGTGGTCTCCTCGGGCGTCGACTCCGTGCTCTCCTCGGTGGTGGAAGAGTCCTCGTCGGCGTCCGTGCTGCTCTCCTCGGAGCTGCTCGAGCTGGAGGAGGGGCCGCTCGCGGTCGGGTCCTGCGTGCTCGTCGTGGTGCTCGGGGCCGCGGTGGGCTCGCCGCTGCCGCCGGAGAAGAGGTTCATCGCGCCCGCGACACCCGCGCCGCCGAGCAGCACACCGCCGAGCAGCAGCGCCACGACACCGGCGGCCGAGACCCGGCGCGGCGGTCGGGCCGCGGGTCCCGCGCCACCGGAGGTGGTCCACGTGGCGCTCGTCGCGGCCCCTGCAGCACCCGGTCCGGGGGCACCCGACCACCAGGACTCGGGCAGGGCCTCGTCCTCGGCGGACTGCCCCGCGGCGCCGCGGCCGACCCAGACCTCCTGGGTGGGCTCCTCCTCGGCCTCCGGGTGCTGACCTGAAGGGTCGCCGAAGAAGGCGTCGAAGGCGTCTCCCCCACGCTGGCTCTCCGGTCGGTTCACTGGGATCTCCTCGGTGCTTCGATGGCGTGCCCCGCTGGTGGGAGCACCGATCCACGATGCCACAGCGCTCGAGGAAGGTCACAATCGTGCAACGAAGACGCGGTGACCCGGCGGGGTCACTTCGCGCCGGGGACCTCCCGGTCGATCTGCATGACCACGGCCTTCGGCTCGGTGAAGAACTCCCGGCTGAAGTTGCCCCCTTCGCGCCCCACACCGGAGTCGCCGACCCCGCCGAAGGGAGTGCGCAGGTCCCGGATGAAGAAGCAGTTGACCCAGACCGTGCCGGCCCGCAGGTTGGAGGAGACGCGGTGGGCCCGGGAGAGGTTCTCGGTGAAGAGCATCGCGTTGAGGCCGTAGCGGGTGTCGTTGGCCAGGTGGACGGCCTCCGCCTCGGTCTCGAAGCGGTTGACGACGCAGACCGGGCCGAAGATCTCGTCGCAGTACGCCGCTGCGTCGAGGGGAAGTCCCTCGATGATCGTGGGCTTGACGAGCCAACGGCCGTCCTCGTCGAGGCCACCGGTGCGGATCGTGCCGCCCTCGGCCTCGACACCGCCCACGTAGCCGGACACCTTGTCGAAGTGCTTCTTCGAGGAGAGGACCGAGAACTTCACCTCGGGGTCGAAGGGGTCACCGATCGTCAGCGCCTCGGCGGCTGCCTGGAAGCGCTCCATGAACTCGTCGTAGATGCCGTCCTGGACGAAGAGACGCGAGCCCGCGAGGCAGATCTGCCCGGAGTTGCGGAAGATCGCCTCGACCGCCCAGTGGACGGCGTTGTCGATGTCGGCGTCGTCGAAGACGACGTTGGCGCCCTTGCCGCCGAGCTCGAGGGAGACCGGGGCCAGGTGCGAGGCCGCCGAGGCCATGACCGTCTTGCCCGTCGTCGAGGAGCCGGTGAACGTGACCCGGTCGACGCGGTCGTCGGCGGTGAGGGTCGAGCCGGCCGGGGCGCCGTGACCGTTGAGGACGTTGAGGACGCCGGGCGGGAAGCCGGCCTCGACCGCCAGGCGGCCGAGCAGTGTCACCGAGGCGGGGGTGTCCTCGCTCGGCTTGATGATGCAGGTGTTGCCCCAGGCGATCGCCGGGGCGATCTTCCACGAGGCCATCATCAGCGGGAAGTTCCACGGCGAGATGGCGCCGACGACCCCGACGGGGCCGAACTCGCTGTAGGTGTGGTGACCCGAGGGCATCGGGTAGACCTCACCGGTGTGGTCGCGCTGGTGGTCGGCGAAGAAGCGGAAGTTGGCCACGGAGCGGCCGACGTCGTGCTTCGCCTGGGCGTAGGGCTTGCCCATGTTCGTCGTGTCGAGCGTGGCCAGCTCGTCGATCCGCTCCTCCATGAGGTCGGCGAGGCGGTGGATCGCCTTGGCCCGCTCGGGGCGGGTCATCCGGGGCCAGGGTCCCTCGTCGAAGGCCTTCCGGGCACTGGCGACGGCACGCTCGGCGTCCTGCGCGCTGCCCTCGGCAGCCTGCGCGAAGACCTCCTGGGTCCACGGGTTGTAGACGTCGAAGCGCTTCCCGTCGAGGGACTCGACCTCTTCATTGTCGATGATGTGGCCGAAGAACTGGGTGCTCATGCCCGACCTTCCTTGCTGTCGTTGTCCGCGGCGGCAGCCGCGTGCCGCTCCGCGATGGTGGTGTCGCCGGCGGCGAAGTGCTCGGTGGGGATCTCGTTGACGAGCACCCGGACGTTGGCCTTCGGGGCGACCCCGGCGTCGACGACGGCCTGCGTCACCTTGCTGATCATCGTGCGGATGGTCTCCGGCGAGCGACCCTCGGTGAGGGTGACCTGGACGACGGGCATCTCACTCGCCCCCGTTGATCCGCACGGACCCCAGGTTGGTGAAGTGGCAGGAGATCGAGGTGCCGGGGGTGGCGAAGTAGGCGTCGGTCATGCCACCGGTCAGCACGATCCAGCCGGGCTCGATCGCGTGGCCGCGCTTGGCCAGGTCGTTGGCCGCGAGCGCCAGCGCCTCGGCGGGGTGGCCCTGCACGGCGGCGCCGGTCGCGGAGTCGACGACGTGACCGTCGACCTCGACGAGCACCGCCTCGAGGGAGAGGTCGAGCTCGCTCGGGGGGAGGGCGACCGGTCCGGTGACGTAGGCACCCGAGCTGGCGTTGTCGGCGATGACGTCACCGGCGGCGAACTTGAAGTCTTTGTACCGGCTGTCGATGACCTCGGCACCGCCGAGGACGTGGTCGACGGCGGCCATGGCCTGCGCCGCGGTGACGCCCGGGCCCTCGAGTCGCTCACCCATGACGAAGACGAGCTCCGGCTCGACGCGCGGGTGGATCAGCTTCTCCTGCGGGATCGGGTCACCGGCGGGCAGGACCATCGCGTCCGTGAGCCAGGCGACGAAGGGGGTCTCCACCCCCATCCGCTGCTGCTTGGCCCGGGAGGTGAGGCCGAGCTTGATGCCGACCAGCTCCTCGCCGCGGGCGAGGCGACGGGAGAGGGTGAGGTCCTGGATCTCGTAGCCGGTGGCGACGTCCAGCTCGGGCCACTCGTCGGTGAACTTCACCCGGTCGCGGCGCTCGGCCTCGCAGGCGAGCAGCTCGGTGGCGACCGACTCGACGTCCCAGGCGGTCATCGGGTGGCTCCCGGCATGCGCTTCATCGTGCTTCCCTGTCATTCGTTGGCGGAGTCTTGCTTGGCGAACAGCGCAGTGACGCTGCCGAGACCGGCGAAGGTGGCGGTGAAGACGTCGCCCGGGGCGACCGGGACCATGCTGGTCACCGATCCGGGCAGGACGACGTGGCCGGCCTCGAGCCGGGTGCCGAGGGCACCGACGGTGTTGGCGAGCCAGACGAGGCTGGTCAGCGGCGAGCCGAGGACGGCGCCGCCGGCACCGGTGCCCACGATCTGGGAGTTGCGGGTGAGCACGCAGCCGAGGAGGCGCAGGTCGAGCGCGTCCAGCGGGGTGGGGGTGCTGCCGAGGACGAAGCCCCCGGAGCTGGCGTTGTCCGCGATGGTGTCGCCGATGGTGATCTTCCAGTCGGCGACACGGCTGTCGACGATCTCGAGGGAGGGCAGGACGTAGTCGACGGCGTCGATGGCCTGGGCCACGGTGACCCCGGGGCCCTGGAGGGGCTTGCCGAGGACGAAGGCGATCTCCGGCTCGATCCGGGGCTGGAGGTAGGTCTCCAGGGGGATCGGCTGGTGCTCCAGGTGCGCGAAGTCGTCCATGAGGTGGCCGAAGTCCGGCTGGTCCACGCCCAGCTGCTTCTGCATCGCCGCGGAGGTCAGGCCGACCTTGTGACCGATGACGGTGCGTCCCTCACCGAGCCAGCTGCGGACCTGCGAGAGCTGGATCTCGTAGGCCTGCTCCATGGTGACCGAGCCGTGGGTCTCGGTCAGCGGGGGGATGGGTGTTCTCGTGCGGTAGGCCTCCAGCAGGTCGCTCACGGCCCGGGTCTCGTCCATGCCCGCCACGCTATGGCCTGGACCACGCGACGAGGCCCGGCCGTTCCGCTGTATGGAACGACCGGGAGTGGCCGGGGCTCAGGGCCGGTAGTCCCGCGAGATCCGCGCGGCGCCCGCCACGAGCATCGGCACGAGCTTGTCGATCTTGGGGTTGATGACCTCTCCGGGGCCGAAGAAGGAGACCGAGCCCAGGACGCTCCCCTGGTGGCGGATGGGCACCGCGACCGACGCGCTGCCGTCGTAGCTGGCGTCCCGGGTGCGCGCGTGCCCGTGGCTGCGCACCCACCGCAGCTCGGCGTCCCAGTCCTCCTCGCGTCGGATCGTCGCCGTCGCCCGCGGCGGGAAGCCTGCGATCCGGCGCTCCTGGTCCAGGTGCTCGTCGAAGGCGGCGATCACCTTGCCGGAGCTCGTGGTGTGGGCGGGCAGCCGCCGGCCGCTGTGGCCGAGGAAGCGCACCGAGTCCTGGGCCTCGATGCGTTCGATGAAGACGACGTCCGCGCCGTCGGCGACGCCGAGGTTGACCGTCAGGCCGGTCTGGTGGGCCATCACCCGCAGGGTCGGCAGGGCGGCGTGCCGCAGCTGGTTGCGGGCCAGGCTCAGCGTGCCGAGCTCGTAGAGGTGCAGGCCGAGGCTGTAGAGGCCGCTCTCCTCGTCCTGCTCGATGTAGCCCCGGCTGGCCAGGGTCGTCAGCACCCGGTGGGCGGTCGACTTGGCCACCCCGACGCGGCGGGCGATGTCGGAGACGCCGAGCGCGGAGTCGATGGCGAAGCACTCGAGCACGTCCAGTGCCGTGCCCACCGACCGCAGCCCGCCGGCGTCGCGGCCGGGGGAGACCCGCTTCGGGGTGGAGGCGATCCACGCCCCACCGGGCGTGCCCCCGTGGTGACGGGCACCTGACTCCCGCATCGCCGTCATCGCACCCGACCTCCTGAAGTCTCGTGGGTCACATTCTCTGCTGCGGCCGCCGCCGGCACAAGCGAGGGTCACCGCTTGATCAGTGGGGACTTCAGGCCGCCGCTGTTCTTGTCCGACTCGTCGAAGAAGTCCTCCCGGAGGATGTCCCTGGGGAAGAGGCGGCGGCTCATCATCGTCTTCAGGGCCGCGTCGACCATCGGCGGCGGGCCGCACAGGTAGCCACGGCACCCCCCGAGGCGGGCGTGGTCCTCCTCGATGACCTCGGTGACGAGCCCGTAGGCGTAGCCGTCCGGGTCCTCGCCGTCCGCGGCCACCTGCTCGGCGGTCTCCTCGGAGAGGCAGGGCCGGTAGGTGAACTGGTCCTCGTACTCCTCCGCGAGGGCCCGGAAGGCCTCGACGTCGTAGAGGTGGGCCCGCGTACGGCCACCGGCGTAGAGGGTGATCTCGCCCTCGTACTCACCCGCCTCGAGGGCGTGGCGCACCATCGACTTCAACGGGGCGACACCGGTCCCGCCGCCGACGAGGATGGCGTGCTTGTCGTCGGTCGTCTTCAGGACGAACCGGCCGTAGGGCCCGGAGAGGCGCACCTGGTCCCCTTCGGCCAGGCCGGCGAAGACCCATCCGTCGGTGCCGCGCCCACCGGGCACGTTGCGGATGTGGAACTCCAGCCGGGTCGCCTCCCCGGGTGGGGAGGCGATCGACCAGGTGCGGTCCACCTCCTCCAGGCTCTCCCCGTCCTTCTCCGTCGCCGGGACGGTGAACTTCATGTACTGCCCGGCGTTGAAGCCGATCTCCCGGTCCAGCTCGACGACGAGGCGCTTGGTGTCCTGCGCGATGTCCTCCAGGACCGCGACGGTGCCGGTGAAGTCCTGGACCGGGTGGACCTCCATGTCCTCGTCGACGTCGAGGTCGGCCTCGATCGTCACGTCCGACTGCGGCTTCGCGCAGCAGGCGAGGATCTTGTCGTCGTCCCGCTCGAAGTCCATGAGCGCGAAGCTGCTCGCCTCGCCGAGGTCGACATCGCCCTCGAGCTTGTCCAGCTTGCAGGTCGCGCAGGTGCCGTGGGTGCAGCTGTGCGGCAGCCAGACCCCCGCCCGCAGACAGGCTTCGAGGATGGTCTGGTCCTCGTCGCACTCGACCTCGCGGCCGACCGGCTCGACGGTGACGGTGTACGTGCTCATGGTGATACTCCTGGCGGGGACGAAGGGGGAGAGGGTCGGGTCAGGCGGCCACGCGGGTGCGGATGACGTCCTTGTGCCGGACACCGAGCTCGGTCAGCGTCTGGTCGTCGCGCGGCTCGAAGGCCTCACCGTGGAGGGTCCAGGCCCGCGGCGCATTCGGGTCGTGGTCCGGGTCCTCCTCGATGAAGGGGGCGAACACCTGGTCGCGGAAGTCCGCCCAGGTCATCGCCTGCGGCGCGCGGAACATCACCGGCGAGCAGAACCACATCGTGTCCTCGACGAGGACGGTGACCAGCTGGTCGTCGCCGTAGTTCTCCTGCGCGGAGCGGGAGGGGAAGTTGTAGTCGCCAAGGCTCTTGACAGCCATGTCAGGCACCTGCCTTCGTCTCGTTGCTCGGGGCGGCGGTGTCGGCAGCGGCCTCGCCCTGCCACGCCACCCAGTTCTTGTGGTCCCGGGACCCGAGGTACTCCCCGGCGTCGCCGTCCTGCAGGCCGTACCAGTCGAGGACCTCGGGCACACTCGGCCCGCCGCAGTTGCCGGCGAGGATCTGGTGCACCGGCAGCCAGGCCTGGACGTACTTCTCCGGCTCGCGCTCGAAGATCCACTGGCACCCGTTGGAGCAGGTGTGGAAGAGCTCGCCCTGGTACTCGGACTCCCGCTGGCAGAAGGTGGTCGGGTCACCGGGCTCGGTGAAGAGCATCGGCACCTGGCAGACCTGGCACAGCTGCGGCAGGCCCGCGGCGAAGTGCCGGCCACCGTTCTCGAGGTTCTTGGCCTCCTTGTCCCAGAGCGGCTTGTAGTACTTCTCGAAGGTGTCCGGGTAGGACTCGGCGAGCCACTTCTGGTGCTCCTCGTTCGGCATGCTCGTGGTGAAGCTCGCCGCGTAGGAGTACTGGTAGAAGGTCCAGTACACCTGGTGGGAGAGCAGCTCCTTCTCCGCGATGGCGTCCTCGACGTGGCGCGGCGGCTTGATGCCGTAGAAGGCGAGGTCCTCGAAGAGACCGCCGAGCATCTGCTCCTCGAAGTAGAGCTCGAAGGACTCCTTCCAGCTCATCACCTTGCGCGGGAGCATGTAGTCCAGCATCTGCGCGACGAGGGCCGTGACGCGGTAGGAGCGCCAGAACCACTTGTCGATCCAGCCCTGGACGATCTCGACGTTGTCCTCGTCCTGCTCGAGGAGGAACTTGATCGCCTCGAGGCCCAGGGTCATGTGCCGGGACTCGTCGGACTGCGCGGAGAAGCCGAAGGTCATCGTCGGCAGGTCGCCGTTGAAGGACGAGCCGGACATGAAGGGGACGAAGAGCAGGTTGGTCAGCAGGTACTCGAAGGAGAACCCGACCGCGATGAGGAACTCGAAGGGCCCCGCCGAGGCCGCGTCCTCGAAGAAGCTCTTCGGCACCGAGAGGTACCAGACCCGGTCGAACTCCTCGGACCAGTTGTGCATGCCCGAGTACAGCTTGTTGTAGTTGCTCAGCGTGTGGATCTCGGTCTGCATGTGCCGGATCTCGTCGATCGACTGGCAGAGCGCGGCGAACCGCGGGCCCGGCCCGGCGAAGTGCCGGGCGAGGTAGGCGAAGTGGCGGTGGGCCGCGTACTCCAGCGGCGTCACGCCCTGGAGGAAGATCTTCATCGCGTTCAGGTAGCTGGCGTCGGTCAGGCTCAGGTGCCCCTGGCCCTGGGCGAAGCCGTCCAGGACGGCGTAGAGCCGCTTGTCCTTCTCCGCCTGGTACTTGCAGTAGGCGTCGATCGTCAGGCGGAAGGGGTCCTCCCAGGCCGCCCAGTCGTGGATCTTGATGCCCTCGTAGTCCAGGTGGGGGAACATCTCGTCCTTGTCGACGTAGCCCGGCTCCCAGTCCAGGCCCCGCGTGAGCGCCTCGTAGCGGGCCTTCATCGACAGCTTCTTCGGCTTCTTGCTCTTCTTCTCGGGTGCGAGTGTCATGTCAGTACTCCTTTGGCGAAAGGGGGAAGGGGGGAGGGCGCGGGTCTCAGTGGTCCCAGGCGATGACGATCTCGTCGTCGTCCCACTCCTGGATGTTCCCGAAGTAGGAGACGATCGCCATCTGGAACTCGTGGGTCTCCCACTCGCGGCCGAGCTTCTCCTCGACCGTCTCCTGCTGGATGGTGATCTGGCCGGGGGCGGTGATCCGCACCAGCCCCGGGGTGTGCCCGACGCTGCAGTCCGGGTTGTCCTGCTCGATGGCCTCGATGATCGGCCGGTTGTCCTCGGACTCCTGGAGGATCACTCCGACGTCGCGCGTGCTCTTCTCGGTCTGCTCACTCATGGCGCTACCTTCCTCAGGCTTCCGCGGGGGCGGGTGCGTACACGGACTTCAGCTCCTCGGCCCGGGCGGTGACCCGGTCCACGGCGTCGGCGTCGATGAGCTCGTCGACCCGCTCGGCGAAGGGGGTCACGGCCTCAAGGGCCGCCTCGACGGCGGCCATGCCGTGCTCCTGCAGCAGACCGGCGTTGGTCTCGGCCAGCTCCTCGTCGCCGCACCAGGCCTTGTAGAGCGCATCGATCCACTTGCGGTTGTCGACGAACCACTCGGACAGGTGCTGCGAGACGAGGGAGTAGGCGGGTGCGCCGTGGGTGACGGCCAGGTCGTCCAGGTGGCTCCAGAGCAGGTCGTAGAGCAGCTGGTCGGTGGCGTCGAGCCGGATGAGGGCGATGCCCCAGTCCTTCTCGCAGATGGTCTCCTCGCTGAGCTTGCGCAGCCCCTGCAGGGAGGCGTCCTCCAGCCAGTGGTCCTTCGCCGCGTCGAGCAGCGAGGTGGTCTGCTCGCCGAGGGCGATCCCGACCCGGCTGAGCACCTGGGCGTTGCCGACGCGGTCGAAGGCCGAGTAGGCCGCCGCCTGGGTGACGGTGGAGCCGTAGGCGAAGCGAGCCATCCCGCACAGGGTCAGCTGGCCACCGCTCTCGTAGTGGCGCAGCGGCAGCACGAGCTGGGCCACGAGGTCGTGCCACTCCTGGGGGAGTCGCCCGAGCAGGCCCCGCTGCTCGATGTAGGCCAGGCTCGTGGCGAAGGCCTCGTGCAGGTTGGACCGATTCGTCACGTACGGCGCGTAGTAGTACTGGCGTGGGTCGAGGTAGGAGTACGGGTCGCTGAGCTTGAAGACGCTGTAGTCCTCGTCGTAGATCTCGTGCTCCGGGTCCCACGTCGGTCGGTAGTGGAAGTGCTCGCGCGGCTGGACGCCGACGCTGCCCTCCAGGTAGCGGGAGGCCGGCTTGTCGCCGTACCGGTTGCTGATGTGGGTGAAGGTCGAGCGCTGCGGCTCGATCACCTGGGTCTTGAGTTCGTACTGCACTGGACGTTCTCCTTGGTCGGGTCGGGCGAAGGGGGTCAGTGGCCGGACGTCGTCGGCTCGGGGACGTCGACGCCGGCCTCCAGGAGGCGGACCAGCAGGTCGGGAAGGGCGTCGGGGCCCTCGAGCTCCCGGCTCTCCTCGTCCTCGAAGAAGCTCCCGACGAGTCGCCCGAAGGCCCGGCCGTCCTCGAAGGTGGTCGAGCAGCGGGCGCCCTGGTCCTTGTAGGTCACGGTGAAGGCGAGCTCGTGGGGGAGCGGCTCGTCGACGAGGTCCAGGTGCGCCCGGGAGGCGCCGAGGACGGCATTGGCCTCGCAGACGTACTGCTCGGCCAGGGAGCGCAGCGCCACGTGGCGGTCCGCTCCGGTCCCAGTGGCCACGCGCCGGCTGATCCGGGTCTCGGGCACGGTCGTGCCGCCCGGTGCCACCTGCGGCACGTCATCCTGCTCGGGCGTGCCGACGAACTCGGCCACCCGCGTCATGAAGGGCGTCATCGCGTCTCCTCGATCGCTCGGGAGGTCGGCGCTGCCCACCACCCCGATGTGATGTGAATGACCAGCAACGTAGGACGGACCTGCGCGGGCCACTATCCGCTGGACGCAGGTCCTGTCCGCTGGACGCACCGAGGCCGTGCGGCGGTCTCGTTCCTCGCTGCGGAACGGTTACTACTCCGGAAACAAGGAACGGGCACCGTGGAAGACGCGTTTGAGCGCAGAGAGGAGTGCGATGAGGCACCTTCTTGAGACACGGCCCACCTTCGAGGACTGGGAGGGGCTGCACGACGCCCTGTGCGACGCCTACTTCCCGCACGCACTCCGACCTTCGTCCACTCCCGATGCGGCCGCGGAGTCCGGCCTCGAGGTCGTCGACCTGGGCACCTGCCGGCTGGCCCACATCAGGTTCGGCGCCACGGTCGGGGTCGAGACCGAGCACCCCGGCGCGACGGCGGTGAACATCCCCATCGGGGGACACCTCCCCTCCCGGATCGGCAGTCGGACCTTCGACCCCGGCCCCGGTCAGGCGACCGCCTTCCCGGCCGACACCCCGGCGCACATGCCGGCATGGACCCCGGAGACGAACGTGCTCGGGCTGCGGATCGAGGTCGATCAGCTGCGCCGCGAGAGCGAGCGGGTCTTCGCCCGCAAGGACGTGGAGCTCCCGGTCGACATCGACCTGCGCACCCCCGCGGGCGAGGCGTGGTTCCGCATGGCCCGGACGACCTTCGACAACGCCAGGGACTGCGGCGGGCTGCTCTACCAGGACCCTTCGGTGGCCGCCTCCGTCGCCAGCATGCTCGTCACCGGGCTGCTGCTGGCGGCAGTGCCCGAGGAGCCCGCCGGTGACGAGGCGCTGCGCCCCCGCCCGGTCCACCGGGTCATCGAGGCCATCGAGACCGACCCGGCCCGTGCTTGGTCACCGGCCGACCTCGCCGAGATCGCCGGTGTCAGCGTGCGCCGGCTGCAGCAGGCCTTCCGGGAGCACGTGGGGGCCACCCCCTTCGGCTATCTGCACGACGTGCGCCTGGAGCGCATCCACGCCGACCTGGTCGATGGCCGGGGAGCGAACGTCACCGACATCGCCCTCGGATGGGGCGTCTCCCACCTGGGTCGCTTCTCGGCGGCCTACCGCGCGAAGTACGGGCAGCTCCCGAGCCACACCCTGACCCGGAGCGCCTGAGCGCGACTCAGCCGGCCACCGCGGCGGCGCCGGCGGACGCGACCTTCGTGTCCTCCTCGGCGGAGCCCCCGGAGGCGCCGACCGCGCCGACGAGCTCGCCGTCGACCCGGACCGGCACGCCGCCACCGAAGGCGGCGATCCCCGGCCGGTTCGCGATGCCGCGGATCACCGCGTCCTCCGCGGACAGGTCGGCGTAGAGGTCGGCCGTCGGAGCCCCTCCGAAGCCGGCCGTGGTGCGGGCCTTGTCGATCGCGATCGGACCCGAGTGGGCGAAGGCGCCGTCCATCCGGGCGAAGGCGAGCAGCGTCCCGCCCGGGTCAACCACCGCGACGTTCATCGCCAGTCCTTCGGACCCGGCGTACTCCAGGGCAGCGTCGAGTGCCGCCCTGGCCCCGGCGAGGGTCAGGACGGCACTCGTGCGGACGTGCTCCATCAGGTCAGCACCGTCGTGAAGCTCTCGTTGAGCTCACGGTCGTGGTAGAAGATGCCCTTCCCGAGCTGGTCGACGGTCCACACGTTCGTGGGCCGGTCGGGGAAGGCGAGGTACCCGCCGGAGAAGACCTCGTTGCGGTTGCCGCTCGGGTCGAAGAAGTAGACCGTCTGCCCGCGGGTGATGCCGTGACGGGTCGGGCCGATGTCGATCGGCACGTCGTCCATCGTCATCAGGTCCGCGGCCCGCCCGACCGAGTACCACTCGTCGAGCCGGAAGGCGAAGTGGTGCAGCTTGCCCTGCGGGCCGCCGATGATGGCCAGCTGGTGGATCTGGTTGTTCGAGGTCATCCAGGTACCGATGCACTCGTGGTCGTCCTCGAGGCTGGTCTGGACCCGCTCGGTGGCGTAGAAGCCGAAGACGTCCTGGAGCATCTTCTCCATGGTCCCCACGTCCTCGGTGGTGATCAGGGAGTGGTCCAGCGCCGGCACTCCGACGCCGACGAGGTGGCGGGGGAAGGCCTCCGGGTTGTGGGTGCCCACCTCGGTGCCGATGGCGGTCGCCTGGTGGTAGACCTCGAAGACGTGCTCGCTCGGGGTGACGAAGCGGATCCCGTCACCGATCTCGGGGTTCTCCCCCTTCGACATCCGCTCGACGGTCATGCCGAAGGCCTTCGCCTTGTTCTCGACGTCCTCGATGTCGGCCTCGTGCTCGACCTTCCAGCCGTACTTGACGACGCCGACGCCGCCCTCCTCGAGGACGACCGAGTGGTGGTCCCACTCGTCCCAGCCCTTGTAGAAGGTCCGCTTGTTGCCCTCCGGAGAGGTGTCGGCAAGGGTCTCGTACAGACCCATCGTCGAGGCGTAGTGGTTCTTCGCCTCGGTCATGTCGGTGACGCGCACGTGCGCGTACCCCAGTCGCATGATGCCCATGTCTACAACTCCTTCGGTGCAGTACTGCCGGCCTCGGCGCGCTCACGCGCCTTGTCGTTGATCTGGCGGAGCAGCGGGTTGATGATTCGAAGCGACCTGTCCCGCATCCGGATCGTCACGTCCTGATCGGGCACAGCACGACAGCTGAGACACGTGCCGCAGGAGAGCTCCTCCGGGGTGATGACGCTGTCCGCGACCGGACGGTTGTGGGTGATCGACCCCTCGGTGACATCGACCTTGCAGACACCGCAGCCGCCGCGGCGACAGCCCACCGTGTACGCGAAACCGGCCTTGTACAGGCCGGACAGGATCGTCTCCCCGTCCTCGACGTGGATCCTCTCCCCGTTGCTCGCGAGGGTGATGATGGCCATCCTGACTGACTCCCTTGCCGTCCACGGGCGTCACACCCGTTGATGGCTCCACTGTCCCCCACGTGGCAGCGGTCACAGCGATGGCGTTCCTGCCCGCGGAACGGCTAGCCGTTGTTGCGCCGCTCCTTCGTCCGCACCAGCTCCAGGGCGATGACCGCACCGATGGTGCCGAGCTTCTCGGGGGTGGGCACCTGCGGCACGAAGCCCAGGACGTAGCTGTCCCGCCCCGTGAGCATGTCCGCGAGCCCCGGCCAGGACCGGCTGCACGTCGCCGCGCGACCGCCCGGCCCCTCCACCTCGAACTCGCCGTCGAAGATCGAGCCGGTCAGCCGCAGCACGGCGCCGGTGGTCAGCTCGATGCGCAGCGACTTCTTGAAGAAGGTGAACTCCTTGACCACCTTCGCGACGAGGTTGCCCTGCCAGTCCTCCACCTCGAAGGTGTCCAGGCCGAAGTCCGGCGGGTCGACCACCCGGATGAGCAGCCGCTCGTCCGCGTCGACGACGGCGAGCTGCCGGCTGCCCATGAAGAAGCGCTGCATCCCACCGCCCTCGGTGACGATGCGTCCCACCGGCCGGCCGGTGATGTCGTGGATGCCGAAGTCGTTGGACATGAAGGTGGTGACCTGGTCCAGCACGATCGTGTCCGTCTCGAGGATCCCCATGGACTAACCGTACGTGTCGCGGGGCCCTCGGCCGTCGCTCGTGCGTCGCGGTCCCTTCGACCACGAGGGGGCGCTCGGACCGTGGACGCGCAGCTCGGTGACCACCTCCGGCCCGACCGCGGTCTCGATCGCGCCCAGCAGGGTGCTCGTGAGCAGCCGGATCTGGGTGGCCCACGACGTTGAGTCGGCGCGGACGGAGAGGATGCCCTCCTCGAAGCTGACCGGCTGGCAGTGCTCGGCGACCTCACGACCGACGATCTCGTCCCAGCGGCCCATGACTGAGCCGGCGGCCACGTCGACCTGCCACCCGCGGTCCCCGACGAGGCGCTGGACCTGGTCGCCGATGGTCTGCGGGTCGCGGCCGCCCCCCTTCGTCCGGGGCTCGCGGTGCACCCGCCGCCGGGAGCGGGGGCGCATCCCGGGGCGCAGTCCCTTCTCCGCCGCGCTCGCCCGGGCCCGCGCGAGCGCGGACCGGGCGGCCTCGACCACCCCGGCCTCGAGGTCACCCGATGCGCCGGGCGCCGGCTCGCCGATCTCCTCGGGAGCGTCGCCGGCCTCGTCGCCGCCCTCGGCGTCCCCCTTCGCGCTCATGCCGGCACCACCTCGCCGAGGGTGACGGCGAAGCGCGCGCCGGCGAGGGAATCGGGCACGTCCTCGGGGACCGCCGCGGTGACCAGGACCTGCTCGCAGTCCGCGATGAGGGTCGCGAGGCGCTCGCGGCGACCGACGTCCAGCTCGGCGAAGACGTCGTCGAGCACGAGCACCGGGTCGTCGCCCAGGTCGCGGCGCAGCAGCTGGTAGGCGGCCAGGCGCAGGCCGAGCGCGAAGGACCAGGACTCGCCGTGGCTGGCGTACCCCTTCGCGGGCATCGGGCCGAGCCCGAGGACGAGGTCGTCGCGGTGCGGTCCCACGAGGTTCACCCCCCGCTCGATCTCCTGGTCGCGGACCCGGGCGAGGGACTCGAGGACCATCGCGCGCAGCTCCTCGACCTCGGGCACCTCGCCCGCGGCGATGGCCTCGGCCGCCTCCTCGTGCAGCGAGGAGCGGTAGACCGCCGTCGCCTCCGACTGGTTGGCGCTCACCTCACGGTAGGCCTCCTGCAGCAGCGGCGTCAGGTCCCGCAGCAGCCGCAGCCGGGCGTAGAGCAGCTGGCTGCCGACGGTGGCCAGGTGCTCGTCCCAGATCTCGAGGGTGCGCACCGCGTCCGAGACCGCCTCGGCCGGATCCACCCCGTCCGGGAGCGAAGGGGACCGGCGTCGCCGACCCTTCTTCGAGCCCAGGAGCGCGGCCGCCGACTTCAACAGCGCTCCACGCTGGCGCAGGATCTTGTCGTAGTCCGAGCGCACCCCCGCCCAGCGCGGTTGGCGCTGGACGAGCAGGTCGTCGAGGAAGCGCCGGCGCTCCCCGGGGTCCCCCTTGACGAGGGCGAGGTCCTCGGGTGCGAAGAGCACGGTGCGCAGCGTCCCCAGCACGTCGCGGGTCCGGGGGAGGGGGGAGCGGTTCAGCTTCGCCCGGTTGGCCTTGCCGGGCGTGATCTCCAGCTCCACGAGCGTCTCGCGCTCGTCACGGACGACGGCCGCGCGCACGATCGCGCGCTCGGCGCCGAAGCGCACCAACGGCTGGTCGGTCGCGACCCGGTGGCTGGAGAGGGACGCGACGTACCCGATCGCCTCGACGAGGTTGGTCTTGCCCTGGCCGTTGAGGCCGATGAGGGTGGTCGGTCCCGGCTCCAGCGGCAGGTCGGCGGCCGGGTAGCTGCGGAAGTCACCGATGCTCAGGTGGCGGACGTGCACGGCGGCCTCAGGGACGAGGCGGCTGGGGGCCGTCGAACCCGAAGACCATGCCGGCGATGCAGGCGAAGAGGCTGACGAGGACGACCCAGAAGAGGACCGGGCCCCAGATCCGCAGGTGGATGGGGACCATCGCCGGCCGATCGCCCACGGGTGCGATGAAGACATCCGGCTTCTCCGGGTGGACGTGCACCCGCACCTCCATCCCGGTCCGATCCGGCAGCGAGGACTCCTTCAGGGCAGGTTGGGCCCGGTGCACCCGACCGTCCCGGGCGGTGTACTCGATCGTCTCGACCCGCTTGCGGAAGTGGCGCGCGTCGACCGGTTTGCGGCTGTGGCCCGGGTGGTCCATGCCACCGCTGCTGATGTAGAAGGGGGACTCCACGAGCCCGGAGCCGATGACCCGGCCGCTCACGGGCGGGGACTGCACGAGCAGGTTCGTCAGGGACTGGGCACGAACGCTCCGGACGATGCCGTAGGCGAGTCCGATGACGACGACCACCACGAGGACGGCCGCCACGAGCATCATGGTCGACACGTCAGGCGGACCCCTTCGCCGCCTCGCCCCGCAGCTCCTCGCCCTCGGCGACGGTCATGACCTGGTGGCCGCCGAACTGCCCGCGCAGCGCGGCAACCGCCTGCATGGCGGAGCTGCTCTGCTGGCGGGAGGCGAAGCGCGCGAAGAGGGCCGCGGAGATGACCGGCATCGGCACGGCGTTCTCGACCGCCTCCTGTACCGTCCAGCGGCCCTCGCCGGAGTCGGCGGTGTAGTCGCTGACGTCCTCGAGCGTCGGGTTCTCCTCGAGCGCCTTGACCATGAGGTCCAGCAGCCAGGAGCGCACGACGGTCCCGCGGCTCCAGGCCTTGAAGGCACCGGGCACGTCGGTGACGATGTCCTTCTTCTCGAGGAGCTCGTAGCCCTCGGCGTAGGCCTGCATCAGCCCGTACTCGATGCCGTTGTGGACCATCTTCGCGTAGTGGCCGGCACCGACCTCGCCGGCGTGGACGAAGCCCTCGTCCCGCGGGCCCTCGGGGCGCAGCGCGTCGAAGATCGGCATCGCCTTCGCCACGTCCTCCTCGGAGCCGCCGCACATGAGGCCGTAGCCGTTCTCCAGGCCCCAGATGCCGCCGGAGACGCCGCAGTCGACGAAGCCGATGCCGCGCGAACCGAGTTCCTCGGCGTGCGGCTGGTCGTCGGAGAAGCGGGAGTTGCCGCCGTCGATGACCAGGTCGCCGGGGGAGAGCCGCTCACCCAGGTCGTCGATGACCGACTGGGTGACCTCACCGGCCGGCACCATGACCCACACGACGCGCGGCGCCTCGAGTGCGTCGACGAGCCCCTGGACGCTCTCGACGTCGGCGACCTCGGGGTTGGTGTCGTAGCCGATGACCTCGTGGCCGGCGCGGCGGATGCGCTCGCGCATGTTGCCGCCCATCTTGCCGAGACCGATGAGTCCGAGCTGCATGGGTACTTCCTTCTTCCGGTGGTGCGAAGGGGGTCTCAGCCGGCCAACCGGACCGGCTGGAGGACGTAGCGGTAGGTGGTGTCCAGCTCGCCGTCGCGCTCTTCCTGCCCGGTGATCATCGCGGGCTTCAGCGGTGCGGTGAAGGAGAGCCGGGTGAAGGTGGTGCCGAGGACACCGAGCCCGTCGAGCAGGTAGCCGGGGTTGAAGGCGACCTCGATCTCGGGGCCGTCGACGGCGGCCTCGACGGCCTCCGAGGCCTGGGCGTCGTCGCCGGTGCCGGCCTCGATCGTCAGCTGGTCGGGCGTGAAGCGCAGCCGGACCGGGGTGTTGCGCTCGGTGACGAGGGCGACCCGCTTGACCGCCTCGATGAGCATCTCGGTGTCGACGACCGCGTCGGTCTCGCTGCTCGTCGGGAAGATCTTGGCGACCTTCGGGTACTCCCCGTCCAGGACGCGGCTGGTGGAGTGGCGCTGCCCGGCCTCGAAGCCGACAAGCCCGGAGCCACCAGCGGCCTGCCCGAGGGAGATGTCGATGGAGCCGGCCGCACCGAGGGACTTGGCGGTCTCGGCGAGGGTGCGCGCGGGGATCAGCGCCACGTGGCTCGCGTCGGAGGCGTTGGGGCTCCAGGTGAGCTCGCGCATGGCCAGCCGGTAGCGGTCGGTCGCGAGGAGGGTGACCTTCTCGCCCTCGACCTCGACCCGGACGCCGGTGAGGATCGGAAGGGTGTCGCCCCGGTCGGCTGCGATCTGCACCTGCTGGACCGCCTGGGTGAAGAGGGTGCCGTCCACCGAGCCGCTCGGCTCGGGGGAGCTGGGGAGGGTCGGGTACTCGTCGGCCGGCATCTGCAGCAGAGCGAAGCGCGAGCTGCCGCAGGTGACCTGGACCTTCGATCCCTCGAGGGCCACGTCGACCGGCTTGGCGGGCAGGTTGCGGGAGATGTCGGCGAGGAGTCGGCCCAGCACGAGCACCGTGCCGGGCTCGCCGACCTCGGCCGCGACGGTGATCCGTGCTGAGACCTCGTAGTCGAAGGTGGAGAGGGTGAGCGTGCCGTCCTCGCCCGCCTCCAGGAGGACGCCCGCGAGGACGGGGACCGGGGGACGGTTCGGCAGACCACGGGCCACCCAGGTGACGGCCTCGGCCAGCACATCGCGCTCGACGCGGAACTTCACGACAGACCTACCTTCGCTGCGCCTCGGGTGCGCTGAATGACAACGATGCACGCGTCGAGACGCGTGGGTCACCGACATTACGCGGTCGGAGCGCTTCGGGGGAACTTGGTGTTCGTCCTTCGAGTGCTTGTTGTCGCCCCGTGGTGCTCGGTCCACAACTCGTGGCCCAGCCATGCGTGGGGGAGGATCCATGTGGTTCTAGGTCCCGTAGTAGTCACAGGCACTGGGGACAGTGTGGACAACCCGCTGTCGGGCGCCCGTGCCGGGCGAGTGCCATGGGGAGAAGTCGGTGGACATCGGTGCACAGCGACGCGGTCGGCTGTGCACGTCGTGTCGTTCTCACCAGGGCGGGGTGTCCGTGCACAGCGCGTGCACATCCTTCTCCGCAGGGTCCTGTGGGTGAATCACACGGAAGCGGAGGGTGACCCCCGCGAACGGGCGGTGGGTGGTGGACGAACAGTGGATGACACGCCCCCTTCGGGCCCCGACCTGTGGACGGCCCCGGGCGTGTCCCCCGGAATGTGGCCACTTGCCGATACCCACAACTTTGTCCACAGGCTGTGGAGGATGGGGACGAGGAGGCGTCCGGGGGAATCGAGCGAGAGGTCACGGGAGGGTCGCGTCTTGCGCACAGGTGGGGAGAACCCTGTGGACAACTGGGGGATGCCGAAATCTCCGAGCGTCTTGCGTCAGTGCAAGACACCCGGATACTCGGGCAGCGAGGCGCTGCCGGTCAGCCGGCCTGCTGCTTGATGCGGTTGGTCAGCTCGGTGACCTGGTTGTAGATGGCGCGTCGTTCGCCCATGAGCTCACGGATCTTGCGCTCGGCGTGCATGACGGTCGTGTGGTCCCGGCCACCGAACTGCTGGCCGATCTTCGGCAGCGAGAGGTCGGTCAGCTCGCGGCACAGGTACATCGCGATCTGGCGGGCCGTGACGAGCAGCCGGGTACGCGAGGCCCCCTGCAGGTCCTCGATGGTCAGCCCGAAGTAGTCGGCCGTCTGGGCCATGATCGACGCGCTGCTGATCTCGCTGGACTGCTCGTTGGGCATGAGGTCCTTGAGCACGATCTGGGCCAGGCCCATGTCGACCGGCTGCCGGTTCAGGCTGGAGAAGGCGGTGACCCGGATGAGGGCGCCCTCGAGCTCGCGGATGTTCGTGCTGATCCTGCTGGCGATGAACTCCAGCACGTCGGCCGGCACGGAGAGCTTCTCCTGGATCGCCTTCTTGCGCAGGATCGCGATCCGGGTCTCCAGGTCCGGCGGCTGGACGTCCGTGAGCAGGCCCCACTCGAAGCGCGAGCGCATCCGCTCCTCGAAGCCGGAGAGCAGCTTCGGCGGGACGTCGGAGGTGATGACGACCTGCTTGTTCGCGTTGTGCAGCGTGTTGAAGGTGTGGAAGAACTCCTCCTGGGTCTGCATCTTGCCCTGGAGGAACTGGATGTCGTCGATGAGCAGCACGTCGACGTCGCGGTACCGGCGCTGGAAGTTCGCTGCCTTGTCGTCGCGGATGCTGTTGATGAAGTCGTTGGTGAACTCCTCGGAGTTCACGTACCGGACCTTCACGTGCGGGTAGAGGCTGCGGCTGTAGTGGCCGATCGCGTGCAGCAGGTGGGTCTTGCCCAGCCCGGACTCGCCGTAGATGAAGAGCGGGTTGTAGGCCTTCGCGGGTGCCTCGGCGACCGCGACCGCGGCGGCATTGGCGAAGCGGTTGCTCGAGCCGATGACGAAGGTGTCGAAAGTGTACTTCGGGTTCAGCCGGGTCAGCTCGACCTGCTCCGGCTCCTGCCGGCGGCGGGCCGCGGGAGTGGGGGTCGGTGGCTCCGGCTCCTCGTCGACGAGACCGTCGTCCCGGTCCTCGACCGGCAGCGTGGAGGAGAGGCCGCGCGGTTCGGGCCGCGGTTCCGGGGCCGGGTCGGTGTCCACCCCGCGCGTCGCAGGGGCGGAGTCCTCCTCGGCCAGGTCGGTGTCGACGGTCACGGCCAGCCGGATCTCGCGGCCGAGCTGGTCGGAGAGGGCCTGGGTGACCGGCATCCGCAGGCGTTGCTCGACGAAGTTCTTGGAGAAGTCGTCGGGGACCGCGATCACCGCGGTGTCGTCGAGCAGCCCGACGAGACGGGCCAAGCTGAGGAATGCTCTGCGGGTGACGGGAACGCCGTCGGCGTCGAGGGTTTCGAGAGTGGTGCGCCACACCTCATCGAAGTCCACCTCGGCCTCCGCCACGTACGCACTCCTTCGCTCGTCGCGGCTCGCCGGCCGTGGGTCCAATGACGTGGCACGGGATCCACAAGGTTGTCCACAGACTGTGGGTATCCACCGGTGCCAACGTGATGAGGTGCGACGCTAACAACAGAACCGAAGGAGTGGCAACTGGCGGGTAGACATTTCCCGGGACTTCCGGCGTGTCGTGCGCGACTCCGTCCGACGTCGGTGGCAAGGTCGGTCGGTTCCCGCCGGGCCGGGACCGCGGGACGTGGTTTGCTCCCGGAGTGCGCCCTCGCGTACCTTGGCATGAGGTCACTCGGCCGCTTTCGCATGCCCATGTCGCTTCGGCACGCCCGGAGGTTCGCTGTGGGCTTCCGATTGCGGCCGATTCCGGCCGTCGTCATGCCCAGGGTCCGTGGGACCCACCGACCAACGGAGTCTGCAATGAGCAAGCGCACCTACCAGCCGAACAACCGCCGCCGCGCCAAGAACCACGGCTTCCGTCTGCGTATGCGCACCCGCGCCGGCCGCTCGATCCTGGCCAACCGCCGCGCCAAGGGCCGCGCGAAGCTCTCCGCCTGAGCGGTTCGCAGTGTTGCCCGCGCGGCACCGGATGACGGAGCGCGCGGACTTCGCGGCGACCATCCGTGGGCGCGGCACGGCCCGCCACGGCAGCAGGCTCCTCGTGGTCCACACCCGGTCGGCGGACCCGTCCCGGACCGACGCGTGCGCGCAGCAACCGCCACGCGTCGGTCTCGTCGTGTCCAAGGCCGTCGGCAATGCGGTGACCCGGAGCCGGGTCAAGCGCCGGTTGCGGGCCCAGATGGCGGGCCTCGTCGGAGAGCTGCCCGCGGGGACTGATGTCGTCATCCGGGCCAACCCGGCCTCGGCCACGGCCACCTCTGCGGAACTGGGCGGCGCCCTGCGCCGTTGTCTGCGGCAGGTGCTCGTGAAGGAGGGCGCGTGAAGATCCTGGCGATGCCCCTGATCTGGCTGGTCCGTGCCTACCAGGTGCTCATCTCACCGCTCCTGCCGCCGAGCTGCCGGTACTACCCCAGCTGTTCCGCCTACGGAGTGACGGCGTTGCAGCGCTTCGGCCTCCTCCGCGGTGGCTACCTGACCGTGCACCGCCTGCTGCGGTGCAACCCCTGGTCCGCCGGGGGCATCGACCACGTGCCGACGACCTGGGCCGAGAGGGGTTCGCCCGAGCTGGCGAAGCCCCAGCTGGCCGAGGTGCCCGCGCACGACCACGGCGCCACGAGCGTCACCGAACGAAGGATGTTCACCGAGTGAGCTTCAGCGACATCATCTATCCCTTCGAGTGGCTCGTCGCCTGGATCATGTATCTGTGGCACGAGGGGCTGACCATGATCGGTCTCCCGGCCAACAACGGGTGGACCTGGGCCCTGGCCATCGTGGGCCTCGTCATCATCATGCGCGCGGCGCTGATCCCACTCTTCGTCAAGCAGATCCATGCATCGCGCAAGATGCAGCTCATCCAGCCCGAGATGAAGAAGATCCAGGCGAAGTACAAGGGCAAGACCGACCCGGAATCCAAGCAGAAGATGACCGAGGAGACGATGGCGCTCTACAAGGAGAGCGGCACCAACCCGTTCTCCTCGTGTCTGCCGATCCTCGCGCAGTCGCCCTTCTTCTTCGGCCTCTTCCGGGTGCTGAACTCCCTGGACGAGATCGGCTCCGGAAAGGCGGACGCCATCGGCCCGATCACCCAGGCGGTGGCCAAGCACGCCGAGTCCTCCTCGATCCTCGGGGCCCAGCTCTCCGACCAGTTCATGGGCTCGGAGACCATCACGGTCAAGATCGTCACCGCGGTGCTCATCGTCCTGATGTCGCTGACGACGTTCACGACGCAGCACCAGCTGATGCGCAAGAACATGCCGGCGTCCGCGCTGGAGGGGCCCTTCGCCCAGCAGCAGAAGATGATGCTCTTCCTCTTCCCGATCATGTTCGCCGTCTCGGGTGTCTTCTTCCCGATCGGTGTCCTCATCTACTGGTTCACGACGAACCTGTGGACGATGCTGCAGCAGTTCTACGTCATCCGGCGGATGCCGGCACCGGGCTCCGCGGCCGAGGAGGCCATGCACGCCCGCCGGCGGAGGGCCGGCCGCCCCGTCGACACCTTCGAGGAGCAGCGGGAGCGAGAGAACGACGAGAAGATGCAGGACGACCTGCGCGAGCGGGGCGTCATCTCCGGACAACGCAAGCAGCCGGTCTCGAAGAAGCGCGCCAAGAAGAAGTCCAAGTAGCCGGGCCGGCCGTTGCCTGCCGGACACCCCAGCACCTGTGTGGAACGAATGGGTCGACGACCCTGACGAGGAGAAGCCATGACTGAGAGCACGACGGCCAGCACCGGCTCGGAGGAGCCCGTGGACGACGCCACGAACACCGAGGCCACGAAGACCGAGGAGAAGCGGTCCGGGCGGCGGGAGGCCCTGGAGCGCGAAGGGGAGGTGGCCGCCGACTTCCTCGAGACGCTGCTGGACATCGCGGATCTGGATGGGGACATCGACCTCGACATCGACGGTGACCGTGCCGCGGTGGCCATCGTGGATTCGGACGAAGGGCGCGTGCCGCGCCGCCTCGTCGGCCAGGACGCGAAGGTCCTCGAGGCGCTGCAGGAGCTGACCCGCCTGGCGGTCCAGTCCGCCACCGGGGACCGGAGCCGGCTGATGCTCGACGTCGCCGGCCACCGGGCAGCCCGCCGGGCGGCTCTCGTCGAGATCGCGGCGGATGCCATCGCCCGTGTCCGGGAGACCGGTGAGGCCGAGGAGCTGCAGCCGATGACCGCCTTCGAGCGCAAGGTCGTCCACGACGAGGTGCTGGCGGCAGGCCTGGTCTCGGACTCCTCCGGGCAGGAGCCGAACCGGTACGTCGTCGTGCACCCCCGCGAGGACTCCTCGCACGCCACCGAGTCCTCCGACAGCGAGGCGTCTGGCGAGGACGAGGTCTGATCGATCCATGGCGTTTCACGTGAAACAGTGGTCGCATGACTGCTGAGCCACCCCAGGCACCGGAAGGCGCTCACCGACTCTTCGGTGAGCGCCTTCCGCGTGCGGAAGCCTTTGCCGCGATCCTCGCCGACACCGGTGTCAGCCACGGGCTCATCGGGCCGCGTGAGGTCGACATCCTCTGGGACCGTCACATCCTCAACTGCGCCGTGGTCGAGGACGCCTTCCCGAAGGGCGCGCGCGTCATCGACGTCGGGGCCGGGGCTGGACTGCCCGGCCTCGCACTGGCGATCGCCCGACCGGACCTCGAACTGCACCTCGTCGAGCCGATGCTCCGGCGTACCGACTGGCTCACTGCCGCGATCACCGACCTGCACCTGGAGAACACCACCGTGCACCGAGGCCGCGCCGAGGAGTTTCACGGCACCCTCTCGGCCCCTTGGGTCACGGCCCGCGCAGTGGCCCGCATCGACAAGCT
Organism: uncultured Janibacter sp.; assembly: GCA_964386935.1. Classification (GTDB taxonomy): domain Bacteria; phylum Actinomycetota; class Actinomycetes; order Actinomycetales; family Dermatophilaceae; genus Janibacter. Next base: position 30,113 of record CAYLUX010000002.1, read on the forward strand.
GGCGCGTTGGTGCTTCCCCCTCCTGGAGGGCGAAGGGAGTCTCGTCGCGATCAAGGGTCGCTCGGCACCGGAGGAGCTGGCCAAGGCAGAGAAGGCCCTGCGAAAGCTGGGCATGACGCAGGCCCGGGTGAGCGAGCACGGCGCGGGCGTTGTCGCCGAGCCGACCCGGACGCTCGACTGCCGGATCAGGTGACGACGGGTCTCTCACAGCCGCCGGTTGTGCTTGTGCCGTTTCACGTGAAACTCCACAGGTCCAGCTAGCTCTTCCCTCCCCGTTTCACGTGAAACCAAAGCCGCGTGAGACGACCAGTGGCGACCCGTTCCACGTGAAACACCCCGCTCTGTCCACAAGCCCCGACATCCCGCGCTCTCATCAACCACAGCGGAAAACCGCGGCACATCGCACCACAGCAACCACCGGTTCCTGGTGGTCGACCCGAACGGCGCCCGTTGTCCACCGAATCCTGTGGACAACCCCTCGACGTCGCGGCGTCGTCCCCGTCGGCCTACCTCCGGCAGCTTCACGTGAAACGCTTCCCCGGTTTGGTGAGTCGGGCCCCGGTGGGGTTGGATGGATTGGCTCGGACACAAGGAGGCACACGACCGGTGAGCACCCCCACGCGAGATGTCGTCAATGGCATCGGCTGGCCCGCCCTGAAGGGACCGAGTCGGAGCGCACCCATCGGTTGGCTCGGAGCACCCGTGGCCACGCCTGATGTGGACACCGCGCAGGAGACGGCCGCCGGCCAGGAGTCCGCGACGGCGGACCCACCCGAAGACGACGAGGACGACGGAGGATCAACCGCGATGCAGTCCGAGCAGGTGCGAGCAGACGACGCATCCTCACCAGAAGCAACGGCCTCGACGGCAGGACCGGCGGTCACGGTGCGATCCCCGGCACGTGACGCCTCCAGGGCGGATCGCCCGGCGCCGCCCCGACCCCGGGAGACCCGTGTCCTCACGGTCTCGAACCAGAAGGGTGGCGTCGGCAAGACGACCACGGCAGTCAACCTGGCCGCGGCCCTGGCGGACCAGGGACTGCGCGTGCTGCTCATCGACACCGACCCGCAGGGCAATGCGAGCACCGCACTGAACGTCGACCACCGTGCCGAGGTGCCCAGCGTCTACGACGTCCTCGTCGACGGTGCGCCGATCGCCGACGTGGTCCAGCCCTGCCCCGACGTGGCTAATCTCTGGTGCGTGCCGGCGACGATCGACCTCGCGGGCGCCGAGATCGAGCTGGTCTCGCTCGTGGCGCGTGAGAGTCGCATGGCCCGGGCGCTCGAGGCCTGGCAGACGGCCCGCAGCGAGTCCGGCGAGGAGCGCATCGACTACGTCATCATCGACTGCCCCCCGAGCCTGGGCCTGCTGACGGTCAACGCCTTCGTGGCGGCCCAGGAGGTACTCATCCCGATCCAGTGCGAGTACTACGCGCTCGAGGGGCTGAGCCAGCTGCTGAGCAACATCGACCTGATCCGCACCCACCTGAACCCGCGACTGCACGTCTCGACCATCCTGCTCACGATGTACGACGGGCGCACGCGACTGTCCTCGCAGGTGGCCGAGGAGGTGCGCACCCACTTCCCGGAGCAGGTGCTGGAGACCACGGTCCCCCGATCGGTGCGCGTCTCCGAGGCGCCCAGCTTCGGTCAGACGGTCATCACCTACGACCCGCAGAGCACCGGCGCCCGGTGCTACCAGGACGCGGCGGCCGAGATCGCCCGCCGCGCAGTCCCGCTGAAGGAAGAGTCATGAGCGAGAAGCGACGCGGCCTGGGCCGCGGACTCGGTGCCCTCATCCCCGACTCCGGTGCCGCCGGCGGGGTGCGCGCCGAGCGACCCGTCGACGTGTGGTTCCGGGAGCGGGAGGAGTCCGCACCGGTGCCGAACACCGCGGCCGGCAAGGTGGCGGGCGACACCGGTTCCGCGGCAGTCACCACCGACGCTCCTCCGGCGGCCACCGGTGTGGACGGCGCTCCGGCGTCCCGGACCCCGCAGGACGAGGGGAACGACCAGGAGACCCCGGAGACTGCCACCGACGCCGCCGAGGAGAGCGGGGACCAGGATCTGGCACCCGTCCCGGGCGCGACCTTCGCAGAGGTGCCGCTCGATGCCATCCGGCCGAACCCGAAGCAGCCGCGAGGGGTCTTCGACGAGGACGAGCTGGCCGAGCTCGCCCACTCCATCTCCGAGATCGGCGTGCTCCAGCCGGTGGTCGTTCGGCGGGTCACCCCCGACGACGGAGTCGAGTACGAGCTCATCATGGGTGAGCGTCGCTGGCGGGCCAGCCGCGAGGCGGGGCGTGACACCGTCCCGGCGATCGTCAAGGACACCGACGAGGACGACCTCCTGCGGGATGCGCTCCTGGAGAACCTGCACCGCAGCGACCTGAACCCTCTCGAGGAGGCGGCGGCCTACCAACAGCTGCTCGACGACTTCGGGTGCAGCCAGGCCGAGCTCTCCGAGCGGATCGGGCGCAGTCGACCGCAGATCTCGAACATGCTGCGCCTGCTGCGCCTCCCCCCGATGGTCGCTCGCCGCGTGGCCGCGGGAGTCCTGAGTGCCGGCCACGCCCGTGCCCTGCTGGGCCTCGAGGACGCGGCCCAGATGGAGCGCCTCGCCCAGCGCATCGTGGCCGAGGGTCTCTCGGTGCGCAGCGTCGAGGAGATCGTCACCCTCGGCATGGAGCCGGAGACCGGTAAGGGTCCGACCTCCCGGGGCGCGCGGGAGCGCGATCCTCAGCTGGACGACCTCGCCAGCCGGATCAGCGACCGGCTCGACACCCGCGTCAAGATCGACCTGGGCAAGCGCAAGGGCAAGATGACGATCGAGTTCGCCTCGCGGGACGACCTCCACCGGGTCCTCGGGCAGCTCGGCGTGGACCAGGACGAGGACTGACCACCGGCCCACAGGGCACACGAGAGGCGCCGCGGACAAGACCGGAAGGTTTCGACCGCGGCGCCTCTCGACGTCACAACCAGAGCGAATTCAACTCTGGCACAACGGGATTCAGCTGACGAACTGCTCCAGGTCCTTGACCAGCTGCGGCTTCGGCTTGGCGCCGACGATGGTCTTGACGACCTCGCCGCCCTGGAAGACGTGCATGGTCGGGATCGAGGTGATGCCGTACTTGGCGGTGATCTGCGGGTTCGCGTCGGTGTCGAGCTTGACGATCTTCAGCTTGCCCTCGTACTGGCCGGAGAGCTCCTCGAGGATCGGGGCGACCTGACGGCAAGGGCCGCACCAGGTGGCCCAGAAGTCCACGAGCACCGGGGTGTCGCTGGCGAGCACGTCCTGCTCGAAGGTGGCGTCGGAGGTGGGGGTGGTGGCCATGTCAGTGGTCCTTTCGATGGGGTGTTCGATGCTCAGCGGGCGCCGACGGGGTCGACGACCGGGTTCTCCTGGGAGGTCTGGGCCTGCTCCGGGGCGGGATCTCCGGCCTCCTCGCGGGCGGCGAGCCAGCGCTCGGCGTCCAGCGCGGCCGAGCAGCCGGAGCCGGCCGCGGTGATCGCCTGACGGTAGGTGTGGTCCACGAGGTCACCGCTGGCGAAGACACCCGGGACGTTCGTGCGGGTGGAGCGGCCCTCGACGAGGACGTAGCCCTCCGCGTCGAGGTCGACGACGCCCTTGATCAGCTCGTTGCGCGGGTCGTGTCCGATGGCCACGAAGAGGCCGGTCGCGGCGATCTCACGGGTCTCGCCGGTGTTGGTGTCCCGCAGGGTCAGGCCGGTGACCTTCTCCTCGCCGTGGATCTCGGCGACCTCGGAGTTCCAGGCGAAGGAGATCTTCGGGTTCGAGTGGGCCCGCTCGGCCATGATCTTGCTGGCTCGCAGCTCGTCACGACGGTGCACGATCGTCACGGACCGGGCGAACTTGGTCAGGAACGTGGCCTCCTCGACGGCGGAGTCCCCGCCCCCGACGACCACGATGTCCTGCTCGCGGAAGAAGAAGCCGTCACACGTGGCGCACCAGCTCACGCCGTGGCCGGAGAGGCGCTTCTCGTCCTCGAGGCCGAGCTCCCGGTAGGCCGAGCCCATCGCGAGGATGACGGCATGACCGCGGTGGGTGCGCCCTTCGCCGTCCGTTACGGTCTTGACCTCGCCCTCGAGCTGGACGTCGGTGACGTCGTCGGTGATGATCTCGGTGCCGAAGCGCTCGGCCTGGGCACGCATGTTCATCATCAGGTCCGGACCCATGATGCCCTCGGGGAAGCCGGGGAAGTTCTCGACGTCGGTGGTGTTCATCAGGGCGCCACCGGAGGTGACGGAGCCCTCGATGAGCAGGGGAGCCAGATTGGCCCGGGCCGCGTAGACCGCCGCGGTGTAGCCCGCGGGGCCGGAGCCGATGATGATGACGTTGTGGATGTCTGTGCTGGTGCTGGCGTCGGCCACGAAACGCTTCCTCGGGTCGGGGGACGGGCGATGGCCCGGCTTGTCGGCAGTTCCAACGCAATCCTAGGCGCGACTGTTCCCCGACCCCGACCGTCGTCGCTCAGTCGGTGGAGACCTCGCTCGGAGGGGACCAGATCGGCTCGCACCCGGTCGTCACCGCGAAGGCCTTGACCTCACCGTCGGGAGGGAGCTCCGCGACGATGGCCACGCCCCGCTTGCCGTCGAAGGTGGCGATGTCGAGGGCTACCGGCACCAGCTCGGGGCTGCCGAGGCGGCTGAGGCAGTCCCTGGCACCGGCGGCGGTGTCCATGGTGCCCACGAGATCCTCACCGGGCGTGCCGCTCAGGCCGCTCGGCCCCTTCAGCAGCGGCGCGGCCTGTTCGCCGAAGTCCCCTTCGGTGTAGTCCGTCCCGCTGCGTGTGATGACGAAGGCGGGGACGTTCTCGGTGTTGCTCGTCGAGGCCGTCGTGGTCACGGAGGGCTGCGGGGAGCTGTCAGCGGACGTCCCGGCCTCGTCCTCGCCGCCGAGCACACCGACCAGGAGGCTGCCCACGGCGGCCACCCCGACCAGGCCCGCCGCACCGAGCAGGACCATGCGGCCCATGCCCCGCCGGTCCGGCACCTCGTCCTCGGGCAGGCTCTCGTCACCGGCCTCCCAGAAGCCGTCGTCGCCCTCGGAGTCCTCGCGGGCCACCTGCTCCTCGTCGAGACTGGTCCGGATGCGCTGGACCAGGTCCTCGGGCATCGGTCCGGTCTCGCGCAGGCCGGCGAGCAGGCGCGAGATACCGGTGGGGTCCTCGTCCTTGCTCATCCTCGGCCTCCCTTCGGCTGGTGGTCGCCTCCAGTGTCAGACGTGGGAGCCTGCCCGGAGGTTCCCGCGTCGTCCGTCCCGCCCTCGCGCAGGGCCCGTGCCAGGGTCTCCCGACCCAGGGCGCACCGGGACTCGATCGTCCCGGTGGGCACGTGCAGGACCTGGGCCGCCTCGTCGGTGGGCAGCCGGTGCATGTCGGTGAGCACGAGCGGCAGGCGCTGCTCCTCCGGCAGTCGGCGCAGCTCCTCGTGCAGCAGCAGCTCGGGCTCGAGCGTGCGCCCGGCGCGGCCCAGGGGCCGGCCCACGTTCGCGTCGTCGCCGAGTCGGCGGGCGGCCCGGGCGCATGCCTGCACGACGAGCCGCAGCAGCCAGGTGACGACGGCGGTCTCTTCCGTCCAGGAGTCGCTGCGGCGGAAGGCCGTCACGAGTCCCTCCTGGACGCCCTCGGCGGCCACCTCGTGGTCGCCGCTCACGCCCACGCCCACGGACCACAGCCGGTCGCGGTGGCGCAGGAAGAGCTCGTTGAAGGCATCCGGGTCACCGTCGACGTGCCGATGGACCAGGACGTGGTCCTCGACCTCCTCGAGAGGTGGCTGCTGCGTCACGCCCTCACCGCACCGTGATCTCGGAGAGGGACGCGCGGTAGCGACCGTCGTCGTCGGGAGCGAGGCTGGTGAACCACACGGTGACGTAGCGCCCCTGGACCGGGTCGTCGCTGTCGATGGTGACCTCGCCGCTCTCGTTGCTGAAGCTGCCGAGCTCACCCTGCTCGTGCGTGGGGCCGTCGGCGACGTAGACGTTGCCGTCCAGCGACTCCGGCAGGTCCAGGGTGACCGAGCTGACGTCCTGGGTCTGGCCGAGGTCGACGGTCACGCCGGCACCGGACTTCAGGACGAAGCTGGAGGCCTCGTAGCCCTCTGTCTGCCACATGGTGTCGGGGTCGCCGTCGTAGACCAGCGGTGCCTCGGAGTTGTGCTCCACGGTGTCGCCGTCCGGGTCGTAGCCGACCGCGCCGAGGATGGCGAAGGGCTCGTCGCCGTCGTCGGAGGACTTCTTCTCGTCGGAGTCGCCACCCTCGGAGGAGGAGGACGAGCTGGGCGACCCGGCGGACACCGGCTCGCCACCGGCGAGGATCTTGCCGAGCTGGCTGCCGTCACCGATCTTGCTCACCCCGAAGGCCCCGCCGACGCAGGCGACGAGGACGACGCAGACCATGAGGACCACGACGAGGTTGGACTGGCTGCGGCTCGGCGAGGCACCGGCGTCCGCGGGCAGCAGCGGGGCGGGCGCCTCCAGCTCCGCGGAGACCGGGGCGGAGCCGAGGGAGCTGCGGGTGCGCTGGTCGGCCCGGATCGCCTCGCGGCGCAGCCGGGCGTCGATGATCCGCTGCCGGGAGCGCTCCTGGGCGGTCTTGGCGGCCTTGCCGAGCCGGTCCCCGACGACGGTGCCGGCGGTCCCCACGGCGCCGGCGGCCGCAGCAGCGGCGGCAGCGGCCCGGCGGCGGGCCTCGTGGCTGTCCTCGCCCTGCGGCTTCTCGCTGTCGGTCCCCTCACGCTGGACGGGGATCTCGGTGGTCTCGGGCTCCTCGGAGGTGCTCCCGGTGGCGGAGCCGGTGGCCGCGTCGCCACCCCGTGCCGCACCGGCAGCGGCACCCGCGGCACCTGCTCCGGCGGCAGCAGCGCCGGTCGCGCCCCGAGCGGCCCCCTTTTCGGAGCCGGTGTCCGCGCCCGACCGGGACCGGGTCCGGCCCTCGCCGTCGGTGCGCTTCGAGGTGGACTCCCCGGTGCGGACCGCGCCGCTCAGCGGGATCCGGGACCAGGGGGCGATCTGGGCGGCGTAGTCGCCCGGGGAATCGGGACCCCGGCCGTCGACGAGGGTCTCGCGGCAGATCGTGTCCAGGTCGCCCGGGACGCCGACGACACCCCGGGACGGCGGAGGGACCTCGCCCCCTTCGCGCGGGGTGGCCGGCAGCGAGGTGGTGCCCTCGAGGGGCCAGGTGGCGGTCAGGCCGGCGTAGGCGAGGGCGACGATCGCCCGGGCGTCCTCCCGGTCGGCCTCCTCGCCCTCGGTCTCGATCCCGGCGAGTGCCGCGGTGGTCGCGAGGCCCCGGACCTTGATCCGGCCGTCGGGGGTGATGAGCACGTGCTCGGGGCTCAGGCCGAGGTGGTGCAGCCCGCGGGCGCGCGCGGACTCGACGCCGGTGGCGATCTCGCCGGTGATCCGGCGGACCTCCTCGGCGGGGAGGGCGTCGGTGCCGATGACCTCGCCGAGCGTGCGGGAGCCGCTCACGCCGTCCTCGGCGATGAAGGAGTAGTTGCTGCCGTCGCTGCCGACGTCGAGGATGCGCACCAGCTGGGGCGCCTCCACGTTGGCCGCCCGCCGCGCGGCGTCGAGGGCGGCGTCGGTCGCCTCGGCGTCGATGGGCATGACGAGCAGGGAGACATCCCTCTCGAGCGTGGAGTCGCGGGCGGTCCAGCGCTCGCCGCCGCGGATCTCCTCGATCCGTGACTCGAGCGTGTAGCGGCCGAGCTCCGTCCCCGGGTTCACCCCGTGCACGTGGCCCCTCTCGTCGATGTGGGTCTGCGGCGACATGCTACGTGCCCGCGGGTCCCTGCTCCGGTAGCCGGGCCGGGGAGCGCGTCACCCACGGGAGAGCCGCCGGGTGATCGGCTGGAGCAGCTCGGTGACCTCCTGGACGCGCAGCGCGGCACCGATGCCCAGGGTGACGAGCAGAACGACGGACCCGATGACGGCGCACCGGACGATCGCGAAGGTCCACGTGGCCGCCATGACCGGCTCCAGGGCCTGCAGCGCGAGCCAGGCGAGGACGACACCGACGACGGCGCCGAGCACGAGGCGGGCGTTCTGCCCGACGACCGAGGTGAGCCCCAGGTTGCCGATCCGGCGGCGGAGCATGGTCAGCCCGATGACGGCGCCGAGCAGGTTGGACACGGACTGGCCGACCCCGACCCAGGTGGCGGACTGGGTGGCGACGACGGTCGAGGCGAAGAGCGTGAAGGCCACCGCGACCCCGGTGACCACCAGCTGCAGGACGAAGGGGGTCCGCCCGTCCTCGTAGGCGTAGTAGGCGCGCTGGACGAGGAAGAACCATCCGTAGGGGACGAGGCCGACCGTCATCGCGACGAAGACGCCGACGGCGGCGTTCGTCACCTCGAGCGGGTTCCCCGGCAGGACGACCTGCAGCAGGTAGGGGGCGGCGAGGATCATCGCGGCGGTCCCCGGGATGAGGATGACGGCGGGCAGGCGCATCCCGCGGCGCAGGTCCGCGGTGACAGCGGCGGTGTCGTCGTCGTGCACGGAGTGGGAGAGGCGGGTGAAGATCGCCGTGACGAAGGAGACCGTGACGATGCTGTGCGGCAGCATGAAGAGCAGGAAGGCGTAGGTGTAGGCGAACATGCCCGCCGCCGCCACCCCGTCGGCGGTGGCCTGGTCGGTCGCTCCGGTGAGCACCCGCGAGGTGACGAAGTACCCGAGCTGGCCGATCGCGACCGCTCCGAAGGCCCACATCGCCACGCGCGAGGCCGACCCGAGACCGGAGCCGCGGATGCCCCACACCGGGCGGAAGCGGAAGCCGATCGCCCGCAGCGACGGGATGAGCACGATCGCCTGGCAGGCGATGGACAGGGTGGCCGACCCGGCGAGGATCGCGATCATCGTGGGGGTCCACTTGTCGACGTCCTGGACCGTCGAGTGCCCGTCGAACAGCAGCCACCCGAGTCCCGCGATCGCGACGACGTTGGCCACGGCAGGGGCCCACATGAACATCGCGAAGCGGCTGTGGGCGGTCAGCACCTGGCCCAGCAGCGTGTAGAGCCCGTAGAAGAACATCTGCGGCAGGCAGATGAAGGCGAAGGCGGTGGCCAGCCCCCGTGGACCCGGGCCCCACGAGCTGTCGATGGACAGCCAGACGAGGAAGGGGGCCGCGAGGGTGAGCACCACGGTCGCCACCGCCATGGCGGTGATCGCGAGGGTCAGCAACCGGTTGACGAAGACCTCGCCGTCGTCGCGGCGCATGGCCCCGACGATCTGCGGGACGATGACCGCGTTGAGCACACCGCCGGCGAGGAGCAGGTGGAAGATGTTCGGCAGGGCGTTGCCGACGGTCCACGCGTCGGCGACGAGCCCGGTGCCTCCGACGACTGCCGCGGTGAGCAGCTGGCGCAGCAGCCCCAGCACGCGTGAGGCGAGGGTTCCTCCGGCCATCACCGCCGATGACTTGGCGATGTTGGACGAGTCGCTCATCCGCTCTCCTCGGTGGGCTCTGGTTCGGTGCGGGGGGCCCCCTTCGTCCGGCGACCGCCCCGCACGGTACGCCAGGTGCCCACCACGAGCAGAAGGGCGGCGGCGCCACCGATGATCCAGTAGACGACGTTGCCCGTCGGGCGGACGAGGACGTGCAGGGTGGCCGGGGCGGTCAGGTCGGTGCCGTCCGGTGCGAAGACGTTGACGTCGACGGGGACACGAGCCGCCGCGAGGGCGGAGGCGCGCACGGTGATCGTCTGCCGCCCGTTGGGTCCGATCGTCAGCGTCTTCGGCGGGGAGTCGAAGCGCAGCGAGGCGTTCTCGGGGTGCAGGTCCACCTGGAGGTTCGTCAGCTCGACGTCGGTCTTGTTGATGACGGTGATCTGCAGCCGGCCGGTGTCGGCGAAGAAGTTCACGTCCCCGGAGGAGACCTCGAGCTCGTCCTGGGTGAGCGTGACCTCGTCCGTGAGGTGGCTGTGCACCTCGTCGAGGCCGTCCTCGCCCCGCCAGCGCGCAGACGTGACCTGCATCAGCTGGGGCCGGATCCAGCCCCGCCACGTCTCGCCGTCGGAGCGCACGGAGGCGAAGGTGTTCAGGGACTCCAGGTTGCGCCCCAGCCGGCGCGACCGGGCGGCGTCGAGCTGCTGCTCGGGCCCCCGGACGTCGGCCTCGGCCAGCTGCGAACTCGTGCGGGGGGTCCAGGACTCCGCGGTGTCGGTCCGGGCGGAGTCCAGCATGTCCGTGACGTCCCCGGTGCGCAGCCAGGGGATCTCCTGCGCCTGGGTGCGCAGCCGGGAGTAGGCGGTCGGGTCGGGCGTGGTGTCGCGGTCCGGGACGATGAAGACCGTGCGTGGCGTGCCGGGTCGTTCCCCGAGCAGGGCGGCGGTCCCGGCGATGAGGCGCTGTCGGGCGAGGGAGGGGTTGGTGTCGGCGTCGAGGTCGCCGACGAGCTGGGAGAGGTCGGAGTCGCGCACGATCACGGGGGTGTCGCTGGTGGTCCTCGTCCCACCCGTCGGGGTGAAGCCGGAGGGCTGGAAGCTGGTGTCCGAGGTCAGCACCGTGGGGCGCTTCTTGCCGGGGTAGAGGCTGTTGTAGCCGAGACTGCGGTCCTCGGTGGCGTTCTCGTCCGCCGGCCAGGTGACGTCACCGACGGCGCCGAGCTGCTTGGCCAGGCGCACGCCGTTGTCGACCTGTGGCTCGACCACCTGACGGGCGCTCTTGCTCGTGGTCCCGGCGGCGGTGTCGGCGTCGCCGCGGGGCAGGACGATCGTCTGCTTCCCCACGAGCGTCTCGAGGATGGCGTCGGCGCGCTCGCTGCGCACCTTCTGCTCGGCGACGGCCGCCTCCTCCTCGTCCGTCGGCAGGTCGTCGGGGGGCGTAGCCGGCTCCCGGACGAGGGTCGGGTCGAGCAGCCAGGCCTCGTTCTCGGCGGGCGGCTCGGCGGTCAGCTCGGCGATCCGGGACTCCTCGCCGACGGTCTCCTCCCACGCCTCGGCGCGGGAGGAGCCGGCCTCGCCGAAGAGACTGGTCTCCGCGGGCAGCACGAGTGGGACCCCCCACACGACCTCCAGCGGCTCGTACTCCTTGGCCCGGTGGACGCCGACGAAGGTGTGCACGGCGGTGTCGTGGGTCTGCACGCTGAGCCAGGAGGCACCGACGGTCACGCCGGGCGCCAGGTCGTCGCCGTCCATCGTGAGGGTGAAGGGCACCGTCTCGCCCGCGGGCACGTCCTCGAGGGTCTGCTCGGCGAGGAGGGTGCCGGAGATCGGGTCCTCGCCCTCCGACCACTCGCGGACCGCCCCGGTCGAGCTGTCCGGCTCCTTCGGGATGACCGAGACGGTCGTGGAGGCCAGGTCCTCGTCCCCGGTGTTCGTCAGCTCCCCCTCGATGACGGCCTCGTCGCCGGTGCCGATCATCGGGGTGATCGAGGCGACGGTGATCTCGGTGGAGGTCTCCTCCTTCGCTCCCTTCGCGGAGGGGGACGAAGGGGAGACCGGGCCGGTGGGTGCGGCGGTGGCGGCGGCGACGGGCAGCAGCGTGAGCAGCGCGATCGTGAGGATCGCGAGCACGGTGGGCCTCAGTCGTCGCCGGCGAGCCGCTGCCACGCCTCCCTCGCGATCCGGCGCTCGTTCGGGAAGGTCAGGTGACGGTGGGCCTCACGCAGGGGCAACCACGCCACGTCGACCGCCTCGTGGTCCGGATCGTTCTCGATGGTCAGGTGCCCGCCGGTCGCCTCGAGCAGGTAGTGGTGCACGAACTTGTGGATCCGGCGGTCGGGAGTGGCGAACCAGTAGTCGATGGTGCCGAGCTCGAGGAGCACCCGGGACTCGATGCCGGTCTCCTCGGCGACCTCTCGCTGTGCGGTCTCGACGAGGGTCTCCTCGCCCTCGATGTGGCCCTTGGGCAGGCACCACTCGAGTCGGCCGGCACGGTTCAGCCGGGCGATGACCGCGATGCGCGCGCGTCCCTCGTGCACGTCCACGACGACACCGCCCGCGCTGCGCTCCTCCACCGCAGGCAGGCGCCGCTGGGGACCTGCGGCGGGAGCTGCGTTGGACATGTGGTCACTGTAGCCAGCCGCTCTGGGTCCGCGACTCCTCCCTCCGGAGCAGGCGTGTGGGACCGCGAGATCACGAGGTATCTGGTTGGGTGTCGTCCTGATGGGACCCGATGACACCTCCTCCGTCCGCAGCGCCCGGTCGTTCCGCGCCGCGGCGGCGCTCCTCGTCGTGGTCAACCTCGTGCTGTGCCTGATCGCGCTGACGATGGGCTTCCACATCGAAGGCACGGACGAGGCGATCGAGGAGGCGCAGCAGGGCCAGCACGTCGCGCTCGCGGCCGTCCCCGGTCTCCTGCTCGCGTGCATCGCGCTCGGTTGGCGCCGGCGCGTGGCGGTGCTGACCCTGATCTCCGCGGTGTGTGCCGTGGTCGCCGTCGTGATCGTGGTCACGGGGTAGGGGCGGCCGGCGAAGGGGGCAACGGCTCGGCGATCAGCGGCTCACCTTGACGGTGACAGGCTTGAATCCGACGCCAAGGATGGAGTCGTACTCCTCGTATCGGACGTCGATCTTGTTCACGTCGTCGGGCAGTGACTCGTACAGGACGTATTGCGGCATGGCGTCCTGCCTTGCAATCAGTCGGGCAGTGCACAGGCAGATGCGCTGCTCCTCCTCACCGCCGTAGGCGCTCTGCTGCACGGTGATCGGCTGGTAGGCCTTCCCGGAGTCCTTGTCGGCGAGCACCGGATAGCTGGCCCACTCCGTCCCCGCCAGATCGAGCTGGGTGATGCCGGCGTCCGTCATCCGGAAGCTCAGCAGCGTCCCGTCGGGAGTGTCCTGCACCTCGAGCACGTCGAAGGTCATGCCCTCCTTGTTCGTGGTGGAAGCGAGCGGCTTCGGGGTGCTGTAGGCGTCGAAGACGGCCTTGGACTGGTCGGTGCCGGGTGCGTCGTCGCTCTGGTCGTCCTTCGTGGAGCTGTCACCAGAACCCTGGCTGCTCGCCGGTGGGTCCTGGGGGTCATCAGTGCAGGCGGACAGGACCCCGATGGTCAGCAGCAGTGCCGCGGCGGCGGTGGCTGCGAAACGGGTGGTGGGCGAGACGGTACGGGTCACTTGTCGCCTCCGGGGATGGTGATGGTCACGCGGCGGTTCTTGGCCTTGCCCTCGTCGGAATCGTTGGAGGCGATGGGTTCGGTCTCGCCCTTGCCCTCGGTGGCGACGTCGACTCCCTTCGGCAGGAGGGGCTTGATCTCTGTGGCGACGGACTCGGCGCGCCGCTCGGAGAGCTTTTGGTTGTAGTTCTTCGCTCCCTCCGCGTCGGTGTGCCCGGTGATGGTGATGGTGCCCTTGGGTTTCGCCTTGCGGATCTGGTCGGCGGCGGTCTTGATCTCCTTCTTCGCCTTCGACGTGAGGCTGGCCTTGTCGAACGTGAAGAGGACATCGGCGGCGATGTCGATCTGTGTCTGGGCGCCTTCGTCGCGGGTGGCGACCGCGGAGTCGAGGATCTTGGAGTTCTCCGAGACGGGGTAGATGAATTTCTCGACGTTCTTGACCTTGTCGATGCGGCCGGGGTCGGCCTTCGGCCAGCCCTTCCCGACGACGATCGATGCGTTTCTGGGCTTTTCCGGCGTCATCGCGCCGTCCTCGATCGGGACGTGCGGGAAGACCTTCCCCGCGAGCTTGACGGTCGCGGTGTCCAGATCCTCGGGCAGCTTGGGCAGGACGGCGTACATCACATAGGCCTTGCCGGCCTTGGGCTGGTACGGGAGGACCGCGGAGGAGTCGGTGCAGAGGCAGGTGTCCTGTGGTCCGAAGACCGTGGTGTAGGCCTTCAGCCCCTCCATGTCGACGACGGCCACGTCGGAGGTGTCGGCTGCTGGGTCACGGTTGTCACGGTCTGCACCCACAGCCCCGAGCCCGAAGGAGGTGATGATGTCGACGCCGTCCCCCGTGCTGGCATCGGGGGTGTAGCCGGTGGACCAGTAGACGACCGTGGCGTCGCCGACCCGACGGACGCCGTGGAGGGAGACCAGGACGGGTCCGGGGCCGAGCTTCGAGCGCCCCACACCCTGACCGAGGATCGGTACCTCGGGCTTCGGCGCGGCCTGTGCCGGTCCTCCCCCGAGGATGAGGCCGCCGGTCACGGCGGTGAGCACTGCAAGCCGGGCAAACGCGGATCCCTGATGTCGCATGGGCGACACGGTATGCAGCGGGGGGCCCGGGTGCAGGGCGGCAGGCGGCGGTCGATCGGCCGCGTACTCTGTGTCCCCATGTCCACCCCTGCACTGCCTCCCGAGATCCTCCGTGGCGCGGTGGCCCACCTGGCCCCGGTGATCCCGCTGCTCGGCGATCTCGGCAAGGCCTTCGCGAAGGGGGGCCACGAGCTCGCTCTCGTGGGTGGCCCGGTCCGGGACGCCTTCCTCGAGCGCACGAGCGGGGACCTGGACCTGACGACCTCCGCCCGCCCGGAGGAGACCGAGACGATCCTCGCCGAGTGGGGCGATGCCACCTGGGACATGGGTCGGGCGTTCGGCACCATCGGTGCCCGGAAGGGCGACGTCATCGTCGAGGTCACCACGTACCGCGCCGACGCCTACGACAGGACCACCCGCAAGCCGGTCGTCGCCGTCGGCGACAACCTCGAGGACGACCTCGTCCGACGGGACTTCACGGTCAACGCGATGGCGCTGCGCCTGCCCGACCTCGAGCTCGTCGACCCCCACGGCGGGATGCTGGACCTGGCCGCGAAACGGCTGCGTACCCCTTCGGCCCCTGAGGTCTCTTTCAGCGACGACCCGCTGCGGATGATGCGGGCCGCCCGCTTCGTCGCCCAGCTGGGGCTCGTCCCCTCTCCCGAGGTGGTCGAGGCGATGACCGCTGCCGCCGACAGCCTCGAGATCGTCTCCGCCGAGCGGATCCGGGACGAGCTGACCAAGCTCGTGCTCGCCAAGGACCCCGTCGCCGGGCTGCGGCTGCTCGTCGAGACCGGTCTGGCCGAGCGGATGCTGCCGGAGCTGCCCGCCCTTCGCCTGGAGATCGACGAGCACCACCGCCACAAGGACGTCTACGAGCACTCGCTGACCGTGCTGCAGCAGGCGATCGACCTGGAGGGCCCGGTCGGGGCCGAGGACCACCCCGTGCCGCGACCGGACCTGGTCCTGCGGCTCGCGGCCCTCATGCACGACGTCGGCAAGCCGCGAACCCGGCGCTTCGAGCCCGGCGGCGGGGTCTCCTTCCACCACCACGACGTCGTGGGCGCGAAGCTGACCGCCAAGCGCCTGAAGACCCTGCGCTTCGACAAGGAGACGATCAAGGCCGTCGCCCGCCTCGTCGAGCTGCACCTGCGCTTCCACGGGTACGGCGACGGGCAGTGGACCGACTCCGCGGTGCGCCGCTATGTCACCGACGCCGGCCCGCTGCTGCAGCGGCTGCACCGCCTCACCCGCGCGGACTGCACCACCCGTAACCATCGCAAGGCCGCCCGGCTTCGGCGCGCCTACGACGACCTCGAGGAGCGGATCGAGGTGCTCGCCGAGCAGGAGGAGCTGGACAAGGTCCGCCCGGAGCTCGACGGGCACGAGATCGGCGAGGTCCTGGGGATCGCGCCGGGCCCGCAGCTCGGCCGGGCCTACAAGTACCTGCTGCAGGTGCGCCTCGACGAGGGGCCGATCGGCAAGGAGGCCGCCGCGGAGCGGCTGCGTGTCTGGTGGGAAGGCGCGGCGGAATAGCCCCGACACACCCGAACGCTGGCGGCCATGCCGCAAAGACTGACCTCACCCGGCGACAGCTGGAGGACACGGCCTACCCGTGAGGACCCTCCGATCAGAAGTTGCCCACGTAGACGAACTCGTAGGGGCCGTCGCAGGAGAGGGTGACTGGCGGCTCGTAGTCCGTCAGCTGGCCGATGGGATAGAGCGTGGTCTCGTCCAGTGTGCCGGTCTCGGTCTCCTCCGGTGCCGAGATCTCGCCCTCTCCGGAGCTGATCTTGCAGGCACCGGGGTCCGGCTTCGACCCAGCTCGTGGGTCGGAGCTCAGGTCGGAGGCGCTGGCCCAGATGGTTGCGTTCTCGGCGTCCGGGTAGATGACCATCTCGGTCCCCGGAGTTGCCTCACCGAGCAGCCCGGTCGTGCTGTCATCGTCTCGCAGGGCCAGGTAGAGCGCCAGCAGGGCCACGATGATCAGCGCACCCGTGGCTAATGCCCAGCGCAACAGCGAACTCACCGATGCGGTCGGCGACATGATCAACTCCAGGAAGTGGTGCGTGCCATCCAGCGGTCACAAGTTATAGCGAAGTGGGCGAAGCGCGCAGTGCCTTAGCCGTCTACGCCGCGTATCTTGGGCCACCGTTCGGGGGTACCGGGATGTGGTCCCCGACACCGACTGCCGACCGTGAGTGAGGAAGCCGTGACCACGCGAACCCCTCGAGTCCGAGCCGTCGTCGCGCTCGCCGCTCTCCTCGTCGGTGCCGGCGGGGTGTCGGCCTGCTCGGACACCTCGAGCGACGGGTGGAAGCAGCTCGAGGGGGAGCGGGTGAGGGTGGAGGTCCCACAAGGTTTCACGGAGGGCAAGGGCGCCGGCGAGAAGTGGAACCTGGCGGCCCGGGGTGACGGTGTCAGCGTGCAGGTGTCCGACCCGTACGACAACTCCCGCATCGTCTCCTCTGCGCTGGGCAACATGCAGTTCGCGGCGAACAGGCAGATGGAGGGCTTCACGCCGAGCAAGGTCCAGGACATCGAGGTCGACGGAGCCGATACCGCCGTGTTCCAGGAGTTCAGCTACAAGGATGAGGGGAAGCCGGCCACGGGGGCGTGGATCGTCGTGGGCCAGAGCCAGCCCCCGACCACCGTCATCGTGACCGTCTCCGGCACCGAGGCGGACAAGGACCTGATCACCCACGTGAAGGACTCCTTGGAGTACGAGCACTCGGACGTGGTGGTCGACACGGACGGCAAGCCGGTGGATGAGTCGTGACGAGCATGGGCGGTCGGCAGCTGATCCGACTGGTGCTGCTGTACGGGGGCTGCTGCGTGCTCATCGCGGGCCTGATCGGCATGGCGGCGGGGGCGTGGATGCTCACCTCCACCCTGTCCACCCCGGACCTCGAGGTCGCCGACGGGCGGACCGCGACGCTGCCGAAGGGTGGCTTCCTGCGGGACACCGTGCCGGTGTACGCCGACGAACCGACCACTGCTTCGTCCTGGATGGAGACGAGCTGCCGACTGGTCGGGGCGGACTCGCTGACGGCGGTCGACGACACCTTCTTCGCTCTGGGGGACGAGGTCACCGTCGACGGTCGCACCTGGTACCCGCTGGTCGAGGTTTCCCTCGATGACGACAGGCACCGCCTCAGGTGCTCCGGTCTGCCCGACTCGGCGAGCTTGGCCGTGGGCGAGCCTCGTGCCTTCTCCAGCTGGACGACCCCCGTCGCGCCGGGGATCATCGCTTTCGGAGGGTTCATGGTCCTCTTCGGGGCCGCCGCGGTCGGCGTCGCGGCGGCGCTCGGCCGGTCCGCGTCCACGCGGCGACCGTCGGGATGACAGTCTGGAACCTCGCCGAAGGGTGGGATGAGATGAGTGCGATGCCGCAGACGAGCCACGAGCCCGGACCGAGCATGAGGTCCGGGCTCGCCACGGACGTGGGTCGGGTGCGCCCGCACAACGAGGACGCCGCGATCGCCGAGGGCGAGGTCTTCCTCGTCGCCGACGGCATGGGCGGCCACGCCGCCGGGGAGGTCGCGAGCGGGATCGTCATCGACGCCATGCGCGAGCTCGTCGGGTCCGGGCCGAGCCGCGAGAGCGTGATCTCCCAGCTGCTCGAGGCCAACTGCCGCGTCCTGGAGTCCGCGGCCCAGCACGAGGAGCGCTGGGGCATGGGGACCACCGCGACCGGCCTGGTCCGCGTGCGCGACGGCGAGCGCGAGGAATGGGTCGTCGTCAACGTCGGGGACTCCCGGACCTACCACCTGGTCGACGGCGAGCTGACGCAGGTGACCGTCGACCACTCCGAGGTCCAGGAGCTCACCGAGGCGGGCGTGATCACCGCCGAGGAGGCGAGGGTGCACCCGGCCCGCAACATCGTCACCCGGTCCCTGGGCACCCAGCACGCACACCTCGCCGACTCCTGGGTCCTGCCGTTGCTCCCGGGTGAACGTTTCGTGCTGTGCAGCGACGGGCTCACCGGTGAGGTCGAGGACGCCGACATCCGTGACATCCTGCAGGAGCACCCCGACCCGCAGGCGGCGGCGGACGCCCTCGTCCGCGCGGCCGTCGAGGCCGGGGGGCGTGACAACGTGACGGTCGTGGTCGTCGACCTCGACGAGGGGGTCGGACCGGCGTCCGAGGGCCGGACCCGGGAGGAGTGAGCATGGAGATTCGGATCGAGGCCGGAGTCGGCTGGATCGAGGTCGGTCGGGACGGGCTGTCCGTCGTGGCGAAGGGGGATGACGCCCTTCGTGACCGGCTCGCCTCCGCCCTGGAGGCGGCACCCGAGGACGACCCGGTGGACGTGGTCACCGACGAGCTGACCACCGGTGGCGTGCGCCGCGCGCCGGACTTCGCGATCGCCGACGAAGGGAGCCGCCGCCTCCTCGTCCGTGGCACCGCCCGCGCCCACCTGGCCGGAGACGCCGAGCGTGAGGTCACCGCTCCCGCCCGCGGCCCGTGGAGCGAGGAGGACATCGAGGACGGGATCACGTCGGTCACCCTGACGGGCGGCGAGCCCGAGCAATCGAGCGACCAGGATGAGCCTGCGGCGGCGCCCGAGGCTCCAGCCGAGGAGCCGGAGCCCGCCGCAGCCGTGCCGGTCGCGGCCGCCGCTCCCGCGGCAGCGGCCGCGTCCGCTCCCGAAGGCGAGCCGGCCCCGGAGGAGCAGCCCGCTGCGGCAGCCGAACCCCCTGCGGAGGAACAGCACGTCCCGGAGGAGGAGCACGAGGCCGCCTACCCGGACCACCCCCAGTTCCACGATGGCCACCTGATCAGCCCGCTGCTGATCCCGGAGGCCCAGGAGGAGGCGCAGCCGCAGCCCGAGCCTGTCGCGGAGGAGCCCCATCACGACACCGGCGAGCTGCCGGCCGGGCCCATGGTGCTGGCCGTCACCTGCCTCCACGGGCACCCCAACCCGCCGGATGTCACGCACTGCCGTGTCTGCCGGGATGCGGTCCCGGAGCAGCAGGCCCAGATGACGGCCCGTCCACCCTTGGGGGTGCTCCACCTCTCCACGGGTGAATCGGTCACGCTCGATCGTGACGTCCGGCTCGGGCGCGCGCCGAAGGCCGGCGAGGACGCCGCCATCGAGCCGCACCTGATCCGGATCAGCAGCCCGGAGAACGAGATCTCCCGCACCCACGCCGAGGTCGTCCTCGACGGGTGGCGGGTGCTCGTGCGGGACCTCGGGTCGACCAACGGCACCTTCGTCACACCCCCCGGCGGCACTCCGGAGGAGCTGCACTCGGGGCAGGAGCTCGCGATCGGGCCCGGGGCCACGATCACCCTCGCCGACCGGGTTTCCCTCGTGCTCGAGGTGGCCGGCCAGGAGTGAGCGGAGCCGTGACCACCCGGACCCATCGAGTCCGGGCGGCCGTGGCGCTCGTCGCCGTCCTCGTCGGTGCCGGCGGGGTGTCGGCCTGCTCGGACAAACCGAGCGAGGGGTGGAAGCAGCTCGAAGGGGACCGCCTGACGCTGGAGGTGCCCGGCGTGCAGGTCGCCGACCCCTACGACAACTCCCGCATCGTCTCCTCTGCGCTGGGCAACATGCAGTTCGCGGCGAACAGGCAGATGGAGGGCTTCACGCCGAGCAAGGTCCAGGACATCGAGGTCGACGGAGCCGATACCGCCGTGTTCCAGGAGTTCAGCTACAAGGATGAGGGGAAGCCGGCCACGGGGGCGTGGATCGTCGTGGGCCAGAGCCAGCCCCCGACCACCGCCATCGTGACGGTGTCAGGCACGAAGGCCGATGACGACCTGATCACCCACGTGAAGGACTCGCTGGAGTACGAGCGGCGCTAGTCCTCCAGGACGAGGAGGACCTCACCTTCCTGGACGACGTCACCGTCAGTCACCTTGACCTCGGCGACCTTCCCCGCGAACTCCGCGAGGACGGGGATCTCCATCTTCATCGACTCCAGCAGGACCAGCTCGTCGCCGGCGGTCACCGACTGCCCGGTGCTCACGTGCACCGAAAGGACGTTGGCGACCAGCTCCGACTCCACGCTGTGACTCATGCCACGCATCCTATCCGCGGCACGAGTCACGGCGTGGTGGGTCTCAGCGCTCCTCGGTGCCGGCGATGAAGGCCTCGAGGCGGCGCCGGCCCTCGGAGTCCTCGCGCTGCTCGGGCGGGGACTTCATCAGGTAGGAGCTGGCGGAGACGAGCGGACCGCCGATGCCGCGGTCCTTGCCGATCTTGGCCGCGCGCACGGCGTCGATGATGATCCCGGCGCTGTTCGGGGAGTCCCACACCTCGAGCTTGTACTCCAGGTTCAGCGGGACGTCGCCGAAGGCGCGGCCCTCGAGCCGGACGTAGGCCCACTTGCGGTCGTCGAGCCACTGGACGTAGTCGGAGGGGCCGATGTGGACGTTGCGGTCCTCCTTCTTCCCGGCGAGGCTGCCGGAGAGGTTGGAGGTCACCGACTGGGTCTTGGAGACCTTCTTGGACTCGAGGCGCTCGCGCTCGAGCATGTTCTTGAAGTCCATGTTGCCGCCGACGTTGAGCTGGTAGGTGCGGTCCAGCACGACGCCGCGGTCTTCGAAGAGACGGGCCATGACGCGGTGGGTGATCGTCGCGCCGACCTGGCTCTTGATGTCGTCACCGACGATCGGGACGCCGGCGTCCTGAAACTTCTTGGCCCACTCCGGGTCGGAGGCGATGAAGACCGGCAGCGCGTTGACGAAGGCGACGCCGGCGTCGATGGCGCACTGGGCGTAGAACTTGTCCGCCTCCTCGGAGCCGACGGGCAGGTAGGAGACGAGGACGTCGACCTCGGCGTCCTTGAGCGCCGCGACGACGTCGACCGGCGGCTGGGAGGACTCGTCGATGGTCTCGGCGTAGTACTTGCCGATGCCGTCGAGGGTGTGCCCGCGCTGGACCTCGACCCCCTTCGTCGGGACGTCGCAGATCTTGATCGTGTTGTTCTCGCTGGCGTTGATCGCCTCGGAGAGGTCCTTCCCGACCTTCTTGTCGTCGACGTCGAAGGCGGCGACGAACTCGACGTCGGACACGTGGTAGTCACCGAAGGTGACGTGCATCAGGCCGGGGACGGAGCCCGCGGGGTCGGCGTCCTTGTAGTACTCGACACCCTGGACGAGCGAGCTCGCGCAGTTGCCGACGCCGACGATCGCGACGCGGATGCTACTCATGGGTTCTCCTTGCTCCGGGACTGGTCCGGTGGGTTGAAGGCGGGGTGGTTCGGGTCGGTGAGGGTGCCCGGGCGGGCGGTCGGCGCGCTGCGCTCGGCGGCGATGAGCTCGTCGAGCCAGCGCACCGCGGCCAGGGCCTCGTCCTCACCGTGCGCGTGGAGGGCCGCCGTCCAGGAGTCGAGGACCCCGAGACCGGCGCGGTCGTCACGCATGGCGGCCATCCGCTCCACGAGGCGCGCACGGCGACCCTCGAGGATGCGCAGCCGCACCTCACGTTCGGTGCGGGCGAAGAAGGCCACCCGCACGTCGAAGGCGTCGTCCTCCCAGCTGCCCGGATCGACCCGGTCGACCCGGTCGGCGAAGGCCGCGCGGCCCTCGTCGGTGAGCCGGTAGGTGATCCGCTGCCGCCGACCGGTGGCCCGGCCCGCGGAGTCCTGGGTGGGGCTGACCAGACCCTGGGACTGCAACCGGGCCAGGCACGGGTAGAGGGTGCCGAAGGAGAGGGCCCGGAAGGCCCCCAACCGGCTGTTGAGCTGGCGGCGCAGCTCATACCCGTGCATGGGGCTCTCGTGCAGCAACCCGAGGACGGCGAACTCGAGCATCTCGCGACGACGCACGTGAACTCCCTTCGTGATCCTCGGGTACGCCGAGGATCTTACCGATGTATCGAACCGATATATGGTGCGACCCCCACGGAGTGCACCGGTAGAGGTCATACTGGGGGCTGCTTCCTGCCCGATCCACCCGAGGTGCCCATGTCTGCGAGCAAGAGCGCGCGGCGACGCCGTGGCGGCGTGCGCGCGGTGGTGCGCAAGGGACTGTGGGGACTGCTGTGGCTGGTGCTCCTCGGGATCGTGGCGGTGGTCATCGCCTACGTCCTCATCGACATCCCGAAGCCCAACGACCGCGCGGTGGCCCAGGCCTCGGTCCTCTACTACGCCGACGGCGAGACCGAGATGGACCGGATCGCCACGGTGAACCGGGAGTCGGTCGATCTGGATCAGGTGCCGGTGCCCGTGCAGCGGACCTTCCTCTCCGCCGAGGACCGCTCCTTCTACGAGAACGAAGGGGTCTCGCCGACGGGCATCCTGCGTGCGATCAAGGTCGCCGCGGGCGGCGGGCCGCAGCAGGGCGGCTCCACGATCACCCAGCAGTACGTGAAGAACTACTTCCTCAGCCAGGACCAGACGCTGGTCCGCAAGGCCAAGGAGGTGCTCATCTCGGTCAAGATCGACCAGCAGCTGAGCAAGGACGAGATCCTGGCCAACTACCTGAACACGATCTACTTCGGCCGCGGCGCCGACGGCATCCAGACCGCCTCGCAGGCCTACTTCGGCAAGGACGTGGACCAGCTGACCGTCTCCGAGGGCGCCTTCCTCGCCAGCGTGGTCAACGGCCCCTCCCTCTACGACCCCTCCCTCGGCGACGCGCAGCGTCAGCGGGCGGAGGACCGGTGGAACTACGTGCTCGACGGCATGGTCGAGGAGGGCTGGATGACCGCCGCGGAGCGGGACCGGCAGACCTTCCCCAAGGTCAAGGATCCGAAACAGCAGCACTCCAGTTCCGATGACATCGGCTTCGTCACCGAGGAGATCCGCGAGGAGCTGCGCACCAAGGTGGGTCTCTCCGAGGCCGACATCGCCCGCGGCGGCTTCAAGATCATCACGACCATCGACCAGGACGCCCAGCAGGCCGCGGCGAAGGCCGTCGACGACGCCCACCCCGAGGGCTCGTCCGCCAAGGACGTGCACATCGGCCTGGCCGCGGTCGAGCCCGGCGACGGGGCGGTCCGCGCCATGTACGGGGGAGCGGCCTATGGGCAGGGCAGATCGGGCTACTTCAACGCCGCCGTCGACGGCAAGATGCAGGCCGGCTCGACGATGAAGCCCTTCACGCTCATCGCCGCACTGCGGGACGGGATGCCGCTGTCGACGACCTTCAGCGGTGACAGCCCCTACTACGACGGCGCCTTCATCTACGACGGCCCCGGTGCCACGCAGATCCAGCGCGAGGGCGGCATCGTCAACTACGGCAACCAGGACTACGGGCCCGTGGACATGCGCGAGGCGACGAAGCGCTCGATCAACACCTACTTCGCCCGGCTCAACCTGGCCGTCGGCCCGAAGGAGAGCGCCGAGGTCGCCAAGGTCTCCGGGGTCAAGGCGTGGAACGGCGACAAGAAGATCCACCTCTCGACCGACCCGACGAACGTCTTCGGCACCGACGCGGTCCGGGTCATCGACATGGCCGGGGCCTACGCGACGATCGCGGCCCAGGGACGACACGCCGAGCCGTACTACATCAGCTCGGTGGAGGGGACCGAGGACCACGACTTCGACTACGAGGTCGAGCCGGACGTCGAGCGGGTCTACCCGAAGGACGTGGCCAGGGACACCATCCAGGCGATGAGCCAGGTGGACTCCCCGGGCGGGACCGGCTACCCGACCGTGGCGAAGCTGGACCGCCCGGTCGGGGGCAAGACCGGCACGACCTCGGGCAACTACGCGGCCTGGTTCGACGGCTTCACCCCGGGCCAGCTCTCCGCGGCCGTCGGGATGTACAAGGGCGACGGGCGTCTCGTGGAGGCCAACCAGCTGGAGAACATCGGCGGCTACTCCGAGGTGACCGGTGGGACCATCCCGGCCGACATCTGGACCGACTTCATGATCGGCGCGCTCGAGGGCGAGCCCGTCAAGGAGCTGCCGCCGGCCGGGCACGTCACCTCCAGCTCGCGCAGCTCCACGCCCGAGGACGCCCCGACCCCGCTGCCGACGAGCACGGCACCCGAGCCGACGACCACCGGTGAGCCGACCACGCGCACGAACACCAGGACGAGCACGACGAAGCCCTCGAAGCCCTCCAAGACCTCGACGAGCACGACCAGCAAGACCTCCTCGAGCAGCACGAAGGAGCCGACGAGCACCTCGAGCAGCTCGAGCACGCCGCCGAGCTCGACCACGACGTCGACACCCACCTCGAGCAGCTCCAGTCCGCCGGTGCCCACCCGGACCAGCCCCACGACACCGACGACGTCGAAGACGACGCCGCCGCCACCGGACTCGGACGGGGCCCGGGCGGACCGGCCGGAGGAGCGGTAGTGCCCAAGGAGTCCGTGACCCCGGACCTGCTGCCGCCGGAGGCGGACGCCGTCATCGGCGGTCCGCTCGGCCGCCACGCCTCGCCCCGGGAGCGGTCGGTGGGCCGCCTGCTCCCCTTCGTCGTGGCGATGACGGTGGTGCCCATGGGGGTCGCCGTGCTGCGGCAGGGACACTGCATCGCCCACGGCTGGAACGGCGACGAGCAGTTCTGGCGGATGTGCTTCTCCGACCTGCCGGCCCAGTACCAGCTCTCCGGTCTGGCCGGCGGCCTCACCGGATGGCTCGACGGGTCCGCCCTCACCTACCAGATGCCGCTGCTCTCCGGGCTCATGGCCCTGCTCGGCGGGCTCGTCCCCGAGGGGAGCTGGCTGGCGCAGACCCGGGTGTACTTCCTGCTGTGGGCGATCGTCCTCGCGGCCTGCGCCGCCGTGACCGTGTGGTGCGTCGGACTGCTCCGGCCCCGCCGTCTGGACCTGGCCACACAGCTCGCGCTCAGCCCGGTCCACGTCGTCGCCGCACTGCTCTCCCCGGACCTGCTCGTGGTCACCCTCGTCATCGCGGCGATGCTCGCCCGGGGCCGGCACCGGTCCACCGCCGCCGGGATGCTGCTCGGGCTGGCCCTGCTCGGTCATGCCTGGGTGCTCGTCGTCGCCCTGGCCCTGGTCGTCTCCGCCCGGCGCGGCGGCGACCTCGGCGGGGCGATCCGCACCGCCGTCGTGGCCGCGGCGAGCGCTGCGGTGCTCCTCCTGCTGGTTGCCGTCGTGCAGCCGCACGCGATCAGCGGCCCCCTCCTCACCTGGTGGGACTCGAAGCCGGGCTACGGCTCGCTCCTCTTCATCCCCGAGCTCATCGGGCACCCGCTGCCGGACCGGATCGCCCCGATCTTCGCCCTCATCGGGTGGAGCTGGGGTGTCTGGGCGGTCATCGTCATGGCGGCTCGGGCCTGGCGCCCGGCGACGTGGGCGCAGGTGGCCGCCTTCGCGGTGCCGCTCGTCGCGCTGACGAGCCCCGCGGTGCCGGTCCAGGCCGCGCTGTGGGTCCTGCCCCTCGCGATCCTCGCGGGGGTCTCCTGGCGCACCCACCTGGGCTTCGTGCTGATCGAGGCCGGTCACGCTGCTGCGCTGTGGCTCTACATCGGCTACGACACCGACCCGGACAAGGGCCTGCCCCCGTCGTGGTACGCCGTCGCCATCGTCGGGCGGACCATCGCCTGGGGGCTGCTCATGTGGAGCATCTGGTACACCCCCGTCGACAACCCCGCGCCGAGGCGTCCACAACCCCCGCGCCCGGTCGAGGAGCGTCCACAGGCCACGCCCGTCCCCTGACGGGAGCCCAGCCACCGCGGCACGCTTTGGTGGGAAGGGAGTGCAGCGGATATCCTGCCCGAGGCCCGGTGTGCACGCATCACCCGATGCGGAGCGCACGGGCACATGCACAACCCTCCTGTCACGGAGAGACCGTGACCGCACAGACCGAAGGAGGCGGGTTATCAGCATGCGCAATTACGAGCTCATGGTCATCTTCGACCCTGACAACGACGAGCGCGGCGTCCAGCAGCTCTTCGAGAAGTTCCTCACCGTCGTCACCAAGGACGGCGGGACCGTCGACAAGGTCGACCACTGGGGCCGGCGCCGCCTGGCCTACCCGATCAACAAGAAGGACGAGGGCCTCTACGCGGTCGCCGACCTGACCTGCGAGCCGGCCACGAGCAAGGAGCTGGACCGTCAGCTCGGCCTCTCCGAGCAGATCGTGCGGACCAAGCTCATGCGCGTGGACGCCTGAGACGTCCCCCTCCGGGTTGCCGGTGACCGCCGGCGACCCCACCTGAGACGATCCACGATCGAGAAGGATTCCCATGGCAGGCGATACCCCCATCACCGTCGTCGGCAACCTCACCGCCGACCCCGAGCTCCGGTTCACCCCGTCCGGCGCGGCCGTCGCGAACTTCACCGTCGCCTCGACCCCGCGGTTCTTCAACCGGCAGAACAACGAGTGGCAGGACGCGGAGACGCTCTTCATGCGCTGCTCCGTGTGGCGTGAGGCCGCGGAGAACGTGGCCGAATCGCTCGTCCGTGGGACGCGCGTCGTCGTGACCGGCCGCCTCGTCTCCCGTTCCTGGGAGGACAAGGAGACCGGCCAGAAGCGCACCGTCATGGAGATGCAGGCCGACGAGGTCGCACCGTCCCTGCGCTACGCCACCGCGAAGGTCACCAAGACCCAGCGTGGCGGCGGTGGCCAGGGTGGTGGCTTCGGTGGCCAGCCCCAGGGCGGCGGCTTCGGCGGCCAGCAGAACGACCCGTGGGCGACCGGCGCTCCCCAGGGTGGCCAGGGCGGCGGCTTCGGCGGCCAGCAGACCCCCCAGGGCGGCGGGCAGCCCGGCGGTGGCTGGGGCAACGCGCCCAGCTACGACGAGCCCCCCTTCTGATCGATCGCTCCGCCCGGTTCGCCGGGCACCCAGTCAAGACATCCATCCCGAGGCCCTGACCTCGGGCTCTCGCAAGACACGAAGGAGAGCACCACGATGGCCAAGCCCGTTGTGCGCAAGCCCAAGAAGAAGGCCAACCCGCTGAAGGCGGCGAAGGTCGAGCGGATCGACTACAAGGACGCGGCCCTGCTGCGGAAGTTCATCTCCGACCGCGGCAAGATCCGCGCCCGTCGCGTCACCGGCGTCTCCGTGCAGGAGCAGCGCCGCATCGCGAACGCCGTCAAGAACGCCCGGGAGATGGCCCTGCTGCCCTACTCCTCCTCCAACCGCTGATCCGCGGACGAGCGAAGACAGGAGCACGTGAAATGAAGGTCATCCTCACCCACGAGGTCAGCGGTCTCGGCACCGCCGGCGACGTCGTCGACGTCAAGCGGGGCTACGCCCGCAACTTCCTCTACCGCCGTGGCCTGGCCACGGAGTGGACGAAGGGGGCGCAGAAGCAGGTCGACGCGATCGCCGCCGGCCGCGCCGCGCGCGCCGTGAAGTCCCTCGAGGAGGCGCAGTCCCTCAAGGGCAACCTCGAGGCCGAGACGGTCACCGTCAGCGCCCACGCCGGCGAGAGCGGCCGCCTCTTCGGAGCCGTCACCAGCCGCGAGGTCGCCGAGGCGATCAAGACCGGTGGCGGTCCCGAGGTGGACCGCCGCACCATCGAGATCCCGACGCCGATCAAGAACGTCGGCCCGGCCCAGGCGCTCGTGCGTCTGCACCCCGAGGTGCAGGCCACGGTGGCCCTCCAGGTCGTCGCCGGCTGATCCGGCCGGTCCCGTCCACCGGGACCGCTCGAAGGGGGCAGACCCACCGGCTCGTCGGCGGGCCTGCCCCCTTCGTCATGTTTTTTCGGGCGGGGGGTTGCGCGAGGCTCGAGATTTGCTATCGTAAACCGTGGATTTGCGATAGCACAGAACTTCCAGGAGGGACACCGTGTCGATTCGAATCAGCGCCATCGCGCTCTCGGCAGCAGCGGCCGTCGCACTCACCGGCTGCTCGCTGGGGGACTCGGACCAGGCCTCGGGAGAGGACTCGGGCCATGCGGCCCACTCGGCACAGAACGCCGCGACGGGAAGCGACGGCGGGGTGGACCCCGAGGAGAGCGGCGCCAAGGACGCCGGCATCGACCCGGACGACCCGCCGGAGGCCATCGCCAGCACGACCCTGCACGTCGAGAACGACAACGTGGACTCCACGAAGGTCGAGCTCGTCGAGCTGAGCAGGGAGGAGAACGTCATGGTCGCCACCTTCCGACTCACCGGTGAGGGGCGCGGCACCGAGGACACCTCGGCCTTCGACCTGCTGGGGGACAACACCTTCGCGCCGACCTTCGTGGACTTCAAGAAGATGGAGAAGTACACGAACGTCGCCGACCTCACCAGCAACGACATCGCCGCCGAGGCGCCGCTCGGGAAGCCGGTCTACGTCTTCACCGCCTTCCCGCTGCCGCGCCAGGGCGTGGAGACGATGGACCTCCAGCTGATCTCGGAACGGCCGGAGATCAGGGACGTCCCGATGCCGAAGTGATGACGATGAACCACCACACCCTTCGGCCGTCGCTGCGCGCCGGCATCGCCACAGCTCTCACGCTGCCACTCGTGGCCGTGCTGGCCACCGGCGCCGGGGCAGCGGACGGGGACCTCACCGTCGAGCACCTGCCCCACGTCAGCGACAGCGAGGTCGCGAGCCACCGGACGGCGATCGACGTGCCGGACATCAGTGCCATCGACGTCCCGAAGATCTACACCTTCACGCCCGACGTCGAGACCGAGGGCGGCGAGAAGGTCGTCAGCCTCGACACCGACGTCCTCTTCCGCTTCGGGGACGCGAAGCTGACGCCCACGGCGACCCACGCGATCGTCAAGTACGTCGACGAGGTCCCCGACGGGGCCGAGGTGACCGTCGTGGGCCACACCGACTCGGTCGGATCGAAGCAGTCGAACCAGAAGCTCTCCCGGGACCGTGCCGGGGCCGTGGCTGCCGCCATCGCCGACAAGCGGGCGGACCTGGACCTCACGGTCGAGGGCAAGGGCGAGAGCGACCCGGTCGCGGCCAACACGAAGGGAGGGAAGGACAACCCGGAGGGACGGATGAAGAACCGCCGGGTGGAGATCAGGTACGCCGGGTAACGGCACCGTCGAAGGGGGCACCGCCCCTTGGGTAGAAGTCCCCATGTCGGCCGTCGCCGGCCGGACATAGGGTTCACGTCGTAGCAGTTGAGATCACAGGGGAGACATTCCGCCATGAGCACGCCACCGCAGGGTCCGCAGAACAACCAGCCGGGCGGCCAGCCGCCGCCCCCTCCGGGCTACGGCCCGCCGAGCCAGGGCGGCGCGCAGCCGCCGCCTCCCCCCGGGTACGGCCCGCCGCAGGGTCAGTACGGCCAGCCCCAGGGGCAGCAGGCCGCGCCGCAGGGCGCCGGCCCGGCGCAGGAGTGGGGCTACCCCTCCAACCCGCCGAAGAAGTCGCGCGGCAAGACCTGGATCGCCCTCGGTGTCGCCGGCGCCTTCGCGCTGGCGCTGTGCGGCGGGGGTGGGCTCTTCGCCTACTCCAAGCTCGGCGGCGGTGGCCCGCAGCCGGAGGAGGCGCTGCCGGCCAACACCATCGGCTACGTCAAGGTCGACATGGACCCCTCTGCGGACCAGAAGGTCGACATGATCCGGATGGCCAACAAGTTCCCCGCTCTCAAGGACGAGATCGGCGAGCTCGACGAGGACGACGACCTGCGCAAGAAGATCTTCGAGAGCATCCAGGACGAGGGCGGCCTCGAGGGCGTCGACTACGAGAAGGACGTCGAGCCGTGGCTCGGCAAGCGCTTCGCGGTGGCCGCCCTGCCCTCCGGTGACGGCAGCGGCCCGCAGCCGGTGGTCGTCCTCGCCAGCGAGGACAAGGAGGCCGCCGAGGAGGGCCTGTCCAAGGTGACCGACGGCGACGGCTACTGCAGCGTCCAGGACGACTTCGCCGTCTGCGGCGAGGAGCAGTCGGTCGTGGACGACGCCGTCAAGGACGCCGAGGAGGGCAACCTCGCCGACGACGAGGAGTACTCCCAGGACATGGACGACCTCGGCGAGGACGGCATCGCCAGCGCCTGGTTCGACATGAGCAAGGCCAAGGACCTGGACCCGGCGATGAACTCGGCGAGCACCGAGGGCCGCGTCGCCATGGCCCTGCGTTTCGACGGGTCCGCGGTGGAGCTGGCGGGTCGGATGAACGGCCTGCCGGAGGAGTCGGTCCCCAGCGGGGACGGCACCTCCATCGAGGCGCTGCCCGAGGGCACCTCCGCCGCCCTGGCGGTCGCGGGTCTGGACGAGTCGATCACCAACGGCTGGCCCGAGGTGGAGAAGAACCTCGACGACGTCATGGGCCCGAGCTGGCAGCAGAGCCTGCAGGACATCGAGACCCAGAGCGGGCTCAAGATCCCCGATGACATCGCCAAGGCGGTCGGCAGCGACACCGTCCTGTCCTTCGCGGCGGACCCCTCCACCCCGAAGGTCGCCCTGCGCACCAACGGTGACCGCTCCACCATCGACGACATGGTCGAGCTGATCCAGGGGCCGGACACGAGCAGCTACCCCAGCAGCTACTCCAGCGGCCCGCAGATCTTCGTCACGGACGGCGACGAGGACCGGGTCGTCGTGGCCTCCGACAAGGGCTACGCCGACGAGGTCGCCAGCGGCTCCGGCCTGGGCGACTCGGAGGCCTTCAAGGACGCGGTCCCGGACGCGGACAAGGCCAGCGCGGTCGGCTACGTCGACATCGCCTCGCTCGTGGAGACCTACGGCAGCGAGCTCGACGCGGAGGAGCGCGAGAACGCGGAGGTCCTCTCCGCCTTCGGGTTCTCGGCCTCGGGCGAGGACGACCACGCGGACTTCTCGATGCGCCTGACCACGAAGTGACCTCCGGGGGAGGCAGGATGTGGGCGTGAGCACTGAGCACAACGACCACATCCGTGAACGTCGAGAGGCCTTCTGGCAGGGCCTCGGCGAGCCGAGCGACCCGATGGGCCCGCAGGGAACGGCCGACCAGCCGTCCCTGTGGCCCTCGGGTCGTTCGGCCTATCGCCGCGTCGTGACACGACACGCGGGCATCGTGACGACCGAGGGGCTGAGCGACTTCGACCCCGATGGGGCCGGCGGTCTGGGTGTCGAGCTCTACGTCGAGGGGCGCGAGCTCGTCGACGGCGTGGAGACCGAGGGTGCCTGGCTCGTCGCCGCGCTCGAGGAGGCCGCGGGCGCGGTTGCCGGCGCGGCGGAGAGCCTGCCCGCGGCGCTCGCCGGGAAGGACCTGCTCTCCCTGGAGCTCTCCGGGCAGAACGCCCCCGAGGGGTGGAGCGCCGACGGGCGGATGGGTGCCCTGCTCGGGGTGCCGCTGCCCGGGCGCCCGAGCGAGCTCGAGGTCGACGGTGCCACCGTGCGCATGCTGTGCGTGACCCCCCTTCGTCCGGAGGAGCTGGCGGTCGTGACGGCCGAGGGTCCCGCCGGACGCCGGCGGGTGGCGGAGGCGCTCGCCGCCTCGGGCTGGTACTCCTACGCGGAGTCGGTGCGCGAGCCGGTCCTCTGACGCGACGCGAAGGGGGCCCCGGGATCTGCTCCCGGGGCCCCCCTTCGTGCTTTCGTCGGCGGGTCAGTCGTGCGTCTGGTCCTTGCCCTGCATCTTGGGCAGCTCACCGGTGTTGCCGTGCTCCGCCCGGATGGCGGCGACCTCGGCCTCGTCGGCGGCGCCGAGCTCGAAGAGCCGGCCGGACTTGCGGTCCGCGATGTAGTCCTTCATCTCGCGACGGATCTCCGGCAGCAGGATGTAGAGCGCCGCCAGGTTGATGAAGCCGCAGATGAAGAGGAAGGAGTCGGTGATCGTCAGCACCTGGCCGAAGGTCAGCACCGTACCGATGACGGTGAAGGTGCAGAAGATCAGCTTGTAGATGGCGATCGACATCCGGGTGTGGCCGAAGAAGAACTCCCAGGCCTTCTGCCCGTAGTAGCTCCACGTGATCAGCGTCGAGAAGGCGAAGAGCGCGACGGCGATCGCCAGGACGGCCGGGAACCACGGGAGGAAGGTCTCGAAGGCGTCCGAGGTGAGGCTCACGCCGTCCGGCACGGCCTCGCCGGCGATGACCGAGTCGACACCCTGCTGGAAGGACGGGGCGTCGGCGATGATGATCGTCAGCGACGTCATGGTGCAGATGACGACCGTGTCGATGAAGGGCTCGAGCAGGGCGACGAAGCCCTCGGAGACCGGGCGACGGGTCTTCACCGGGGAGTGGGCGATCGGGGCGGACCCGAGGCCCGCCTCGTTGGAGAAGGCCGCCCGCTGGAAGCCGACGATCAGGACGCCGACGAGGCCGCCGAGGCCGGCCTGCGGGGTGAAGGCACCCTCGATGATCGCGCCGACCGCGCCGGGGATGTTCCCCGCGTTGCTGAGGATGACGAAGAGGCACGCGACCACGTAGGTGATGCCCATGAAGGGGACGAGCGTGCTCGTCACCTTGCCGATCGACTTGATGCCACCGAGGATCACGGCGGCGATGAGGGCGGCGAGGACGAGTCCGAAGATCAGGGAGGCGCCGTCGGAGCCGAGGATGCCGCTCTCGCCACCGGTGACCTCGCGGGCCTGGACGAAGGTCTGGTTGGCCTGGAACATGTTCCCGCCGCCGACACCGAAGCCGAAGATCGCGATGGCGAAGGCGCCGGTGAGGATCATCGCCGGGACCTTGCCGAAGAGGCGGCCGAAGGCGATCGGCATGTACTTGAAGGGGCCACCCGAGAAGGTGCCGTCGTCGTGCTGGACGCGGTACTTCACACCCATGGTGCACTCGGCGAACTTCGTCGCCATGCCGAGGAGACCACAGATGATCATCCAGAAGGTGGCACCGGCGCCACCGAGGGCCATGGCCGCACCGACACCGGCGATGTTGCCGAGGCCGACGGTGCCGGACAGGGCGGAGGAGAGAGCCTGGAAGTGGGTGATCTCACCGGGGTCGTCGGGTCGGGAGAACTTCCCGCGGACCACCTCGGTGGCCAGCTTGAAGGACCGGAACTGGACGAAGCCGAGGGTGATCGAGATGATCGTCGCGGCGGCGACCAGCCAGACCACGACGAAGGGGATGGAGAGCCCGCCGATCTCGGGGGCCCAGAAGACCCATCCTGAGATCCAGGCGGCGAAGGGTTCGAAGAAGCTGTTGACGGTGTCTTCGATTGCCTTGAGCGGTCCGCTCTCGGCAGCGATGAACATGGGTGCTGTCATGGTCGCCCACCCAACTCGATGACGGCCGCCCGTGGGGGCGCATGCGGCCCCCTGCCCATACCGTTACCAATTCATGATCCTGCGTTCGAAAGTGGTCCAGGTCACACGTCGAACACGGGGTCGGGGCGAAGGGGGTCACCGCCGCCGCGTCGGGCGCTCGGCACCGGTCACCGCCCAGCGGTCCCCCCGGATGCGCCAGGCCATGAAGCCGCCGCGCACGAGCATGAAGCCGGTGAAGGCCAGCCACAGGGCGACCACCGCCGCCGAGTCGCCGTGGCTCCCGCCGAGCTCCCGGGTCAGCCAGATGATCGGCAGGTAGGCCACGAGCACGAGGATCATCGAGCCCGCCAGCCAGCGTCCGTCGCCGGCACCGATGAGGACTCCGTCGACGACGAAGACGTACCCGGAGAGCGGTTGCGCGAGCGCGATGACGATCAGCCCGGCCGCGATGCCGGCCCGCACCTGCGGGTCCTGGGTGAAGAGCACCGGCAGCACCCGGTGGAGGGCGAGGATGATCAGCCCGAGGCCGACCCCACCCCAGACGCCCCACCGCACCATGAGGCCGGTGGCGGCTCGCGCCCGGCCCGCGTCACCGCTGCCGAGTGCTGCTCCGGTGAGGGCCTGCCCGGCGATGGCCAGGGCGTCGAGGGCGAAGGTGAGCAGCGACCAGACCGTCGTCGTCACCTGGTAGGCCGCGAGCGGCACGTCGCCGAAGTCGGCGGCGACCGCGACGGTGAGCAGGATGATTGCCCGCAGCGCGAGGGTGCGCACGAGCAGCGGCGCACCGTCGAGGGCCGCGTCGATGACCCGACCCACGTGCGGACGCAGCGACGCAGAGACCGAGTGACCCTCCCGCAGCACGACGGCGAGCAGCCCGAGCGCCATGCCCCACTGCGCGATGACGGTCCCCCACGCGGCGCCCGCGATGCCCATCCCGACCCCGAGGACGAGCACGACGCTGAGCACGGCATTGCCGCCGAAGCCCAGCACGGAGGCGATGAGCGGGGTCCGGGTGTCCTGCAACCCGCGCAGGATGCCGGTCGCGGCGAGGACGAGGAGCATCGCCGGCAGCCCGAGGGCGCTGATGCGCAGGTAGGTGATCGCCTGCTCCAGCGCGGCGGGCGAGGAGCCGAAGGCCGAGGCCAGCCAGGGTGCGAGGCCCCCGACGACGAGGCCGCCGAGCACGCCGAGCGCGGCGGCCAGCCACACCCCGCCGGTGCCGACCTCGATGGCGCCCCGGATCGATCCGGCGCCGTACTGGCGCGCGACGACGCTCGTCGTGCCGTAGGCGAGGAAGACGAAGACCCCCGCGGCGGTGAGCATGACCGAGCTGGCCGTCCCGAGACCCGCGAGGGGGACCACCCCGAGCCGACCGACGACGGCGGCGTCCACCATGAGGAAGAGCGGCTCGGCGACGAGCGCGAGGAAGGCCGGGACCGCCAGCGAGAGGACCTCTCGGGGGCTGGCGGAGGGCGCCGTTCCGGGTGGGGTCTCGGGCATGGACCCCATTGTGCGTCAACGCTCGTCGAGCATCAGATCGATCGTGTAGTCCTCGGCCCGGTAGGCGTGGTCGCCGAACTCGATGGCCGCCCCGCGGGCGTCGAAGGCCATCCGGGTCATCGTGAGCACCGGCTGGCCACCACCGAGGTCCAGGGTGCGTCGCTCCGCGGCGCTCGGCATCCGTGCGCCGATCGACTGCCGGGCCAGTGCCGGCTTCACCCCGCGGCGGCGCAGCAGGGCGTAGAGGCCGTCCTCGGCCAGCTCCTCCTGCGTGATGTCGGCGTGCTCCGGCGGGAGCCAGTTGTGCATCAGGGCGAGCGGCACCCCACCCGCGGATCGCACCCGCCGGATCGAGAGCAGCCCCGTCTCCGGGGGGAGGTCGAGGGCCGCGGCGGCCCGCTCGTCGCTGCGCACCTCCATCTCGAGGACCCGG
The DNA here is from genome assembly GCA_964386935.1 of uncultured Janibacter sp. Taxonomy (GTDB): domain Bacteria; phylum Actinomycetota; class Actinomycetes; order Actinomycetales; family Dermatophilaceae; genus Janibacter. Next base: position 65,172 of record CAYLUX010000002.1, read on the forward strand.
GTGCGGGGGGATCTCCCTTCGGCCTCGAGGTCGTCGAAGAGCGAGGTGAGGCCGGCGCGGCGGTGGATCTTGCGGTTCGCGACGGTCGTGCCGAGCCCCCGGCGGCGCACGAGGAGGCCCTGGTCGACCATCTGGGCGATCGCCCGGCGCACGGTCGGACGGGAGACCCCGAGCCGCTGGGCGAGGGCGACCTCGTTCTCGAAGGGGTCCCCGGACTGCAGCCGGCCGTCCTCGATGGCATCGGTCATCTGCCGGGCGAGCTGGTGGTACAGCGGCACCGGTGACTCCCGATCCAGGGTCACCGGGAGCTGCAGCGCGGACATGTCGCGCAGCATAGCCCGGGGCCACGGCGGGAGCCCGGACATTCGGAGTACAGAATGTCCTGACAAAGGATTGACATGGACCGGACATGCGGCAAGAGTGATCCGGACAGTCACCGGACGCGAAGGAGCGCCCCACGATGCGGATCGGACTGGCCGGCCTCGGCCGGATCGGAGGCTTCCACGCCGAGACCCTGCTGGCGCTGCCCGAGGTCGAGGAGCTGGTCGTGACCGACGCCCGGCCGGAGGTGGCCGCCTCCGTGGTCGAGCGGCTGCACGAGATGCACCCGACGAAGGGGGTCCGCCTCGCCCCGTCCGCCGAGGAGCTGCTGGCGCAGCGGCCGGAGGGCGTCGTCGTCGCGACGAGCACAGGGGAGCACGGCGGGTGGGTTCGTCGGTGCCTGGCCGCGGGCGTCCCCGCCTTCTGCGAGAAGCCGGTCGCCGCCGACCTCGCCGAGACCATCGAGCTGGCGGAGCTTGCGGCGGGCAGCGAGGTGCCGATCCACATCGGATTCCAGCGCCGCCTCGATGCCGGCTACCGGCGCGCCCGTGAGGCGGTGGCCTCCGGCGAGCTGGGCTTCGTACACACGATCCGGGCCAACACCCACGACCAGGACGCCCCGCCGGCCGCCTTCATCGCCACCTCTGGCGGGATCTTCCGGGACTGCAGCGTCCACGACGTCGACGCCGTCCGCTTCGTCACCGGCCGCGAGGTCGCCCGCGTCTACGCCACGGGCGCGAACAAGGGGGAGCCCTACATCCGGGAGGCAGGCGATGTCGACACCGGCGCCGCGCTGCTCACCCTCGAGGACGACACCCTCGTGCTCATGTCGACCACGCGGCACAACGGCGGCGGCCACGACGTGCGCATGGAGGTCATGGGCGAGCGGGGCACGATCGCCGTCGGGCTGGACGACTCGCTGGCCGCGCGCAGCGCCGAGCCGGGCGTGGACTTCCCCCACGGGCCGCAGAAGTGGTCCTTCATGGAGCGTTTCCAGCCCGCCTACGAGGCGGAGCTGGCCGCCTTCCTCGAGGTCGCTGCCGGCACGCGACCGAGCCCGTGCACGGTGGCCGACGCCCTCGAGGCCTTCCGGGTCGCCGAGGCCTGCGAGGTCTCCCGGCACGAGGGCCGCCCGGTCGACCTCGCCGAGATTCCGACCACGACGAGCGCGAGGACGAGCGCATGAGTGAAGCGAGGACACCGCTGCCGGAGCGGATCGCCGCCGCTCCCATCTCGTGGGGGGTCTGCGAGGTCCCCGGCTGGGGATGGCAGTACGAGCCGGCCACCGTGCTGGAGCAGATGCGCGGCCTCGGCCTGGTCGCCACCGAGTTCGGACCGGACGGCTTCCTCCCCGATGCGCCGGAGGCGAAGGCCGCGACCCTGGCCGAGCACGGGCTGGCCGCGGTCGGCCAGTTCGTCCCCGTCGTGCTGCACGACCCGGCGGTGGACCCCCTTCGCGTCGTGGAGGCCGCGATGACCGGGCTGCTCGCCGCCGGCGCCTCCACCGTCGTCCTCGCCGCGGCGACCGGCGCCGAGGGCTACGACGACCGGCCGGAGCTCGACGAGGCGGGCTGGGCCACACTGCTGGGCAACCTGGACCGCATCGACGAGGCCGCGAGCGCCCGCGGGCTGCGCGCCACGCTGCACCCGCACGTCGGCACGATGGTCGAGTCGGGGGAGGAGACCGAGCGGGTGCTCGCCGGCAGCGGGATCGGCCTGTGCCTCGACACCGGCCACCTCATCATCGGCGGTGGCGACCCGGTGGCGCTGGCCCACGAGCACCCCCGCCGGGTCGCCCACGTGCACCTCAAGGACGTCGACCTCGCCCTGGCCCGCCGGGTGCAGGAGGGGAGCCTGCCCTACACCGACGCGGTCGCCGCGGGGATCTACGTCGCCCTCGGCGAGGGTGACGTCGACCTGCCCGCGATCATCTCCTCGCTCGAGTCCTCCGGCTACGCCGGGTGGTACGTCCTCGAGCAGGACACCATCCTCACCGGTGACCCGAGCGACCCGGCGACGCCGCCGGGGCCGGACCCCGTCGCGGACGTGCGCGCGTCGATCGCCTACCTCGCCGAGGTGGCGGGCTCGCTGCCGGAGCAGGAGGGCTGACGTGTACGACCTCGTCACGATGGGCCGCACCGGGGTGGACATCTACCCCCTCGACCACGCCGTGCCGTTGGAGGAGGTGCGCACCTTCGAGAAGTTCCTCGGCGGCTCGGCGACCAATGTCGCCGTCGCGGCCGCCCGGCACGGGCTGGACGCGGCCCTCGTGACCAAGACCGGCGCCGACGCCTTCGGTCGGTACGTCCGGGCCGAGGCCGGGCGGCTCGGCGTCGCCGTCGAGCACATCACGCCGCTGGCGGGGGAGGGACCGCCGACACCGGTGACCTTCTGCGAGGTGCACCCGCCGGACGACTTCCCGCTGTACTTCTACCGCTACCCGACGGCCCCGGACCTGATGCTGACCGAGGCCGACCTGCCACTCGCGGAGATCCGCGAGGCCCGGGTCTTCTGGATCACCGGCACCGGGCTGTGCCGCGAACCCTCCCGCGCCACCCACCACCGCGCCCTCGCCGAACGCGGCCGGGCCCGCCACACCGTGCTCGACCTGGACTACCGGCCGATGTTCTGGGAGCACCCGGAGGAGGCCACCCGCGAAGTCTCTGCGGCGCTGGAGCAGGTCACCATCGCCATCGGCAACCAGGAGGAGTGCGAGATCGCCGTCGGCGAGAGCGACCCGCACCGCGCGGCCGACGCGCTGCTCGAGCGGGGCCTGGAGCTGGCCGTCGTCAAGCAGGGGCCGAAGGGGGTCCTCGCCGCCACCCGCGAGGAGCGGGTCGAGGTCCCGCCCCACGAGGTGGAGGTGGTCAACGGCCTCGGCGCCGGCGACGCCTTCGGCGGCGCACTCGTCCACGGACTGCTGCGCGGAGCCGGCCTGCGCGAGATGCTGGAGTTCGCCAATGTCGCGGGGGCGATCGTCGCCTCCCGGCTGGAGTGCAGCACCGCGATGCCGACCACCGCGGAGGTCGAGGCCGACCTGGCACGGTGGCGGGCGAAGGGAGCAACGGCGTGAGCGCGCAGCAGCAGGTCGAGGTGGACATCGCCTCCCTCACCGGGATCCGGGCGAACGACCCGGGCGCGATCGCCCGCGGCTGGGCCGTGCGAGAGCGCCGTGAGCTGCTCGGCCCGGACGGGCGACTGCTCCTCGTCGCCGCCGACCACCCCGCCCGGGGAGCCCTCGGCGTCCGCGGCGAACCCCACGCCATGGCCTCCCGCTCGGACCTGCTCCGCCGGCTGGCCTCCGCTCTCTCCCGCCCCGGGGTCGACGGCGTGCTCGGCACCCCGGACGTGCTCGACGACCTCCTCCTCATGGGAGCGCTCGAGGGCAAGGTCGCCATCGGGTCGATGAACCGCTCCGGCCTGCAGGGCGCGGTCTTCGAGATGGACGACCGCTTCACCGCCTACACCCCCGAGGAGATCGCCTCCCGCGGCCTCGAGGGCGGCAAGATGCTCACCCGGATCGACCTCGCCGACCCGGCCACCGCGTCGACCCTGGAGGCGTGCGGACGGGCGGTCACTGCCCTCGCCGCGCAGGGATCGCTGGCGATGGTCGAACCCTTCTGGAGCACCCGGCGCGAGGGCCGCGTGGTCAACCTCCTGGACCCGGACAGCACGATCGCCTCGATGGCGGTCGCCGCCGGCCTCGGCGCCAGCAGCGCCCACACCTGGCTGAAGGTCCCGGTCACCTCCGAGATGGAGCGGGTCATGGACGCGACGACCCTGCCGACGGTGCTGCTCGGCGGTGACCCGACCGGTGACCCCGAGCAGACCTACGCCTCCTGGGGGAGCGCGCTCGCGGTCCCCCAGGTGCGCGGCCTCGTCGTGGGGCGGGCGCTGCTCTACCCCCATGACGGTGACGTCGGTGCCGCCGTCGACACCGCCGCCGAGCTCGTCCACGGAGGAGGCCAGCGATGACCGACCCGCACGCCCCGCGCACCGGGGCCGACAACGACCGGTGGTACCACCCCTTCGCGCCCGGCCACGGGGACTGGGCCGTGGAGCTGACCCCGGACCTGCCGGACTGGGAGCACACCTCCCTTCGCGTGGCCACGCTCGCCGACGGGCAGACCCTCACCCACCGGCCGGATGGTGAGGAGGTCGTCGTGGTCCCGCTCGTCGGGGGAGCCGTGGTCACCGTCGACGGGGTCGAGCACGAGCTCGCAGGGCGCAGCAGCGTCTTCGCCGGGCCCACCGACAGCCTCTACGTCCCGGCCGGCCGGGAGCTGACCCTCCGGGCGAAGGGGGCCGCCCGCATCGCCGTCTGCGGCGCCCGCGTCCAGGACCCCACCGGCGGGGACAGGTCGGTGACGTCACTGCCCGCCGGTGAAGTGCCCGTCGAACTGCGCGGGGCCGGCACCTGCTCCCGGGAGGTGCGCGGCATCGGCATGCTCGACACGCTGCCGGGGGCCGAGCAGATCCTCGTCTGCGAGGTGCTCACGCCCGCCGGGGGCTGGAGCTCCTACCCGCCGCACAAGCACGACACCCACCGACCGGGTGAGGAGTCGGTGCTCGAGGAGATCTACTACTTCGAGACGCAGGCCGTCGGGGACGCCGCCGCCGGCCGCCCGCCGCTGCCGCGCGGTACGGACCGCGAGGACGGCCTCCAGCCGGTCGGCTACCAGCAGGTCTATGCCGCCGACGAGCGGGAGGTCGACGTGCTCGTCGAGGTGCGCACCGGTGACGTCGTCCTCGTCCCGCACGGCTGGCACGGACCGGCCATGGCGGCGCCGGACGCCGACCTGTACTACCTCAACGTCATGGCCGGGCCCGGGCAGGAGCGGGTCTGGCTCATCTGCGACGACCCGGCGCACGCCGGCGTCCGGGAGGACTGGGAGGCGCAGGATGTGGATGCGCGGTTGCCGTTCGGGGGTGCGCGATGAGTGAGACGGTGCGGCTCACCGTGGCACAGGCGGTGGTGCGCTTCCTCGGGCAGCAGCGCAGTGAGCGGGAGGGGCAGGTCCGGCCGCTCTTCGCCGGGTGCCTGGGCATCTTCGGGCACGGCAACGTCGCCGGCATCGGGCAGGCGCTGCTCCAGGAGGAGCTGGCCGCCGGGGAGAGCCCGGGCGGGATCACCGAACGGCTCGGCCACGGCCTGCCCTACGTCCTCGCCCGCAACGAGCAGGCCATGGTGCACACGGCCGTCGCCTACGCCCGCCAGCAGGACCGGCTCCAGACCTGGGCCTGCACCGCCTCGGTCGGTCCGGGCAGCACGAACATGCTCACCGGTGCGGCACTGGCGACGATCAACCGGCTGCCGGTGCTGCTGCTGCCCTCCTCGACCTTCGCGACCCGGGCCGCAGGGCCGCTGCTGCAGGAGCTGGAGTCACCGCACGTGGGGGACGCGGTCGTCAACGACGCCTTCCGCCCGCTCTCCCGCTTCTACGACGAGGTGCGCCGGCCGGAGCAGCTGCCGAGCATCCTGCTCGCCGCGATGCGGGTGCTCACCGACCCGGCGGAGACGGGCGCGGTGACGATCTCGCTGCCCCAGGACGTGCAGGCCGAGGCCCACGACTGGCCGGTCGAGCTCTTCGAGGAGCGGGTCCACCACGTCGCCCGGCCGCCCGCCGAGCCGAGCCGGGTCGCCGAGGCCGCCCGCATCATCCGCTCCGCCGAGCGGCCGCTGATCGTCGCCGGCGGCGGGGTGCACCACTCCGGCGCGGAGGAAGCCCTCTCCCGGCTGGCCTCCGCGAGCGGCATCCCCGTCGCGGAGACCCAGGCGGGCAAGGGCTCCCTGCTGCACGGACACCCGCGCCTCGTCGGAGCGGTCGGCTCCACCGGGACCACCGCCGCCAACGCGCTGGCCCGGGAGGCCGACGTCGTCATCGGCGTCGGCACCCGCTACCAGGACTTCACGACCGCGAGCCGGACCGCCTTCGCGCGGGACGGGGTGCGCTTCGTCAACGTCAACATCGCCCCCTTCGACGCCGCGAAGCACTCCGGCCTCACGGTGGTCGGTGACGCCCGCGAGGCGCTCGACGCCCTCGCCGAGGAGCTCGGGGAATGGGCGGTGGCCGAGGACTACCGGGCCGAGCAGACCCGGCTGTGGGCTGAGTGGGACGCACGGGTGGAGGCGAGCCACCACCCTTCGTCCGAGATCACCGACCGGCTGGCCGAGGGCGTGCTCACCCAGGGGAGCGTCCTGGGGGCGGTCAACGAGCAGAGCGACCCGCGCGACGTCGTCCTCTGCGCGGCCGGCTCGATGCCCGGTGACCTCCACAAGACCTGGCGGGTGCGTGAACGGCGGGCCTACCACGTGGAGTACGGATACTCCTGCATGGGCTACGAGGTGCCGGCCGCCCTCGGGATCCGCCTGGCCGACCCGAGTCGCGACGTCTTCGCGATGGTCGGCGACGGCGGCTACCTGATGATGCCGACCGAGCTCGTCACCGCGGTGCAGGAGCGGGTCAAGGTCATCGTCGTCCTCGTGCAGAACCACGGCTTCCACTCCATCGGCTCGCTCTCCGAGGACCTGGGCTCGCAGCGCTTCGGGACCTCCTACCGCGCCCGCGACCCGCGCACCGGACGGCTCGAGGGCGAGCACCTCCCGGTCGACCTCGCCGCCAACGCCCGCTCCCTCGGCGCCCACGTCATCGAGGTGACCAGCGAGGAGGGCCTCGCCGCAGCCATCGAGGAGGCGAAGGGGGCACCGGCCGACGGCGGACCCGTCGTCATCCACGTGCGCACCGACCCGAAGGTGCACGCCCCGGACTCCCAGTCCTGGTGGGACGTGCCGGTCGGCGAGGTCAGCGAGCTCGCCAGCACCCGTTCCGCCCGCGAGGAGTACGTCCGACACAAGGAGGGTCAACGGGCCCACCTCACCCCGGCCGACCGGCCAAGGGGTCACACTCACAACTGAAGCAGCGGGGCCCGGGACCGGGCACCCGTCCCCGATCGATCCGTCGCAGCGTCGCGACGGGCGCAGAGAAAGGCACCCACCATGTCTCGTTTCACTCGACCGGCCGTCGTCACGACGGCCGCCGTGGCCGCACTGGCGCTCGCGGCGTGCTCGTCGACCGGGGGGAAGCAGGAGACCGAGGGCGGGGACGGCGGTGGTGGAGGCGGTGCCGGCACCAAGGAGATCACCGTCGCGATGGTCACCCACGCCGCTCCCGGCGACACCTTCTGGGACCAGGTCCGCAAGGGCGCCGAGGACGCGGCCAAGAAGGACAACGTCAAGCTGCAGTACACCGCCGACCCCAACGGTGCGAACCAGGCCCGGCTCGTCCAGCAGGCGGCCGACAAGGACGTCGACGGTATCGCCGTCACCCTGGCCAAGCCGCAGGCGATGAAGAGCAACGTCGAGGAGGCCGTCAACGCCGACATCCCCGTCGTCGCGCTCAACGCGGGCATGGACTCCTGGAAGGACATGGGCGTGCTGTCCTTCTTCGGCCAGGACGACGAGCTCGCCGGCGAGGCCGCGGGGGAGCGCCTGACGAAGGAGAAGGCCGGCAAGACCCTCTGCGTCATCCACGAGCAGGGCCACGTCGGGCTGGAGGCGCGCTGCGCGGGCGCCGCGAAGAAGTTCGACAAGATCGAGAAGATCTACGTCAAGGGCACCGACTCGGCCAACGTGCAGTCCACGATCACCGCGAAGCTGCAGGAGGACGACAGCATCACGAACGTGCTCGCGCTGGGCGCCCCCTTCGCCATGATCGCCCTGAAGTCGGTGGACGAGGCGAACAGCGACGCCAAGGTGGCCACCTTCGACCTCAACGACGAGGCGCTGCAGGCCATCAAGGACGGCGACATCATCTGGGCCGTCGACCAGCAGCCCTACGTCCAGGGCTACATGGCCGTGGACAGCCTGTGGCTGCGGGCGACCAAGGGCGCCTCGATGGGCGGTGGCCAGCCGGTCCTCACCGGTCCCGCGTTCGTCGACAAGAAGAACGTCGACCTCCTGCTGAAGAAGTGACCCGGGCATGAGCGACACAGCGGTTTCCGAGACCGACGACCGGGTGGCGACGAAGGGAGCGCTGAACGTCTTCCTCGCCCGGCCGGAGGTGGGTGCGCTCATCGGCGCGGTGGTCGTGGCGATCCTCTTCGTCGCCGTCGCGCCGTCCTTCCGCAGCGCCGGCAACACGGGCACGATCCTCTACGCCGCCGCCGCGATCGGCATCATGGCCGTGGGCGTCTCGCTGCTGATGATCGGTGGGGAGTTCGACCTGTCGACCGGCGTCGCGGCGACCGCCTCGGGCATCACCGCGGCGCTCGTGGCGTGGAACTTCGGGCTCAACGTGTGGGCCGGTGTCCTCGCGGCGCTGGTCTTCTCCCTGCTCGTCGGGGCGTTCAACGGCTGGTTGCTCATGCGCACGGGGCTGCCCAGCTTCCTCGTCACCCTCGGGACCTTCTTCATCCTCCAGGGGGCGAACCTCGCGGTCACCCGCCTCGTCGGTGGGACCGTGTCGACGCCGCCGATCTCGGACATGGAGGGCTTCGAGTCTGCCAAGTCGGTCTTCGCCTGGCAGGTGAACATCGGCCCGGTGAACATCAAGGCGCTCGTCGGGTACTGGATCGTCCTCGTGGTGATCGCCGCGCTCGTGCTGCACAAGACCCGGGTGGGCAACTGGATCTTCGCCGTCGGCGGGGACGCGGCCGCGGCCCGCGCGGTCGGTGTCCCCGTCAAGGCGGTGAAGATCGGGCTGTTCGTCTTCGTCGGCTTCTGCGCCTGGATGCTCGGGATGCACCTGCTCTTCGCGTACCAGGTGATGCAGTCGGCCGAGGGTGTCGGGCAGGAGTTCATCTACATCATCGCCGCGGTCGTCGGGGGCTGCCTGCTCACCGGCGGCTACGGCTCGGTCATCGGCGCCGCCCTCGGGGCGCTGATCTTCGGGATGACCCAGATGGGCATCAACTACGCGGGGTGGAACGTCGACTGGTTCTACACCTTCCTCGGGGTGATGCTCCTGCTCGCCACCCTGGTCAACACGTTCGTGCAGAAGAAGGCTGGTGGACGATGAGTACCGCAGTCAGCAGCGACCGCCGACCGGCGGACGTCAAGCCCCTCGTCGTGATGAAGGACGTCGGCAAGACCTACGGCAACGTTCACGCGCTGCAGGGGGTCCACCTCGAGGTCTACCCCGGGGAGGTCACCTGCGTCCTCGGGGACAACGGCGCCGGCAAGTCCACGCTCATCAAGATCATGGCCGGGCTGCACGAGCACACCGCCGGGGTCTTCGAGGTGGGCGGCGTCCGTCGCCACCTCTCCTCGCCGCGGGCCGCCCAGGCGCTCGGGATCGCCACGGTCTACCAGGACCTCGCCCTCGCCCCGCTGATGTCGGTGTGGCGCAACTTCTTCATGGGCAACGAGCTGCGCAAGGGGCTCTTCCTGGACTCCCGGGCGATGAAGCGGATCGCCGACGAGGAGCTGCAGAAGATGGGCATCCACATCGGCGACCTGGACCGCCCGGTCGGTGGGCTCTCCGGCGGGCAGAAGCAGTGCATCGCCATCGCCCGGGCAATCTACTTCGGCGCCAAGGTCATCATCCTCGACGAGCCGACGGCCGCCCTCGGCGTCAAGCAGTCGGGGGTCGTGCTGCGCTACATCGCCAAGGCGCGTGACGCCGGGCTCGGGGTCGTCTTCATCACCCACAACCCGCACCACGCCCACCTCGTGGGCAACCACTTCCTCGTGCTCAAGCTCGGCCGCCTCGTCCTCGACGCCCACCGCGACGAGCTCACGCTGGACCAGCTGACGGCCGAGATGGCCGGTGGCCAGGAGCTCGACGAGCTGCAGCACGAGCTGCGAGGAGTCGACCCGGGCAAGACGGTTGACCCGGACGACCCGGAGACCGAGCTGAGCGGGCCCGGCAAGCCCCGGGTGAAGGAGTGAGCGGGCCCCTGCGCGTCGGGGTCGTCGGGGTCGGCGTCATGGGTGCCGACCACGTCCACCGGCTCGCGACCCGCATCGCGGGCGTCGAGCTGGTCGCCGTCGCGGACCCGGATCTCGAGCGGGCCCGGGCGCTCGCCGCGGACGTCGGGGACGGGGTCAGGGTCCACGCGGACCCGCTGGAGCTCATCGCGGACCAGCGGATCGAGGCGGTGCTCCTCGCCTCGCCCGGCTGGGTGCACCCCGAGCAGCTGCTCGCCTGCCTGGAGCGAGGCCTGCCGGTGCTGTGCGAGAAGCCGCTGACGATGGACGCCGAGAGCTCCGAGCAGGTCGTGCGGGCCGAGCGGGAGCTGGCCCGGCCGCTCATCCAGGTCGGCTTCATGCGCCGCTTCGACCCCGAGTATGCCGAGCTGCGCTCGATGATCGCCTCGCAGCGGTGGGGCCGGACCCTCATGCTGCACCAGACCCACCGCAACCTCTCCGTGCCGAACCCGCACTTCCGCTCCGAGATGATCGTGCGCGACAGCCTCGTGCACGAGGTCGACTGCGCCCGCTGGCTGCTCGACGACGAGATCACCGCGGTGCAGGTCATCACCCCCGCACCGACCTCGCACGCGCTGGAGGGGGTCGCCGACCCGCAGATCACGATCTTCGAGATGGCCTCGGGTGCGGTGGTGACCAACGAGGTCTTCGTCAACAGCAGGACCGGGTACGAGGTGCGCTGCGAGGCCGTCGGAGAGAGCGGGAGCGCGATCATCGGGCGACCCGGCAGCGGCATCTACACGACCGCCGTGGGCGAGGCCGAAGGGGGCTGGGGCGGGCGCATCGCCCCGGACTACCGGGAGCGCTTCGCCCGGGCCTACGACCTGGAGGTCCAGGCCTGGGTCGACGCGGCCCGCCGAGGAGATGTCGTCGGGCCGAGCAGCCGGGACGGGCTGGCCGCGACCCTCGCCTGCTCGGCCGGGATGGAGTCGCTGCGGACCGGGGTGAAGGTCCAGGTGCCGCAGGTCCCCTTCGCTCGTTGTTAATATGTCCTGACAAAGACGTCACAAGGAGACTCCATGTCCACGACCACCGAGGCGACGGCCCGGATCACCCACCTGCTCGGCCACTCCTCGTGGGAGGGGGAGGCCGCGCGCACGAGCGAGGTCTTCAACCCGGCCACCGGTGAGGTCACCGGGCGCCTCGACCTGGCCGACGCGGGTGTCGTGGACCAGGTGGTCGACCACGCGGCAGCCGCAGCGCGTGAGTGGGCGGAGGTCTCCCTCGCGCGGCGCACCAAGATCCTCTTCGCCTTCCGGCAGCTGCTGGAGGAGCGCACCGATGAGATCGCGAAGGTCATCACCGCCGAGCACGGCAAGACCTACGACGACGCGAAGGCCGAGATCTCGCGCGGCCGGGAGGTCGTGGACTTCGCCTGCGGCATCCCGCACCTGCTCAAGGGCGGCTTCTCCGAGAACGTCTCGACGAGCATCGACGCCTACTCGATCCAGCAGCCACTCGGTGTCGTCGGCGTCATCTCCCCCTTCAACTTCCCGGCGATGGTGCCGCTGTGGTTCGTGCCGATCGCGGTGGCCACCGGCAATGCCGTCGTCATCAAGCCCAGCGAGAAGGACCCCACCGCGGTCAACCTCATCGCCGACCTGTGGCGCGAGGCCGGCCTGCCCGACGGGG
>CAYLUX010000003.1:0-1475 GCA_964386935.1 uncultured Janibacter sp.
GACGTCGCGCTCGTCGCCGAGCTGCTCGACCTGCCGGCCGATCATGAGCGCCCCACCGAGGTGGTGCAGGACTGGATCGCGCACTGGGAGGAGCAGGGTTGGGGCACCTGGATCGTGCGGCAGGGCGACGGTGTGGCCGTGGGCTTCGTCGGCCTGCAGGAGCGCGGGGACTTCGTGCGGCTGACCACGCGCTCCGTCGTCGGAACCTCCCCTGAGCGGATGGCACGGGCGCTGCGCCTCGCCATGGGGCACACCCTGGCGTGGCTGCCCGACCTGCCGGTGCGGATGCGGGTGGCACCCGAGCACTCCGCCACCCGGGAGCCGCTCACCGCCGCCGGGCTCGTGCACGCACCCGACCAGGACCACGAGGTCGACGGGGACACGTGGCACGTCCTCGAGCTGCCGTACATCCGCGTCGTCGACCGGGTCCCGCCTCGGGCCGCCGAGGCAGTGCTCGACATGTGGGTGCGGGTCAACGACGACGGCGGGGCGGTCGGTTTCCGCCCGGGGACGAGCCGGGGGAGGGTCTCCGCGGTCCTCGACGACTACGCCGACCGGATGGTCGCCGGCCGGGTGGTGGGGGTCTCGCTGAACTCTCCTGAGGGGGAGCTGCTCGGGCTCGGGTTCCTCGTGCCGGGCACGGGCGAGCTGCAGGGCCACACCGCCTCGATCGAGCGGGTCATGACCGACCCCGACCGGCGCGGCCTCGGCTACGGGCGCCTGCTCATGGCCGGCCTGCACCGGGCCGCCCGGGAGCGCGGCATCGAGCGGACCGTGCTGGACCAGCGGGACGGCACGGGCGTCGGTGAGTTCTACGCCCGGTTCGGCTACGAGGAGGTCGGCCGGGTGCCGGGGGCGCTGCGCGTGGCCGAGGGCGATGACCGGGACCGCGTGATCATGAGCAGGGCGCTGTGAGCGGGCTCGAGCCCTTCGGCCCCGGGAGCGCGTGGCTCGCCGTGCGCGGCAAGCCCCAGGCGGAGGTCCTGGAGGCGCTGGGCCTGACCGGTGGGCGATACGTCGGGGTCGACGAGGCGGTGCGGGCCACCGCGAGCGGCGCCACCGCGGTGCTGCCCCCGCTGCCCGGGGTCGACGGTCGGTGGACCCTCGTCGTCGGCGGCGATGCCCTCGGCCTCTCCCGCCGGCGGGTCGAGATGCTCTCGGCGATGATGAGCACCCAGGTGCAGGCCTTCGCCAGCTCTGCGGAGGAGGGTCACCACTGGCTCATCGCCGAGCGCGGTGACCGGCGCAGCGACGAGCCGCCGGTGGGGGAGGCGACCTCGGAGGCCGACGTGCTCGCCACCGCGGCCGCGTGGAGCATCGACCCGAGCACGCTGTCCGGGCCGGCGCCCGGCTCGGCGATCCTCGTCGACGCGCTGTCCTCGGAGGTCCCCACGCCGGAGAACGAGCCGGGGCTCGTCCAGCTCTCCGGCCGTCCCCGCTGGTTCAAGCGACTCCGCGGCCGCTGACCCCCTTCG
>CAYLUX010000003.1:1575-38181 GCA_964386935.1 uncultured Janibacter sp.
CCCCCTTCGGTCTCGGATGGAGGCTGCACGGCGACGGACGCTCGGTGCTGCCCGGCGAGGTCGTCCGGCCCGGGGAGCGGCTCTCCTGGCCGCGCACCATCGGGCTCGGTGCCCAGCACGTCGTCGCGATGTTCGGCGCGACCTTCCTCGTGCCGCTGCTGACCAACCTGCCGCCGGCGACCACGCTGTTCTTCTCCGGCATCGGCACGATGATCTTCCTGGTCGTCACTGCCGGACGGGTCCCCAGCTACCTCGGCAGCTCCTTCGCGTTCATCGCCCCGCTCACCGCGGCCACCAAGGCCCACGACCTGCCGACCGCGCTCGGCGGCGTCGTCATGGCGGGCATCACCCTCGCCGTCATCGGCATGCTCGTGCAGATCGCGGGCGATCGGTGGCTGCGCGCGATCATGCCGCCGGCCGTCACCGGCGCCATCGTCGCGCTCATCGGCTTCAACCTGGCGCCCGCGGCGAAGGACAACGTCGTGCAGTCACCCGTGACCGCGCTCGTGACCATCCTCGGCATCCTCCTCGTCACCGTCGCGACGAAGACCCTCTTCAGCCGGATCGCCATCCTCGTCGGGGTCGCCGCCGGCTACCTGACGGCGCTGCTGCGCGGCGAGGTCGACTTCGACGCCGTCGCCTCGGCGGGCTGGATCGGGTTGCCGCACTACACGATGCCGAGCTTCGACGCTTCGGTCGCGGGTCTCTTCGTCCCCGTCGTGCTCGTGCTCATCGCCGAGAACGTCGGGCACGTGCGCTCCGTGGCGACGATGACCGGGGAGGACCTGGACCCGGTGACCGGTCGGGCGATCCTCGCCGACGGGCTCGCGACCACGCTCGCGGGCTTCGGCGGCGGCTCGGGGACGACGACCTACGCCGAGAACATCGGTGTCATGGCCGCCACCCGGGTCTACTCCACCGCCGCCTACTGGGTGGCCGCGATCGTGGCCCTGCTGCTCTCCTTCGTCCCGAAGTTCGGCGAGGCCATCGCCACCGTGCCCGCCGGCGTGCTCGGCGGCGCCGGGACCGTCCTCTACGGCATGATCGGCCTGCTCGGTGCCCGGATCTGGGTCGAGTCGCGCGTCGACTTCGGCAACCCCATCAACCTGATGACCGGCGCGGTCGCGCTCATCGTCGGCATCGCGGACTTCACCTGGCACGTCGCGGGCATCGAGTTCGCCGGGATCGCCCTGGGCACGGGCGCCGCGCTCCTCGTCTTCCACGGGATGCGCGGGATCAACGCCCTCACCGGCGCCGTTCCCGACCCGCTCACCTCGCCGGGCGCACCCGATGAGCGGGAGGACCAGCCCACCGGATGAGGAAGTCCTCATCCGCGGCTCACGATCGGCTCATCACCGCTGCCTACTCTGGGGCGAAACGCCCGCCCGAGGAGGAAGAGCCATCATGTCGACCGCCCCCGTCGCCACGCCGGACGGTGAGCTGCCGTGAAGCGCCTCAGTCGTGGCGGGCTGCTGCTCGTCGTGCTGATCGCGGTGCCCCTCCTCGTGGGGCTGGGCTTCCGCGCCCTGGCCGCGCCCTCCGACCCCGACCCGGTTCAGCAGCCCGGGGTCACCCTCACCCCGGGGAGCAGCACCTCGACCGTCGGCCCCTCCGGTGACCCCGACCCAACCCCCAGCTCCACCACGTCGCCCTCGCAGGAGCCGACCTCCAGCTCCACCACCCGTCCCTCGAAGCGCCCCACGAGCACGCCCGACCCGCAGTGGAGCAGCCGCACCGTCTCCCCGCCGCCGGACTACGACGATGATGATGACGACGACGGGGACGACGACGATGATGATGACGACGATGACGACGGATGAGCCCGCCGGGGCCCGTCATCACCGGCGCCCCCGCCTGGCCCGGGAGACGATCGTCGGGTGGATGGTGCTCGTGCTCTTCGTGAGCCTGGCCAGCGTCGTGGTCGTCGTCCACGAGTCCCTCCACCTCGAGGTCGCCGAGCGGGCCAACGACGCCGTCTCCCAGGAGATCAGGGAGTTCCAGACCTTCACCCAGCAGGGCATCGACCCGGAGACGGGCAAGCCCTTCGCCTCCAGCGAGCGTCTCCTCGACGTCTTCCTCGATCGGCAGCGACTCACCCGCGGCGAGGTCATCGTCGGGTACGTCGGCACCTCCGGTCGGGTCTTCTACTCACCCGGCCCGGGCACGCCGGAGGTGGACGAAGGGGGCTACGACGTCGCCTCGGACACCGCCTTCCTGAAGGCCGCTGCACAGAAGACGAGCGGCACCCGGGAGACCCCCGCCGGCGAGATGCGGTGGGCCCGCTCCGTCGTCGAGGTCGAGGGCGGCGAGAGCGCCCTGCTCATCGCCGCGCAGTTCACCGACGAGGAGACCGCGCAGGTCGACCAGACCGTGCAGACGCTGGCGCTGATCTCGCTGGCGGCACTGGTCTTCGGGGGCGTGGTTTCCTGGCTCGTCGCGGGGCGGATCCTGCGCCCGGTCCGGCAGGTCCAGGAGACGGCCGCGGAGATCACCGAGCACGACCTGACCCGCCGCATCGACGTCGGGGACGACGACGTCTCGGGCCTCGCGACCACCTTCAACCGGATGCTCGACCGCCTCGAGGGGGCCTTCCGGGCGGAGCAACGCTTCGTCGACGACGCCGGCCACGAGCTGCGGACCCCGATCACGGTGATCCGGGGGCACCTGGAGCTGATGGACGACGACCCCGAGTCGCGGGCCGTGACGATGCGGATCGTCAGCCAGGAGCTGGACCGGATGAGCCGTATCGTCACCGACCTGCTCGCGCTCGCCAAGGCCGACCGGCCGGACTTCGTGCGGATGAGCGAGGACGTCGACCTCGCCGCTCTCACGGTCGGGCTCGACGCCCGCATCAGCGCTCTCGGCGACCGGCGCTGGGGCATCCGCGAGATCGCGGAGGGCACGGCGCGGTTGGACCCGCAACGCATCACCCAGGCGGTGCTCCAGCTGGCGCAGAACGCGGTGCAGCACACGCGGCCCGGTGGCACGATCACCCTGAGATCGGCCCTCGTGACCGATCCCTTGATCGGGCCCGCGCTCGCGATCAGCATCGAGGACGACGGTCCCGGCGTTCCCCACGCCGATCGGGAGCGGATCTTCGAGCGCTTCGCCCACAGCGAGAACCCCGACGGCAGCCGGCACCAGGGCGCCGGTCTGGGCCTGGCGATCGTGGCCGCGATCGCCGAGGCGCACGGTGGTCGGGTCGACGTCGGAGGCGAACCGGGGCAGGGTGCTGTCTTCACGCTCCTGGTCCCCGACGTCTCCGATCCGGGGGAGCAGGGGAGCGAAGAGACCATGCCGATCCCGGAGGTGTCATGAGCAACATCCTCATCGCCGAGGACCACGAGGCGATCTCGAGCTTCATCGACAAGGGCCTGCGCGCCAGCGGGTACCACACCACCGTCACCAGACACGGTCGGGAGGCCTGGGCGCTGGCCACCACCGGTGGTTTCGACCTGCTCGTCCTGGACGTCGGCCTGCCCGGTCTCGACGGCTTCGAGGTGCTGCGCCGACTGCGGGGTGACGGCGTGGACATCCCGGTCATCATCCTCACCGCCCGCGACGGCGTGGAGGACACCGTGAGCGGCCTCGAGGGCGGGGCCAACGACTACATGACCAAGCCCTTCCAGTTCGCCGAGCTGCTGGCCCGGGTGCGCCTGCGCCTGCGCGAAGGGGGCGCCGCCCCCGCCTCGGAAGGGACGCTGGGCGTCGGCGACCTCACCCTGGACGTCCGCCGGCGCACCGTGACGGTGGCCGGCAAGGAGGTCGAGCTCACGGCTCGCGAGTTCGCCCTGCT
Organism: uncultured Janibacter sp.; assembly: GCA_964386935.1. Lineage (GTDB taxonomy): Bacteria > Actinomycetota > Actinomycetes > Actinomycetales > Dermatophilaceae > Janibacter. Next base: position 5,372 of record CAYLUX010000003.1, read on the forward strand.
CGAGGCCTTCGTCGAGCACGCCGACCAGGTGCTCAGCCGCGAGCAGCTGCTCGGGATGGTCTGGGACATGGACTTCGACCCCGGCTCGAACGTCGTCGACGTCTTCGTGCGCTCGCTGCGCTCGAAGATCGGGTCCGACCGCATCCTCACCGTCCGCGGCGTGGGTTACCGGCTGCGGGCCGACTGACCCGACGTCAGAGGAGCAGGCCCTCCTCGCGGGCCCGCGCGACCGCCGCGGTGCGGCTGTCCACGTCCAGCTTGGTGAAGGCATGCACGAGATGGGTCTTCACCGTCGCCTCGGAGATGAAGAGCTCCCTCGCGATCTCCCGGTTCGCCAGCCCCCGGGCGACGGCCCCGAGGATCTCGATCTCCCTCTCCGAGAGCTCCACCCGTCGCCGGCCCATCCGCGCCACGACCCGCTGGGCGAGGACGGGGGAGAGGACGGTCTCGCCGGCGGCTGCCCGGGTCACCGCCGAGACGATGTCCTCGGGGGCGGTGTCCTTGAGCAGGTAGCCGGCCGCGCCGGCCTCGACCGCGCGGACGATGTCGCGGTCGGTGTCGTAGGTGGTCAGCACGAGCACCGCGGGTGCCCCCGGACCCGAGCGAAGGGAGGAGGTCACCCCGACCCCGTCCAGCCCGTCCCCGAGGCGCAGGTCGGTGAGGACCACCTCGGGGCGCTCCCGGGCGATGACCTCCAGTGCCTCCTCGCCGGTGCCAGCCTCCCCGACGACGTCGAGGCGGTCGTCCTGCCGGAGCAGGGCGACGATGCCCAGCCGGGTCACCGGGTGGTCCTCGACGACCACGACGCGCACGCTCATGACTCCTCCTCGGTGGTGCGGGGCACCGGAACCCACGCCGCGACGGCGGTGCCCCCACCCGGTGAGGACTCCACCGACAGGCCGCCGCCGACCTCGCGCAGCCGGGCGCGGGTGGCGCGCAGGCCGTAGCCCCCTTCGCCCGCGTCGCCGGGGGAGTGGGCGGCCCAGGCCTCGGTGTCGAACCCCTGCCCGTCGTCGACGACGTCGACCCGGAGCACCTCGCCGGAGCGCTCGACCCCGACGAGCACCGTGTCGGCGCGTGCGTGGGCGCGGACGTTGGCCAGGGCTCCCTGCACGCAGCGCAGCAGGGCCACCTCCACGGTCGTCGGCAGCTGTGGCACCTCGCCGTCGACCCGCAGCCGGGCCGAGACCGGTGACTCCTCGGCGAAGCGGTCGGTGACGCGGCGCAGGGCGCCCGTCAGGCTCCCTTCGTCCAGGTCCGCGGGGGCCAGCGCGCCGACCACCCGTCGGGACTCCTCGAGGCCGTCGGCAGCGCCCGACTCCAGGTGGCGCAGGATCTCGCGGAGCCGGCGCGGATCCTCCTCGGTCTGCGCCGCCCGCGCCAGCAGCAGGAGCGAGGAGAAGCCCTGCGCGATGCCGTCGTGGATGTCCCGGGAGAGCCGGGTGCGCTCGCTCGTGGCGCCCTCGGCACGTTGCACCCGGGCCAGCTCGTCGGTGAGCGCCGCGGTCTCCTCCTGGGCCGAGCGCAGCGAGGAGATGAGCCGCTGGCGCTCCATGCCGTCGTGCACGAGGGCCATCTGCGCCCGGGAGATGCCCAGGGCGACGACCATCCCGATGAAGGGACCGATGACGGCGGCGAAGGTGGTCTCGCCCACCTGTCGGGCCGGCTCCACCGCGACGACGACGAAGATCGCCAGGGAGAGCAGCGCGCCGGCCAGCAGCGGGAGCAGGTGGCCGGCGAGCAGCCACAGGGGGAAGGCGAGCCAGACGTTCTCGGGGGAGACCAGGACGAGGGCCGCCCACAGCACGGTGAGCACGACGAACCAGACCGCGCCGCTCACGCCACGGCGGGCCAGCGGGATGCCGAGCACGTACCAGGCGATGAAGAGCACCAGCCCGGCGACCTCGGCCACCGGGGAGGCGCCGCCCTCGATCGAACGCAGCAGGCAGACGAGCGCGAGCACGGCGAGCAGCGCGTGCTGGCCCAACCGGAGCCAGCGGGCGATGCCGCCGGCCACCGCCTCCTCGCCCGGGACGCCGACGGGGCCGGCCACCCGGGTGTGTCCGGGGACCGGCTCCGGCGGCGGGAAGGACTTCACGACCGGGACGCTACCCGGCCCGGCCACCAGAACCGCTCGCCGAGCAGCGCGGTGGCGGCGGGGACGATGACCGTACGCACGAGCAGCGTGTCCACGAGCACGCCCAGGCCGACGATGAGGCCGAGCTGTCCGAGGACGACCAGCGGGAGCACGCCCAGGGCCGCGAAGACCGCGGCCAGGACGATGCCGGCGCTGGTGATGACGCCGCCAGTGCGGGCCACCGCGCGGGAGACGCCCTCCCGGGTGCCGTGCGTGGTCGCCTCCGCCCGGGCCCGGTGCATGAGGAAGATCGTGTAGTCGATCCCCAGCGCCACGAGGAAGAGGAAGGCGATGAGCGGCACCTGCACGTCGAGGGCGGGGTGGCCGAGGAGGTGCTCGTCGAGCCAGGCGCCGAGGCCGAGCGCGGCCAGGGCGCTCGCGGCGTTGAGCGCGAGGAGCACGAGCGGGCCGACGACGGCGCGCAGCAGCACCACGAGCACCGCGAGGCTGACGAGCAGCACGAGCGGCACGACGATCGTCAGGTCGGCATCGGCGGCGGCCCGGGCGTCGAGCAGCTCCGCGGAACCGCCACCGACGCGGGCGTCGGCGCCGTCGACCTGGTGCGCGGCGGTGCGCAGGTCCTCGGCGAGGTCGAGGCTGGCCGGGGTCCCCGGGGAGGGCTCGCCGGAGACGCTGAGGCGGGCCAGACCCTGACCGTTCGTGCCGGCCGGATGGACGCCGGTGACACCGTCCACGGACTCGAGGGCCGTGACGGTCTGCGGGACGCTGTCGGTGTCGGTCGTGACGGTGAAGGGGGAGGTCAGGCCGGCGGGGAAGTGCTCACCGACGGTGACGAGGCCGTCGGCGGACTGCGAGGCGGTGCGGAAGGAGTCGGCCTGGCTCAGCCCGAGGCTCGCGCCGAAGAGGCCGGAGGCGAGCACCGCGAGCACGGCGAGACCACCGACGAGGTGGGCGGCCGGGCGGGCGACGACGCGCCGGGCGACCGTGGCCCAGATGCCCTCGTGGCGCAGCTCCTGGCCGGGGCGGGGCACGAAGGGCCAGAAGACCCGGCGCCCGAGCAGGGCCAGCGCGGCGGGCAGGACGAGGACGATGGCCAGCAGCGCGACGACGAGGCCGACGGCCGAAGCCAGGCCAAGGCCGCGGGTGCCGGGCACGGTCGCCAGCAGCAGGGTGGCGAGGGCGAGCACGACGGTGGCATTGCTCGCGAGGATCGCCGGGACGGTTGCGCGCCAAGCGGTCGCCAGCGCACGGGTGTGGCTCTCCTGCTCGTGCAGCTCCTCGCGGTAGCGGGAGATCAGCAGCAGGGCGTAGTTGGTGCCGGCACCGAAGACGAGCACCGAGACGATGCCCGCGTCGAAGGGGAGTCCGCTCGCCTCGCCGACCGCGGCCGTGAGCCACCCGGCCACCTGGTCGGCGACACCGACGACGGCCAGCGGGATCAGCCACAGGATGGGAGAGCGGTAGGTCAGCAGGAGCAGCAGCGCGACCACGCCGATGGTGACCGCGAGGAGGGTGAAGTTGGCGCCGTCGAAGGAGGAGGTGATGTCCGCGGCGAAGGCGGGGCCACCGGTGACCTCCACCGTCATGTCCTCGGGCGCCTGCTCGGCGATCGCCGAGCGGAGGGAGTCGATGCGCTCGACAGTCTTGTCACTGTCCCCCTTCGTGCTCACCGAGAGGGTGGTGATGGCGGCCTCGCCGTCATCGGACGGGGTGACCGGCGAGGGCTGCTGCGAGCCGGGGGCCACGGACGTTGCGAGGCTCTCCAGCTCGGACCGGTCGGCCGGGGAGAGCTGCTCGCCCCCCTTCGTCGCGACGAGGATCACGGGGGCCTTGTCGCTGCCGGGGAAGGACTCGAGCTGCTCGGCCACGACGGCGGACTCGGCGCTCGAGGGGTAGCCGTCGCCGCGGGCCGGGGCCTCGGCGGAGCCGAAGAAGGCGCTGGCCAGGCCGGCCACGATGATGGCCAGGACGAGGGTGAGGGCGGCCCCGCGACGGCTGGTGAGCCGGGAGGCGAGGGCCGGGACGGGCCGCTGTGGCGGCGCGTCGGGGCGGTGGGAGCGCAGCTGTGTGGTCATGGCACCAAGTCCACCGTCGGAGGGGGTCTCGGCACATCGCGCTGGAGTTTGGTTCCGCGGTCAACCTTTCGATGGATACCGTCAGCGGCAGTCGACGGCAATCGCGAGAGCGGCACAGACATCGCGCATCCTGCCGTCACCGAGCCGTCCGAGTCTCTCGACCAGCACTGCCAGCGACACGCTCTCGACGGAGTCGAGGTTCACGGCGCAACGGAGGGGGACCGGGTCCTCCCCGGGCTCGAGCAGGACCTCGCTCGCAAGGCCACGGATGGTGGTCGTGCACGGGGCGACCAGGGCGCGGCGATGTCGAGGAAGCACGGCGTCGCGGGAGAGCACGACCACAGGTCGGCGTCCGATCTCCGGCAGCTCGCACCACCACACCTCCCCGCGCTGCGGGAGGTCGGTCACGACGCCGCGGCGGACTCGCGGAAGGAAGCGAGGTCGCCCCACTCGTCCGGTTCGCTGAGGGGGTGGTCGTCGTACGCGGCGTAGCTCGCGTCCACCTCGGCCGCGCGGTGCTCGGCGAGGAGAGCCGCCAGGGCCTCGTCCACGAGGATCGCGTCGGTGATCCCGGATCGGACGCGCCTCGCCTCATCGAGGAGGGAGGAGTCAACGGTCGTGCTCAGTCGTATCCGGGCCATGCCACAATTATGCCATTTTTCTCGTCCACAGGCCGCCGGAGGGTCGGTTGTGGCCAGGAGCGAGGATCTAGGCTGGGGCGGTGCCGTCACCCGTGGAGTCCCTGCTCGCCGCCGCCGTCACCGGGGTCGGGGGCACCGAGCGCCCTGGTCAGGTGGAGATGACTGCCGCCGTCGAGCGCGCCATCAGCGAGGAGGAGCACCTGCTCGTCCAGGCCGGGACGGGCACCGGGAAGTCCCTCGCCTACCTCGTGCCGATCGTCGAGCACGCACAGCGCACCGGTCGGCCTGCGGTCGTGGCGACGGCGACGCTCGCGCTCCAGGCCCAGATCGTCGACCGGGACATGCCCCGTCTCGCCGACTCCCTCGCCGGGCACCTGGACCGCCGGCCGACGTACGCGCTCGTCAAGGGCCGACGCAACTACCTGTGCAAGCACAAGGTCGACGGCGGCTTCCCCGAGGAGGACGAGGGGCTGCTCGACGTCGGCGAGGTCGACCAGGCCGCGGGCCGGATCGGCCGCGAGGTGGTCCGCCTCCGGGAGTGGGCCGAGGAGACCGAGTCGGGGGACCGCGACGAGCTCGTGCCCGGTGTGTCCGAGAAGGCCTGGCGCCAGGTGTCGGTCTCGGCCCAGGAGTGCCTCGGCTCGCGGTGCCCGATGGTGGCCGAGTGCTTCGTGGAGCGCTCGCGGGAGGCGGCCCAGGACGTCGACGTCGTCGTCACCAACCACTCCTTCATGGCGATCGACGCCTTCGAGGGGCGCCCGATGCTGCCCGAGCACGACGTGCTCGTCATCGACGAGGCCCACGAGCTCGTCGACCGGGTGACCTCGACCGTCACCGACGAGCTCTCGCCGGGCGGGGTCCGCGCCGCCGGCAAGCGCGCCCGGCGGATGGTCGAGACCACGGACGGCGTCGATGACATCGCCGCCGACCTCGAGGCGGTCCTCGAGGGTGCCCCCGAGGGGCGCCTGACCGCCGGGATCCCGGATGCCCTCGCGGCGGTGCTCGAGCGGCTCCGGGACACCAGCCGCGGCCTGCTCACCGAGCTCAAGCCGCCGAAGGGGGAGTCCGTCGACGGCGCGAGGCAGATGGCGCAGGTGGCCGTCGAGGAGCTCTTCGACACCGCCGCTCGGATGCTCGAGGAGCGCGAGCTCGACGTCACCTGGGTGGCGAAGGACCCCCGCCGCGGACCGCTGCTGCGGGTCGCGCCGATGAGCGTGGCGATGCGGGTGCGCGAGCGGATCTTCGGCACCGGCGCCACCGATGACGACGACACGGTGCGGGACCGCACCGTCGTGCTGACCTCGGCGACCCTCGAGCTGGGCGGCTCCTTCGACTCGGTCGCGGGGACTCTCGGGCTCCGTGGCCAGGGTGCCCCCGAGTGGCGGGGACTGGACGTGGGGTCCCCCTTCGACTACGGCCAGCAGGCGATCGCCTACGTCGCCGAGCACCTGCCCGCCCCCGGCCGGGACGGTCTCGCGGGGGAGACCCTCGACGAGATCGAGGCGCTCGTGCGGGCCGCCGGCGGCCGGGCGCTCGGTCTCTTCTCCTCCATGCGCGCCGCGCGCGAGGCGAGTGAGGCGATGCGCGAGCGGCTCGGCGAGGACTTCACGGTGCTCTGCCAGGGCGAGGAGACGATCGGCACGCTCGTCCGGCAGTTCGCCGGGGATCCGGCCACGATCCTCTTCGGCACGCTCACGTTGTGGCAGGGGGTCGACGTGCCCGGCAGCGCCTGCCAGCTCGTGCTCATCGACCGCATCCCCTTCCCCCGGCCCGACGACCCGCTCTCCTCGGCGCGGACCCAGGAGATCGCCCGGCGCGGCGGCAACGGCTTCATGGCGGTCTCGGCGACGCATGCCGCGCTGCGCCTGGCCCAGGGGGCCGGACGGCTCATCCGGAAGGGCGACGACCGTGGTGTCGTCGCCTTCCTCGACCACCGGATGATCAAGGCGCGCTACGCCGGCTTCCTGCAGCGCTCGCTGCCGCCCTTCTGGCCGACGACCGACCGGGAGCTGGTCCTGGGGGCGCTGCGCCGGCTGGACCAGATCGCGCCCGAGCCGCTGCCGGTGGCCGAGCCGGTCAAGCGGGGCATGACCGGGGCGGCCTCGGCCCCACCGGGGCCGGTGGGCGCGCGTACGGCGGTCGTGCAGGGCGAGGGCTGGTCCGCCCAGGACGACGACGAGCTGCGCGACGGCCTGGAGCTCGGGCTGCCCGTGGAGGAGCTCGCGCAGTCCCTGGACCGGGACGCCGCCGCGGTGACCGCCCGCGCGGAGACGCTCGGGTTGACTGTCACCACCCGCGGCTAGCCTGTCGCCATGCAGACAGCTCGCCTCGGTCACTCCGGCCTCGCGGTCTCCGTCGTCGGTCTCGGCTGCAACAACCTCGGCCGTGCCGGGACGGCCACTGAGACCCAGGAGGGGGTCGACGCCGTCGTGGGCGCTGCCCTCGACGCCGGCATCACCCTCTTCGACGTCGCCGACACCTACGGCGTCGAGCCGGGTCTGTCCGAACGACTGCTCGGGGAGGCGCTCGGCTCCCGCCGCGACGAGATCGTGCTCGCGACGAAGTTCGGCATGGACATGAAGGGGGCGGGCGGTCCCGACTTCGGGGCCCGGGGCTCGCGGCGCTACATCAGGACCGCCGTCGAGGCCTCGCTGCGCCGGCTGGGCACCGACCACATCGACCTCTACCAGTTCCACACGCCGGACCCGGCCACGCCGATCGAGGAGACCCTCGACGCGCTCGATGACCTCGTGCGCGAGGGCAAGGTCGGCTACATCGGGCACTCCAACCGCGCCGGCTGGCAGATCGCCGACGCCGAGCACGTCGCCCGGGCCCGAGGTGGGGTGCGCTTCGTCTCCAGCCAGAGCCACTACAACCTGCTGGACCGACGGGCCGAGCTCGAGGTGATCCCGGCCGCGGAGGCCTACGGTCTGGGGGTGCTGCCGTACTTCCCGCTCGCCCGGGGACTGCTGACCGGCAAGTACTCCTCGGGGAGCGCTCCGCAGGGCAGCCGACTGGCCTCCCGCCCCGAGATCATCGACAGCGCCGATCTGCACCAGCTGCAGTCCTTCGGTGACTTCGCACGAGAGCGGGGGCTGACCGAGCTGCAGGTCGCCTTCTCCTGGCTGGCCAGCCGCCCCGCGGTCTCCAGCGTCATCGCCGGGGCGACCCGGCCGGAGCAGGTCGCGCAGAACGCCGCGGCGGCCGACTGGGTGCCCACCGCCGAGGACGAGGCCGCGCTGGACGAGATCTTCCCTCCGGTGGCGAAGGTGGCCCTCTTTTGAGCGGCCCCTCGCTCGTGCTCGTCTCCGGGCCGGAGTCGATCCTCGCCGACCGGGCCGTGGAGTCGGTCATCGCCGATGCCCGCGTCACGAGCCCCGACCTGGAGGTCGTCACCCTGACCGCCGAGGGCTACGAGGAGGGCGCGCTCGGGATGCACGCCAGCCCCTCGCTCTTCGGGGAGGACCGCGTCCTCGTCGTGCGTGACCTGCACCAGGCGGGTGAGGCACTGCAGGTCGACCTGCTCGACTACCTCGCCGACCCCGAGGAGACGGTCACCCTCGTGGTCACCCACGCCTCGGGCAACCGCGGCAAGAAGGTCCTGGACGCGCTGAAGAAGGCCAAGGCGAAGGTCATCCCCGCGCCGGCGATCAAGAGCGACCGGGAGAAGTCGGAGTTCGTGACCAATGAGTTCCGCGTCGCCCGGCGCAAGATCACCTCCGGAGCGGTCCAGGCCCTCGTCGAGGCGGTGGGCAAGGACGTGCGGGAGCTCGCGGCCGCCTGCCAGCAGCTCGTCGACGACACGACCGGCACGATCGATGCCGACGTCGTCGAGCGCTACCACGGCGGACGGGTGGAGGCGACCGGCTTCAAGGTCGCCGACGCCGCCGTCGCCGGCCGCACCGGCGAGGCACTGCGGCTGCTGCGCCACGCCGTCAACGTGGGCGTCGACCCGGTCCCGATCGTCGCGGTGCTTGCGCAGCAGCTGCGCCAGCTGGCCAAGGTCGGGGGAGCGGGACGGGGTCGCAGCGCCGACCTCGCCCGCGACCTCGGCATGGCCCCCTGGCAGATCGACAAGGCCCGCCGGGCGCTGCAGGGGTGGAGTGCCGACGCGCTCGGCCGGAGCATCGAGGCGGTGGCCGCGGCGGACTTCGAGGTCAAGGGTGGTGGGCGCGACCCGGTCTACGCCGTCGAGAAGGCTGTGCTGACCATCGCCGACGAGCGCTCCGGCGGCTGAGCGGTTTGTCCGCCCGGCGCGGCCGCTGCTAGATTTGGTCATCGCGTGCGCGCCAGGTCGTGCGCGCACCGCAGCACCACCCCAGGGCGTCTCTCCCACGGTGTCCCCACGCCGGTCCCGAGCCGCCTTGCCGCCCTCTACGGCAGAACCGTCGACCAACCAGAAAGACACACCTGTGGCAAACATCAAGTCCCAGATCAAGCGGGTCAAGACCAACAACGAGGCCACCGAGCGCAACCGGGCCTACAAGTCCGAGCTGCGCACCTGGATCCGCAAGGTCCGCGCGGCCGTCGCCGAGGGCGACGCCGAGACCGCGAAGAGCGCGCTGCACACCGCGAGCAAGAAGCTCGACAAGGCCGTGAGCAAGGGCGTCATCCACAAGAACCAGGCCGCCAACAAGAAGTCGGCCCTGGCCAAGGCGGTCAACACCCTCTGAGGACCCCACGCGTCTTCATCGAAGGGGGCCGGTCACCAGCTGGTGGCCGGTCCCCTTCGCGCATACCGACCGGGGTCATCTCCTCCTCGTGGGAGGATGACCCTTAAGCCCTGCCCCGTCGACCCAGAGGTCCAGCACTCGTGTCACCCCAGGCCAGCACGGCCCACGCGCCCAACGCGACCCCGCCGGCCCAGATCCGCAACTTCTGCATCATCGCCCACATCGACCACGGCAAGTCGACGCTGGCGGACCGGATGCTGCAGATCACCGGAGTGGTCGAGGAGCGCAAGATGCGGGCGCAGTTCCTGGACCGGATGGACATCGAGCGCGAGCGTGGCATCACCATCAAGTCCCAGGCGGTGCGGATGCCGTGGGAGGTCCTCGACGAAGCCTTCACGCTGAACATGATCGACACCCCGGGCCACGTGGACTTCACCTACGAGGTCTCCCGCTCGCTGGCCGCCTGCGAGGGCGCGATCCTGCTCGTCGACGCCGCCCAGGGGATCGAGGCCCAGACGCTGGCCAACCTCTACCTGGCCATGGAGCACGAGCTGACGGTCATCCCGGTGCTGAACAAGATCGACCTGCCCGGGGCGATGCCCGAGAAGTACGCCGATGAGCTGGCCGGCCTCATCGGCTGCGAGCCCGAGGACGTGCTGCGGGTCAGCGGCAAGACCGGCGAAGGGGTCGAGGACCTGCTCGACGAGATCGTCGCGCAGTTCCCGCCGCCCGAAGGGCAGGCCGACGCCCCCTCCCGGGCGATGATCTTCGACTCCGTCTACGACAACTACCGCGGTGTCGTCACCTACGTGCGGGTCGTCGACGGCCACCTGGAGTCCCGCGAGAAGATCGCGATGATGTCGACGAAGGCGACCCACGAGCTCCTCGAGATCGGGGTCATCTCACCGGACATGACCCCGAGCAAGGGGCTGGGCGTCGGCGAGGTCGGCTATCTCATCACCGGTGTGAAGGACGTGCGCCAGTCCAAGGTCGGTGACACGGTCACGAGCGCGGGCAAGCCGGCCGAGGCGGCGATCGGCGGCTACAAGGAGCCCCGGCCGATGGTCTTCTCCGGGCTCTACCCGATGGACGGCTCGGACTACCCGGTGCTGCGCGACGCCCTCGACAAGCTCAAGCTCAACGACGCCGCGCTGGTCTACGAGCCGGAGACCTCGGCGGCGCTCGGCTTCGGCTTCCGCTGCGGCTTCCTCGGCCTGCTCCACCTGGAGATCATCCGCGAGCGGCTGGAGCGGGAGTTCAACCTCGACCTCATCTCCACCCACCCCAACGTCGTCTACCAGGTGACGATGGACGACGGGACCCAGCTCGAGGTGACCAACCCCAGCGAGTTCCCCTACGGCAAGGTCGACGAGGTCCGCGAGCCGATCGTCAAGGCCACGCTGCTGACCCCCAGCGAGCACATCGGCGCCGTGATGGAGCTCTGCCAGGGCAAGCGCGGCCAGATGGACGGGATGGACTACCTCTCCGAGGACCGCGTCGAGATGCGCTACACGCTGCCGCTGGCAGAGATCGTCTTCGACTTCTTCGACCAGCTGATGTCGCGCACCCGTGGCTACGCCTCGCTGGAGTACCAGGAGGCCGGCGACCAGGCCGCCGACCTGGTCAAGGTCGACATCCTGCTGCAGGGCGAGGCGGTCGACGCCTTCAGCGCCGTCGTGCACAAGGACTCGGCCTACTCCTACGGCACCAAGATGGCCACCCGCCTCAAGGAGCTCATCCCGCGCCAGCAGTTCGAGGTCCCCATCCAGGCGGCCATCGGCTCCCGCATCATCGCCCGCGAGACCATCCGCGCGATCCGCAAGGACGTGCTCGCCAAGTGCTACGGCGGTGACATCTCCCGCAAGCGCAAGCTCCTGGAGAAGCAGAAGGAGGGCAAGAAGCGGATGAAGAACATCGGCACCGTCGAGGTCCCGCAGGAGGCCTTCATCGCCGCGCTCTCCGCAGACGGGTCGGACGGGGACAAGGCCAAGAAGTAGGCTCCCGGCTCCCTGGGTCGGGCGCACCCATCGCGTCCGCACCGTCCGCGAAGCCGCCCCAGCCGCTACCGTCGATGTATGACGGGGACGCAGCCTGAGCCTGGGGGCATACCCATCGGGCTGCGTCCGTACGTGGAGTCGATGGTCGGATACCGGATCAGTGGTGCCCAGCCGGGCCAGCACATCGGGATGCCCTCGGGCAGCGCCACCCTCATCCTCTCCCTCGACCAGCCGCTGGACCTGATCGGCGCGGACGGGCGAAGGGGGCGCTTCGACACCCTGCTTGCCGGGCTGCACGCGAGCCCGGCCACGATCCTGCACGACGGCTCACAGCACGGGGTGCAGCTCGACCTGACCCCGAGGGGTGCGGCCCTGCTGGTCGGCGGGCCACCTGGTGAGGTGTCCGGCACCTCGGTCGACCTCGGGGAGCTCATCGGACCGGGCGCGCGCCGGCTGCACGAGCGGCTGAGCGAGACGCCCGACTGGTCGCAGCGCTTCGCTCTCGTGCTGGAGTCGCTCTTCGCCCATCGCGAGCCCCGGTGGCAGCCGCGCCCGGAGGTGGACCACGCGTGGCGGGTGCTGACCCGCAGTCGTGGGAGAGCGTCGATCGCCGGACTGGCCCGCGAGGTCGGGTGGTCCACCCGCCACCTGGGGGAGCGCTTCCGTCAGGATCTCGGCCACTCCCCGAAGACGGTCGCCCGGGTGTTGCGCTTCCAGGAGAGCCATCGGCTGATCTCCGCTGGACGCCCGCTCGTGGAGGCGGCCGCTCTGGCCGGCTATGCCGACCAGAGTCACCTCAACCGGGACTGGCTGGACTTCGCCGGGACGTCACCGACCCGGTGGTTGCGCGAGGACGAGATCGCATTCGTCCAAGACGGGTAGGGCTCAGGCGGAGCAGACTGGCGCGCATGGAGACGACACCGCAGACACGCACCGACCACACCATCTGGCCCGGGCTGACCGCCGCCGACCCGATCGCCCTGCGCGAGTGGCTGATCGGGCTCGGATTCACGGAGGGTGTCCTCGTGGAGGGGGACGGGATCGTCCAGCACAGCGAGATGCTCTGGCCCGAGGGTGGCCGGGTGATGATCTCCAGTGCCCGTCCGGAGGACCCGCACTTCACGACCCCGGTCGGCGGCGCCATGCTCTACGTCGTCACCGACGAGCCGGACGCCGTCCACGAGCGGGCGAAGGGGGCCGGCGCCGAGTTCACCAGGCCGCTGGAGGACGCGGACTACGGCTCGCGCGGCTTCAGCATCCGCGATCCTGAGGGCAACTCCTGGAGCTTCGGCACGTACGCGGGGTGAGTCCCACCCCCTTCGCCGAGCCCCGGCCGAGGGGTGACGGACGCGACCCTCGGGGACGGTTCCGGCACAGGGTGGCTCGCGCCTAGGGTGACCCCGTGGCCCAGCAGACCTTCACCCTGTACAAGCGGATCGCGCGCCTGCCCAAGGGCAAGCAGATCTTCTCCCTCCTCTACAGCCTCAAGGCGCCGTACTTCGCCACCGTGCGCCCCAACGTCCGCGAGGTGCGGGCCAACTACGCCGAGGTCTCGATCAGCAACCGCCGGCGGGTGCACAACCACATCGGCACCGTGCACGCGATCGCGGTGTGCAACGGGCTCGAGGCAGCCATGGGGCTACTGGCCGAGGCGACCTGCCCGGCCGACAAGCGGTGGCTGCCCCGCGGCCTGAACGTCACCTACCCCGCGAAGTCGAGCACCGACCTGCTGTGCGTCGCCGAGACCGACCAGTCCGACTGGGACGCAACCCCCGGTGACGTCGACATCCGCGTCAAGGCGATCCGCACCGACGGTGAGGTCGTCGTCGAGGGCGTCATCCCCGTCTACGTCTCGATGAAGAAGAAGGCCTGAGCCCTCACTCCACGAGACGGGCGCGCATCTCCTCGAGCTGCTCCTCGCCCCACCCGTGCTCGCGCAGCCAGCCCGCAGCGCCGCCGTGGGCCGACTCCAGCTGCTCGAGGATCGCGACCATGGTCTCCGGCTGCGGCGTCTGCTCCTGCAGCGAGCGGTCCCGCAGCCCGGCGGCGTAGGGCTCCACGTCGGCCAGCCGATCGACGATCTGGGCGATCCGCTCGGCGGAGGCGGCGTAGTCGGCGACGATCTCCTCCTCCGGCACCCCCGCGACGGACAGCGCGAGCGCCGTGACGGTCCCGGTGCGGTCCTTGCCGGCGGCGCAGTGCACGACGACCCCGCCCCGGCTCCTCGCGATCGCAGCGAGGGCGCCGGAGACGGAGTCCGGCCGCTGGTCCAGGTAGCCCAGGTAGTGGCGGGTCCAGAAGTCGGGGGAGCCGCGGTCCTTCTCGCCCCGCAGCAGCAGGGCCTTGGAGCCGGCCGTGTCCGAGCCACCGCTGCCACCGGAGCCGACCCGGTCCCGGTAGGCGTCGTCGGCCATGAAGCTCAGGTGGTGGTGGGCCAGCGAGGTCTGCGTGAGCGGGCCGGGGCCGGTCAGCTCGCGCTCGGTGTCGCTGCGCAGGTCGATGACGTCGGTGAGGCCGACCGCATCGATGAGGTGGCGCACGTCCGCGTCGGTGAGGTCCTGCAGGTTGTCGCTGCGGATGAGGCTGCCCTCGCGGGTGCGCCGGCCGTCGTGGGTCGGCAGCCCCCCGAGATCACGCATGTTGACGACGCCATCGAGCTCGATCCACCGGGTCATGTGCCCACCGTAGCCAGCCCGACTGGAGCGCCGATGACCACCGGGTGGAGCGCCGATGTGAAAATGAGTCGGTGCCCACCCTTCCCGACGGCGACCCCGCACCCCGCGACGGCGCCCTGCCGCCTGACGCCCGCGCCGCGGTCGGTCGGCGACCCCTCGGGATCTACCTGCACGTGCCCTTCTGCACGGTGCGCTGCGGCTACTGCGACTTCAACACCTACACGCCCACCGAGCTGGGTCCCCCCGGCGGGCCGAAGGGGGCCGGCCCCGCCACGTGGGCGGACGCGGCCCTGCACGAGCTGGACCTGGCGGTCGAGGTGCTCGGGGACGCGCCGCCGGTCTCGACCGTCTTCGTCGGGGGCGGCACCCCCACGCTGCTGCACCCGCAGGACCTCACCCGCGTCCTCGCCGGCATCCGGGAGCGCTTCGGCCTGACTGCGGATGCGGAGGTGAGTACCGAGGCCAACCCGGACTCCGTCGACGAGCGGAGCCTGACCACCCTGGCCGAAGGGGGCTTCACCCGCGTCAGTCTGGGCATGCAGTCCGCGGTGCCCTCCGTCCTGGCCACCCTCGACCGCACCCACGACCCGGCCAACGTCTCCCGAGCGGTGACCGCGGCCCGCGCCGCGGGCCTGTCCGTGAGCCTCGACCTCATCTACGGCACCCCCGGCGAGACGCTGGAGGACTGGAGGACCTCCCTTCGCTCCGCGGTGGAGCTGGCCCCCGACCACGTCTCCGCCTACGCCCTGACCGTCGAGGAGGGCACGAAGCTGGCAGCCCGGGTACGGCGGGGCGAGCTGCCGATGCCGACGGGTGACGACGAGGCGGACAAGTACGAGCTCGCCGACGAGCTGCTCGCCGGAGCCGGCTACGAGTGGTACGAGATCAGCAACTGGGCTGCGGGAGAGGCGGATCGCTGCCGACACAACGAGGCCTACTGGCGCGGCGACGACTGGTGGGGAGTCGGCCCCGGCGCGCACAGCCACGTCGCCGGCACCCGCTGGTGGAACGTCAAGCACCCCGCTGCGTGGGCCCAGCGCCTGACCGAGGGCTCCCCGGCGGCCGCGCGCGAGGTGCTCACGGCCGAGCAGCGCCACGACGAGGAGGTGCTCCTCGGCATCCGGCTGCGGGAGGGCCTGAGCAGCGACGCCCTCACCCCCGGTGGCCGGCGTGCGGTCGCCGGTCTCATCGCGGACGGCCTCCTCGATGGCCGGGCCGCGGTCCGCGGACGCCTCGTGCTCACCCGTCGGGGGCGCCTGCTCGCCGACACCGTCGTCCACCAGCTCCTGATCGAAGGGGAGGACTGAGCACGTGGAGAACCTGCCTGCCGTCCCCGACCTCATCCGCTTCCTCGACCTCGTCGGGGTGGCCGCCAACGGCCTGCTCGGCGGGGCGGTGGCCCGCCGCAGCCAGCTGGACCCGGTGGGCTTCGTCGTGCTGGCGATCATCTCCGCGCTCGGCGGCGGCGCGATCCGCGACGTCCTGCTCAACCTGCGGCCGGTCGCCCTCGTCGACCTGTCCTACCTGGGGACCGCGCTCGCGGCAGCAGCCGTCGCCTTCGTCATCCCCCTGGAAGGACGGCGCTGGCGTCAGCTCTTCCCGTGGGTCGACGCGATCGCGCTCGGCACCTGGGCGGTCGTCGGCACCGAGAAGGCACTGCTGCACGGCCTGGACTGGCTGCCGGCCGTGCTGCTCGGCGTGATGACGGCCTGCGGTGGCGGCGCGGTGCGGGACATGATGCTCGGCCGGGTGCCGATCATCCTGCAGCAGTCGGAGCTGTACGCCACCGCTGCCTTCGTCGGGGGACTGGTGGTGGTCGTGGTGCGGGAGCTCGCCACGCCGACGGCCGGGTCGCTCGCGGGCCTCGTCGCCGGCTTCGGGCTGTGCCTGATCGCGCGCAAGCGGGGTTGGGTGCTGCCCATCCACACCCGTTGGACGCGGGAGCACCCCGACTGACCGATCGGCGGACGCCGCTGGGCACCGACCGGGGCCATCGGCGACCATGACCCCTGACAGCAATCATCGACCCAGGAGCAGCGAATGAGCCCCACCCGTACCGCCGTCGTCACCGGAGCCGCCCGGGGGATCGGGAGGGCCATCGCCCTTCGCCTCGCCACCGACGGGCACCACGTTGCCGTCCTCGACCTCGACGAGTCCGCCTGCCAGGTGGTCGCCGACGAGATCACCGAAGGGGGCGGCACCGCCCTGGCCGTGGGTGTGGACGTCTCCGACCCGGAGCAGGTCGAGGCGGGTGTGGCCCGGGTCGCCGACGAGCTCGGGACGCCGACGCTGCTGGTCAACAACGCCGGCATCATCCGGGACAACCTCATCTTCAAGATGGGTGTCGAGGACTGGGACGCGGTCCTGAACGTCCACCTGCGGGGCGCCTTCCTCATGACCAAGGCGGTCCAGGCCCACATGACGGCCGAGAAGTACGGGCGCATCGTCAACCTCTCCTCGACCTCCGCCCTCGGCAACCGCGGGCAGGTCAACTACTCCGCCGCGAAGGCGGGCATGCAGGGCTTCACCAAGACCCTCGCCATCGAGCTCGGGAGGTTCGGCGTCACCGCGAACGCGATCGCGCCCGGGTTCATCCAGACCGACATGACGCGGGCGACGGCCGAGCGGATCGGCGTGCCCTTCGAGGACTTCCTCGCCCACGCGGCCAAGGAGGTCCCGGTCCAGCGGGCCGGCCAGCCGGAGGACATCGCCGCGACGGCGTCCTTCCTGCTCTCCGAGGAGGCCGGGTACGTCTCCGGTCAGGTCATCTACGTCGCCGGCGGCCCGAAGGACTGACTCCCACCGTGCACAGGAGGTAGTGAATCGGCCGGATGCCCGCGGTCCAATGCCGCGAGATGCACCAGTACGACCCTTTCTGCACGCCCCCGGTACCGGTGGCGCAGCGAGGAGCGCCCTTCGAGGCTCGCTTGCTTCGCAAACTCGCACCTCAGGGAGCGCCCTTCGAGGCTCGCTTGCTTCGCAAACTCGCACCTCAGGGACCACCGGTTGGGGTTTGTGCCTCAGGGAGCGTCGGCGGTGACGAAGTCGATGAGCTCCTCGACCCGGCCCAGCAGGGCCGGCTCGAGGTCGGTGTAGCTGCGCACGGTGCCGAGGATGCGCTGCCAGGCCCGGGCGATGTCCGCCTGCGTCTCGTGGGGCCAGCCGAGGTGGGCGCAGATCCCGCGCTTCCACTCCATCGAGCGGGGGATCTGCGGCCAGGCCTCCATGCCGAGGCGCTGGGGCCTCACCGACTGCCACACGTCGACATAGGGGTGGCCGACGATCAGCGCGTGCTCCGGGGCGACGCGGGCGGCCTTCGCCACGATCCGCGACTCCTTCGTGCCGGGGACGAGGTGGTCGACGAGCACACCCATCCGCCGACCGCTGCCCGGCGCGAAGTCGCGGATCACGCCCGCGAGGTCGTCGACCCCGTCGAGCATCTCGACGACGACCCCCTCGACGCGCAGGTCGTGGCCCCACACCTGCTCCACGAGCTCGGCGTCGTGCTTGCCCTCGACGAAGATCCGGGACCCGCGCGCCACCCGGGCGCGGTGGTCCCGCACGGCGACCGACCCGCTCGCGGTCCGGGAGCTCGCCTGCTCGGTCGCGGCGAGGGCCGCGCGCTGGGCCCCCTTCGGCGGGACGAGTCGCACCGGCGCACCGTCGAGGAGGAAGCCGGGGCCGAGCGGGAAGGCCTTGACCTTGCCCCGCCGGTCCTCCAGGTGCACGACCCGCACGCCGCCCGCCTTCTCCACCGCGACGACGGCGCCCACCCAGCCGGTCTCGACGTCCTCGACGACGAGACCGGTCTCGGCCTCGAGGTCGCGTGCGGTGGGGCGGGCGAGGCGCCCCTTCGAGCGCCAGTCGCCGGCGAGGACGTCGGATCCGTATCGGTCAGCCACGGCAGGACCGTAGGCCGGAGCGGGGCGGGCGAAGGGGGCGGCACGCCGGATTCCCGGGAATGAATGATCCGGTCCTAGAATTGGCACTCAGGAGAATGGAGTGCCAGTGATCCGAGGGAGGAGGTCCCCGTGAACGACGAGCGACGCATGGCCGTGCTCAGCGCGATCGTCGAGGACTACGTCCAGACCTCGGAGCCGGTGGGGTCCAAGGCCCTGCTGGACCGGCACCAGCTGAACGTGTCCGCGGCCACGGTGCGCAACGACATGGCGGCACTGGAGGACGAGGGGCTCATCGTCGCCCCGCACACCTCCGCGGGACGCATCCCCACCGATGCCGGGTACCGGCTCTTCGTCGACCGGTTGCAGGCCATCCGGCCGATGTCCAGGGGCGAGCGGGCCGCGATCACCGACTTCCTCGAGGGCGCCGACGAGCTCGACGTCGTCCTGGACCGGACCGTGCGTCTCCTCTCCTCGCTGACCCGGCAGGTCGCGGTCGTGCAGTACCCCTCCCTGACCCGGAGCACCGTCAAGCACATCGAGCTGGTCCCGATGAACGAGGCCCGGCTGATGGTCGTGGTGATCATGGGCACCGGTCGGGTCGAGCAGCGGATCGTGCCCACCACGGTCGACTACACGACCCGGGCGGGTGAGGAGGCGCTCGGGCGGGCCCGGACCCTGGTCAACGCCGTGACCCGGGAGCGTCGCCTCGCCGAGGCGCGGACCGCCCTGAAGACCCTGCACGACGGTGACGTGGAGACCGAGGACGCCCTCACGGCCGGCGTCCTCGAGGCTCTCGAGGACGCCCTCGCCGACGAGCGCGAGACGAAGGTCACGCTCGCCGGCACGGCGAACCTCGCCCGTAGCCCGCAGGACTTCCCGATGACCCTGGAGCCGGTGCTCGACGCGCTCGAGCAGCAGGTCGTCCTGCTCAAGCTCCTCAGCGTCGAGGCCGACCAGGGCGGCCGGTCGGGGCGGGTGGCCGTACGCATCGGCAAGGAGAACGCCGTCTCCGGCCTCCAGGGGACATCGCTGATCACCTCGGCGTACGGTTCCGAGGAGGAAGAGGTCGGGGCCATCGGTGTGCTGGGCCCGACCCGCATGGACTACCCCGCGACGATCGCGCAGGTGCGTGCCGTCGCGACCTATCTCTCGCGGATCATCAACGGCTGACCGCCGCCCGAGGACCCGCACCGACCACCACGACCCACGAGGACGTCAACGCGTGAACGACTACTACGAGGACCTGGGCGTCAGCCGCGACGCGAGCCAGGAGGACATCAAGCGCGCCTACCGGAAGCTGGCGCGCACCCTGCACCCGGACGTCAATCCCGGCCCGGAGGCCGAGGAGCGCTTCAAGCAGGTCAGCCAGGCCTACGACGTGCTCGGTGACGAGACCAAGCGTCGCCAGTACGACATGGGCGCCGACCCCTACGGGGGCGCCCAGGACGGCTTCGGTGCCGGCTTCACCTTCAGCGACATCATGGAGCAGTTCTTCGGCGCCGCCGGCGCCGGTGGTCGCGGTCGCGGTCCCCGCTCGCGCCGCTCCCGCGGCCAGGACGGGCTCGTCGGGCTGCAGGTCGACCTCGACGCGGCCGTCTTCGGCGGCCAGGAGGACCTGACCATCGACACCGCCACGGTCTGCACCCACTGCTCCGGCGACGGCAGCCAGCCCGGCACCGGCCGGCGCACCTGCGAGACCTGTGGCGGCCAGGGCGAGATCCAGCAGGTGCAGCGATCCTTCCTCGGTCAGGTGATGACCAGTCGGCCGTGCCCGACCTGCCAGGGCTTCGGCGAGATCATCGTCAGCCCGTGCCCCGAGTGCGCCGGCCAGGGCCGGCTGCGCACCCGCCGCACGCTGAAGGTCAAGATCCCCGCCGGCGTCGACAGCGGTACCCGGATCCACCTCGCGGGCGAAGGGGAGGTCGGCCCCGGTGGTGGACCGGCCGGCGACCTCTACGTCGAGCTGCAGGTCCGCCCGCACGAGACCTTCACCCGCCGTGGGGACGACCTGCACGCGACCGTCACCGTCCCCATGACCGCGGCCGCCCTCGGCGTCGAGATCGACTTCGAGACCCTCGACGGCACCCGTCAGATCACCCTGCCGCGAGGCACCCAGCCCGGTGACACGGTGATCCTCTCCGGCCTCGGCGTGGGCCACCTGCGCACCGAGGGCCGCGGCGACCTGATCATCCACGCCGACGTGCGCACGCCCACCCACCTGGACGATGAGCAGGAGTCGCTGCTGCGCGAGCTGGCGAGCGTGCGGGACGAGGAGCAGCCCGACGGGCAGCCCGCCGACGCGGACTCCGGCTTCGTCGGTCGGCTGCGGCACGCCTTCAAGCGCTGAGCCGCCGGTGACCGCGCCGCTCTTCCTCGTCGACCCCCCGGCGCTCGACGGCCTCACGGCCGACTCCGTCGTCGACCTCACCGGGACCGAGGCCCACCACGCGGCGACCGTCGTCCGGTTGCAGGTGGGGGAGGAAGTGCTCGTCGGCGACCGGAACGGCGCCCGCGTGCTCACCGAGGCCGTCGAGGTCTCCGGGGACAACGTGCGGTTGCGGGTGCTGGAGCGCGCCGACGAGCCGGAACCCTCCCTTCGCCTGACCCTCGTGCAGGCCCTGGCCAAGGACGGACGCGACGAGGACGCCGTCGAGGCCGCCACCGAGCTCGGCGTCGACCGGGTCATCCCGTGGCAGGCCGAGCGGTCCATCGTGCGGTGGAAGGGCCCCAAGGTCGACAAGGGGCTGCGCAAGTGGGCCCACGTCATCGAGCGGGCGGCCAAGCAGTCTCGTCGTGCACGGTGGCCGGGACTGGCACCCATGGTCACCACCCGCGACCTGGTCCGGGAGTGCGAGGGCGCCGCGGTACTCGTCCTCCACGAGGACGCGACCACCCCGCTCGCGACCGCGGACCTGCCCGAGGGCGGCGAGGTCCTCCTCGTCGTCGGCCCCGAAGGGGGCATCGCCCCCCGGGAGATCGACTGGCTGGTCGAGGCGGGCGCGACCACGGTGCGGCTGGGCCGGGAGGTGCTGCGCGCTTCGACCGCAGGGCCGGCCGCCCTCGCAGTGATCAGCGCGGCGGACCGGTGGCGGTGAGCCGGGAGGGCCATCGGCCGCAGGGATCCGCAGCCGATTTCGCCCGTAGACTGGGCGTCACGATGCCACGATCTGACAAACCCGACCTGCGCGCGCTCGAGGCGATCTCCGACGAGCCCCCGCGAGGATCCGCCCACGACGAGCACTCCTCGCAGCGGATCGTCCTGCCCGACACCATCTCGATGGTCAGCCTGCTCGGGGCCGGCGACGAGTTGCTGCGGACCATGGAGCGGGCCTTCCCCAAGGTGGAGATCCTCGTGCGGGGCAACGAGTTCCGCTTGCAGGGGCCGGCCGGGGACCTGGACGTCATCGACCGGCTGCTCGATGAGCTGACCGAGATCGTCGAGTCCGGGCAGCCGCTGAACCAGGACTCCGTGCAGCGCTCCATCACCATGCTCAAGGGCAGCTCGCGGGAGCGACCGGCCGATGTCCTGACCCAGAACATCGTCTCCAGCCGTGGGCGGACCGTCCGGCCGAAGACCCTCGGCCAGAAGCACTACGTCGACGGCATCGGCGAGAACACCGTGATCTTCGGGATCGGCCCCGCCGGGACCGGCAAGACCTACCTGGCCATGGCGAAGGCGGTCGCCGCGCTGCAGGCCAAGGAGGTGGGGCGGATCATCCTCACCCGGCCCGCGGTCGAGGCGGGCGAGAAGTTGGGCTTCCTGCCCGGCACGCTCGGGGACAAGATCGACCCCTACCTGCGCCCGCTCTACGACGCGCTGCACGACATGATCGACCCGGAGTCGATCCCGCGGCTGATGGCGGCCGGCACGATCGAGGTCGCCCCGCTGGCCTTCATGCGCGGCCGGACGCTGAACAACTCCTTCATCATCCTCGACGAGGCGCAGAACACCTCACCGGAGCAGATGAAGATGTTCCTCACCCGGCTCGGCTTCGGCTCCAAGATGGTCGTCACGGGTGACATCAGCCAGGTCGACCTGCCCGGCGGGACCCAGTCCGGACTGCGCGTGGTGCGCCGGATCCTCGCCGACGTCGAGGACATCCACTTCGCCTACCTCGGGGCCGAGGACGTGGTCCGCCACCGCCTCGTCGGCGAGATCGTGAATGCCTACGAGCGCTACGACGCCACCCGGGCGAAGGGGGAGAAGCAGTGAGCATCGAGGTCCTCAACGAGGTCGGCTACGACCTCTCCGAGATCGAGCTGGTGGGAGTGTCCCGCTACGTGCTCGAGGAGATGCGCGTCCACCCGCAGGCCGAGCTGTGCATCCGTCTCGTCGACGAGGAGACGATGACGGTCCTGCACGAGCAGTGGATGGACCTGCCCGGGCCGACGGACGTGATGAGCTTCCCGATGGACGAGCTGCGGCCCGGTCCGGAGGGGGAGACCTCCGACGAGGGCGTGCTCGGTGACATCGTGCTGTGCCCCTCGGTCGCCGAGGCGCAGGCCGCAGCAGCCGGTCACGCGCCCGTCGAGGAGCTGCTGCTGCTCACGACCCACGGGATCCTGCACCTGCTCGGGTTCGACCACGCCGAGCCCGATGAGGAGAAGGAGATGTTCGAGCTGCAGCGCCAGCTGCTCCTGACCTTCCTCGCCGGACGGGGGCGGGAGCGACGGGCGTGACCGGGCTGATCATCGGGGTCGGCGTCTCGGTCGTCGCCGCCTTCGTCCTGACCTTGGTCGACGCCGCGATCGGCTCGGCCTCGCGGGTCGCTGCCGAGGAGGCCGAGGAGGCCGGCCGGCGCGGCGGCACCGCGCTCCGGCGGATCCTCCAGGGCGGAGCGGCGCCGATCTCCGTGCTCGCCTTCATGCGGGCGGTCGCCGAGGCCACGACCGCCGTGCTCGTGACGTTGCTCGTCACCGCACGGATCGAGGCGGCGAACACGGCCCTGATCGTGTCGATCGCGATCATGGTGCTCATCACCTTCGTCGTCGTCGGCGTCTCGCCCCGCACCCTCGGACGTCAGCACAGCACCCGGGTGGCCCTCCTCGCGGCACCGGTCATGCTCTGGCTGCAGCGCATCCTCGGTCCCCTGGCCCGGCTGCTCGTCGCCTTCGGCAATGCCGTCACCCCCGGCGGCGGCTACCGCGACGGCCCCTTCCGCTCCGAGGCCGAGCTGCGCGACCTGCTGGACATCGCGGGGGAGCGCTCCCTCATCGAGGAGGAGGAGCGGGACATGCTCCACTCCGTCTTCGAGCTCGGCGACACCCTCGCCCGGGAGGTCATGGTGCCGCGCACCGACATGATCACCATCGAGGGGGACAAGGTCGCCCGCAAGGGGCTGAATCTGCTCATCCGCTCGGGCTTCTCCCGGATCCCCGTCGTCGGTGAGTCGACCGATGACATCATCGGGCTGCTCTACCTCAAGGACTGCGTGCGCCGGACCCTCGCCGACGAGTCGGCGGCGGACCTGCCGGTGGAGAAGCTGGCGCGGCCGGCCCCCTTCGTGCCGGAGAGCAAGCCGCTGGACGACCTGCTGCGGGAGATGCAGGGGCACCAGACGCACGCCGCCATCGTCGTCGACGAGTACGGGGGCACTGCCGGTCTCGTGACGATCGAGGACATCCTCGAGGAGATCGTCGGGGAGATCACCGACGAGTACGACCGTGAGGGCCCCGGGGTGGAGGACCTCGGGGGCGAGCAGTTCCGGGTCCCCGCCAACCTGCACCTGGACGACCTCGCCGAGCTCTACGACATGGACCTCGAGGACGAGGACGTCGACACCGTCGGGGGGCTGCTCGGCAAGGTGACCGGTCGGGTCCCGATCGTCGGCACCACGTGCGAGGTCGCCGGGCTGCGCCTCACTGCTGAGAAGATGTCCGGGCGACGACACCGCATCGCGACGGTGCTCGTCGAGCGCGAGACACCAGGAGACGCGGCGGAGGACGCCGCGCCGGACCACGAGGAGATCGGGGCATGACCGAGCACAGCGAGTGGCAGGCGGGCTTCGCCTGCCTCGTCGGCCGTCCCAACGCCGGCAAGTCGACCCTGACGAATGCGCTGGTCGGCGAGAAGGTGGCGATCACCTCGAGCAAGCCGCAGACCACGCGGCACACCATCCGCGGCATCGCCACGCGCGAGCGCCAGCAGCTGATCCTCGTGGACACCCCCGGGCTGCACAAGCCCCGCACGCTCCTCGGCGAGCGACTCAACGACCTCGTCCGGGACACCCTGCTCGAGGTGGACGTCATCGGCTTCTGCCTGCCCGCCGACCAGAAGATCGGCCCCGGTGACAGCTACATCGCGGCGGACCTGATCGAGCTGCAGAAGGCCAAGAAGGTCCCGATCGTGGCGATCGCCACCAAGAGCGACGCCGTCGACCGCGAGCGGCTCGCCGAGCACCTCATCGCCATCGACCAGCTGGGGGACTGGGCCGCGATCGTGCCGTGCTCCGCCGTGCGCGGCGACCAGGTCGAGGACGTGCGCCAGGTGCTCTCCGAGTACCTCCCGCCCTCGCCCGCACCGCTCTATCCCGAGGAGGTGCTCACCGACGAGTCCAGCGAGAAGATGATCGCCGAGCTCGTCCGGGAGGCCGCCCTGGAGGGCGTGCGGGACGAGCTGCCCCACAGCCTCGCCGTCCTCGTCGAGGAGATCGTGCCGCGGGAGGGACGACCGGAGGACGACCCGCTGCTCGACGTGCGCGTCCACCTCTACGTGGAGCGGGAGAGCCAGAAGGCGATCATCATCGGCCGGGGCGGTTCCCGGCTGCGTGAGGTCGGCACCACCGCCCGGCGCGGGGTCGAGAAGATCCTGGGCCAGCAGGTCTACCTCAACTTGCACGTGAAGGTGGCCAAGGACTGGCAGCGGGACCCGAAGCAGATGCAGCGTCTGGGCTTCTGAGGGCCCCGTCCGGGACGGCTCGGCTTGTGCCCGAGGGGGATCGTGGGCCATGGTCGGTCGTTGGTGCCTGTGCGGCGCCCACATCCACATGACGTCCACATCAGGGAGGAGTGGCCGCCCGCACAGCAGCGGACGGCCTGTCACGACTAGTGAGCACACCTACCGAAACATCTGATCAGAGCGAGTCCCGGCTGCGGGACTCGCGCCGGGTCGACCACCCGGCGCTGGAGAAGCGGATCCTGACCCGGGACGAGAAGTTCCCGCTGGACAAGGTCGTCTTCGGCGTCACGGCCGCCCTGTCGCTGGCCTTCGTCCTCTGGGGCGTGATCAGCACCTCCAGCCTCTCCACCGCGTCCGAGAGCGGTCTGGACTGGGTCGTGACCAACACCGGTTGGCTCTTCGCCCTTGCAGCGACGGCCTTCGTCGTCTTCGTCATCTGGCTCGCGGCCAGCCACTACGGCAACATCCCGCTCGGGCAGGACGGCGAGCCGCCGGAGTTCAAGACGGTCTCCTGGATCGCCATGATGTTCTCCGCGGGCATGGGTATCGGTCTGATGTTCTGGGGCGCCGCGGAGCCGCTGATCCACTACGTCACCCCGCCGCCGGGCACCGGTGGCCAGGGCAAGCACGACGTGGCCATGGCCACGACGCTCTTCCACTGGACCCTGCACCCGTGGGCGATCTACACCCTCGCCGGGCTCGCCATCGCCTACGGCGTCTTCCGCAAGGGCCGCGGCCTGACGATCAGCGCCGTCTTCGAGCCGCTGCTCGGACGCCGTGGTGTCAAGGGCCCCGCCGGCAAGATCATCGACATCTTCGCGATCTTCGCGACGCTCTTCGGCTCTGCGACCTCGCTCGGTCTCGGTGCGCTGCAGATCTCCTCGGGCGCCCAGATCGTCGGCTGGGCCGACGACGGCGCCTCGAACGTGCTGCTCGTCGGCATCATCACCGTGCTGACGATCTGCTTCATCATCTCGGCCGTCTCCGGCGTCGAGCGCGGCATCCAGTACCTGTCGAACACCAACATGGTGCTCGCGCTGATCCTGGCCGTCTTCGTCTTCGTCGTCGGGCCGACGGTCTTCATCCTCAACCTGGTCCCCACGGGCCTGGGCACCTACATCCAGCACCTCATCGACTACTCGGCCCGGACCAACGCCATCGGCGGGGAGGCGACCAACAGCTGGCTGGCCAGCTGGACGATCTTCTACTGGGCCTGGTGGATCAGCTGGACCCCCTTCGTCGGCATGTTCATCGCCCGCATCTCGCGGGGCCGGACCATCCGTGAGTTCGTCACCGGCGTGCTGCTCGTGCCGAGCGCGGTCAGCCTGGTCTGGTTCGCCATCTTCGGTGGCGCCGCCATGCACGCCGAGGACGCCGGCGCCAAGCTCTCCAAGCTCAGCGGCGGCGAGGAGGCCACTCTCTTCGGCCTGCTCGACACGATGCCGGGATCGACGGTCTCATCCGTGCTCGTCATGGTCCTCGTGGCGATCTTCTTCGTCTCGGGCGCCGACGCGGCCTCCATCGTCATGGGGTCGCTGAGCGAGCACGGCACCCTGGAGCCGAACAAGGCGACAGTGATCTTCTGGGGTGTCGCGACCGGTGCGGCCGCCGCGGTCATGCTCATCATCGGTGGCGAGGACGCGCTGGCCGGACTGCAACAGGTGGTCATCATCGCCAGCCTGCCCTTCGTGATCATCATGATCGGCATGGCAGTGGCCCTGGTGAAGGACCTGCAGAGCGATCCGCTCGTCGTGCGTCGTCGCTACGCCCGCATGGCGGTCGACAACGCCGTCGTCACCGGAGTCATCGAGCACGGCGACGACTTCGCGATCGCCGTGGACGAGGCCGGGCCGGGCGAGGGCATCGACCGGAGCAAGGCGCTGCACAAGCCCACGAAGGCCGACGAGGACGCGTCCACGCCGGACTCCGCGGAGGAGGCCACGTCTGCCCCCGAGGAGCAGAACGGCTAGTCCACATCGTGGGTCCGGTGTCCGGGGCCCGAACGCCATGACGGCGTTCGGGCCCCGACCCGTATCCTGATGTCCATGCACATCGGAGTATTTGGAGCCACCGGCCAGGTCGGATCAGTCATTCGGACGCTGCTGGAGGAGCGGGACTTCCCCGTGACCTCGATGCGGTACTTCGCGTCCGCACGGTCCGCCGGGTCGACCCTGCCGTGGAAGGGCGAGGAGGTGACCGTCGAGGACACCGCCACCGCGGACTTCTCAGGTCTGGACATCGCGCTCTTCTCCAACGGCGGGTCGACGAGCAAGGAGGTCGCGCCCAAGGTCGCGGCCGCCGGCGCCACCGTCATCGACAACTCGAGTGCCTGGCGCAAGGACCCGGAGGTCCCGCTCGTCGTCTCCGAGGTCAACGCCGACGACATCGAGGACCTGCCCAAGGGCATCATCGCCAACCCGAACTGCACGACCATGGCCGCGATGCCGGTCCTGAAGGCCCTGCACGATGAGGCCGGGCTGGTCTCCCTTCGCGTGGCCACCTACCAGGCCGTCTCGGGCTCCGGTGGCAAGGGCCTGACCGAGCTGGACAGCCAGCTGCGGGCCGGCTACGCCTCCGGTGACCCCAAGGACCTGGCGCTGGACGGCGGCGCGGTCACGCTGCCCGAGCCGCAGGTCTACGAGGTCCCGGTCGCCTTCAACGTCGTCGCGATCGCCGGGTCGATCGTCGACGACGGCACGCTGGAGACCGACGAGGAGCAGAAGCTGCGCAACGAGTCCCGCCGGATCCTGCACGCGCCGGACCTGCGCGTCGCCGGCACCTGCGTGCGCGTGCCCGTCTTCTCCGGCCACGCGCTGGCCATCCACGCCGAGTTCGAGAAGGACATCACCCCCGAGCAGGCCACGAAGATCCTCGGCGACGCCCCCGGCGTCGTCCTGGCCGACGTGCCCAACCCGCTCTCGGCCACCGGCAAGGACGAGGTCCAGGTCGGGCGCATCCGCAAGGACCAGGCGGTCCCGGGTGACAAGGGCCTGAGCCTCTTCGTCGTCGGCGACAACCTGCGCAAGGGCGCTGCTCTCAACGCCGTCCAGGTCGCCGAGGCGGTCGCCGCCCGCAAGGGCTGAGCCCCGCGGCTCGGGCGAAGGGGGTTCCGTCCGGATCGTGAGCCGCTCCGTCCGAGGGGTGGAGGGGGAGTATGGTGGCGGCCATGCGGACGGACCTGCTCCTTCTCTGCCGCGGCGAGGCCTGACACGACGGCCACCTCGTCGCGGAGTTCGTGGTGCCGCCCACCCATCGACGTGACGAAGGACGAAGGATGATCCACCCCCAGCAGGACACGCGGATGCCGATCCGCAAGTACGTGCCCTTCCAGGACCAGATCCGGGTCGAGCTGCCCGACCGCACCTGGCCGGACCAGGTGATGACGAAGGCCCCGCGCTGGTGCGCGGTCGACCTGCGTGACGGCAACCAGGCACTCATCGACCCGATGGACGCCGAACGCAAGCTGACGATGTTCCAGCTGCTGGTCCGCCTCGGGTACAAGGAGATCGAGGTCGGCTTCCCCAGTGCCAGCCAGACCGACTACGACTTCTGCCGCAGGCTCATCGACGGCGACTACATCCCCGAGGACGTCACGATCCAGGTGCTCACCCAGTGCCGGGACCACCTCATCGAGAAGACCTTCGACGCCATCGCCGGCGCCCCTCAGGCGATCGTGCACTTCTACAACTCGACCTCGGTGCTGCAGCGGCGGGTCGTCTTCGACACCGACCAGGACGGCATCGTCGACATCGCCCTGCAGGGCGCCCGGCTGTGCAAGAAGCTCGAGGAGACCGTCCCCGAGACGACGATCATCTACCAGTACTCGCCCGAGTCCTACACCGGGACGGAGCTGGACTTCGCGGCCCGGATCTGCAACGAGGTCATCGAGATCATCGACCCGACGCCCGACCACAAGATGATCATCAACCTGCCGGCGACCGTCGAGATGGCCACGCCCAATGTCTATGCCGACTCCATCGAGTGGATGGGCCGACACCTGGACCGCCGGGAGTCGGTGATGCTCTCGCTGCACCCGCACAACGACCGGGGTGAGGGCGTCGCCGCCGCCGAGCTGGGCTACCTGGCCGGCGCGGACCGGATCGAGGGCTGCCTCTTCGGCAATGGTGAGCGCACCGGCAATGTCGACCTCGTGACGCTGGGGATGAACCTCTTCAGCCAGGGCATCGACCCGCAGATCGACTTCTCGAACATGGACGAGATCCGGCGCACCGTCGAGGAGTGCAACCAGCTGCCGGTGCACCCGCGTCACCCGTGGGGCGGCGACCTGGTCTACACCGCCTTCTCCGGCTCCCACCAGGACGCGATCAGCAAGGGCTTCGCCGACATGCAGGCCCGGGCCAAGGCGGCCGAGAAGGGCATCGACGACATCGACTGGGGCGTGCCGTACCTGCCCATCGACCCGCACGACATCGGCCGGGACTACGAGGCCGTCGTGCGCGTCAACAGCCAGTCGGGCAAGGGCGGCGTCGCCTACCTGCTCAAGTCCGAGGTGGGGCTGGACCTGCCGCGCCGGCTGCAGATGGAGTTCTCCCAGGTCGTGCAGCGCAAGACCGACTCCGACGGCGGCGAGATGAGCGGCGTCGCGCTGTGGGACGTCTTCAACGACGAGTACATCCTCAGCGAGGACAAGGACGGCTGGGGCCGGTTCCAGCCGGTGCGCTCGACGATCACCGGTGAGGACGAGGGCCTGGACCACATCGTGGGCCACATCCTCGACCGCGGTCAGGAGCTGGAGATCGAGGGGACCGGCAACGGTCCGATCGCCTCCTTCATCGACGCCCTCTCCGCCTTCGACATCGACGTGCGCGTTCTGGACTACCACGAGCACGCCCTCTCGGCCGGTGGCGACGCCCGCGCCGCGGCCTACGTCGAGTGCGCTGTGGGCGAGCGGGTCCTGTGGGGGGTCGGCATGCACGACTCGATCGTCAAGGCCTCGCTGCGGGCGGTCCTCTCCGCCGTCAACCGCGCGGAGCGGGACGCGGCGGTCGCCGAGCCGGAGGCCGAGACCGCGAACGCCTGAGGTGCACACGCATCAGCGAAGGGGGCCGGCGACGCCGGCCCCCTTCGCTTGTGCCGTGCTCAGGCCCCGGGGTTCTCCGGCAGCGGCATCTCGGTGGCCACGGCCATCCGGTTCCAGACGTTGATCGTGGCGATCGCCATGAGCACCTGGACCAGCTGCTCCTCGGAGAACTGCGCCGCGGCCGCGTCCCAGACCTCGTCGGGCACACCGCGTTCACCGATGAGCGTGACCGCCTCGGTGAGGGCGAGGGCGGCCTGCTCCGCCTCGGTGAAGAAGTTCCGCGCCTCGCGCCACCCGACGAGGATGTCCAGCCGGCGCTGGTCCTCGCCGTTCTTCCGGGCGTCGCGGTTGTGCATGTCGAGGCAGTAGGCACAGCCGTTCAGCTGGGAGGCCCGCAGCTTGATCAGCTCGTAGAGACCGGTGTCCAGCCCGCTGCTGCGGACGTACTTCTCCATCCCCAGGACGGCCTTGGTCGCATCGGGGTCCACCGTGTAGTAGTCGAGCCGTGCTGGCATCGTGATCGCTTCCTCTTCTGACGTGGGCGCGGGGCCTCTCAACGGACCCCGCTCACCCGGAACTGGATGGACACGCGCGGCCCCACGGTCGCGCTCGTCTTGGGGACGGCGTGGTCCCAGGTGCGTTGGCAGGCCCCGCCCATGACGACCAGGTCGCCGTGCCCGAGCGAGACCCGCTGGGAGGCGCCGCCGTCGCGGGGACGCAGCGCGAGGTGCCGGGAGGAGCCGAGCGAGACGATCGCGATCATCGTGTCCTCCTCGCGGCTGCGCCCGATGCGGTCCCCGTGCCAGGCGACCGAGTCCGCGCCGTCGCGGTAGAGGCACAGGCCCGCCGTGACGAAGGGTTCGCCGAGCTCGCGGGCGTAGTGCGCCGAGAGGTCCTCGCGCATGTCCGTCAGCAGCGGGTGGGGGAGCGGCTCGCCCTCGCCGTAGAAGCGCAGGAGCCGTGGCACGTCGACGACGGAGTCGTACATCCGGCGGCGCTCCGAGCGCCACGGGACCTCGCGCAGCAGCCTGGCGAGCACCTCGTCGGTGCCGGTGGCCCACCCTGGCAGCAGGTCCAGCCACGCGGTCTCGTCGAGGTGGCGGCGGTGGGCGGCGCCGAGCTCCCCGAGGGTCGGGGCCGGTGCGTCGTCGAAGAGCGAGGACTGCAGCGCCATCACGCTCCCGACACTACCACTGGTCTCGAACGCGTGTTCGAGGGGCTCGCCGGGGACGTGAGGGGTGCCCATCGCTGTCGTGGGCAGGGGAGAGAATGGCAGAGTGCCCCTCTACCGCGACTCCGGGGTCGTGCTGCGCACCCACAAGCTGGGTGAGGCCGACCGGATCATCACCGTGCTCACCCGCGAGCGCGGCAAGATCCGTGCCGTGGCGAAGGGGGTCCGCCGCACCAAGTCCCGCTTCGGCGCCCGCCTGGAGCCGGGCATGCACGTGGACCTGCAGTGCTACGAGGGGCGCAACCTGGACACCGTTACCCAGGCCGAGACCCTCGATCCCTGGGGCGACACCATCGCCCGGGACTACCGCCGCTGGACCGCGGCCGCCGCCGTCCTGGAGACCGCGGACCGGCTCACCGAGGAGGGCCAGGTGGCTGTGCAGCACCACCTGCTGCTCGCCGGCGCGCTGCGCTCCCTCGCGCAGGACGAGCACGCCTCCGAGCTGGTGCTGGACGCCTACCTGCTCCGGGCCGTGGCGGTCTCGGGCTGGGCACCGAGCTTCCACGACTGCGCCCGCTGCGGCCAGACCGGACCGCACCGCGCCTTCCACGTCCCCTCCGGTGGGGTGCTCTGCCGGGACTGCCGCGTCCCCGGTTCCTCGGCCCCGGCGCCCGAGACTCTCGAGCTGCTCGCCGCACTGCTCACCGGTGACTGGGTGGTCGCCGACGCCTCGCTGGAGCGCCACCGTCGGGAGGGCTCCGGGCTGACCTCCGCCTTCCTCCAGTGGCACCTCGAGCGCGGGGTGCTCTCCCTCCGCCACGTCGATCGCAGTCAACCGCAGAGGACCGGATGAGTCGCTACGCCACCCCCTTCGCCCACCCCAGCGGGGCCACGCCGCCGCCGGTGCCCGCCGACCTGGTGCCGAACCACGTGGCGATCGTCATGGACGGCAACGGCCGGTGGGCCAACCAGCGTGGCCTGCCCCGGACGAAGGGCCACGAGGCGGGGGAGGGCGCGCTGCTCGACGTCGTCGCCGGCGCGCTCGAGATCGGGGTGCCGCACCTGTCGAGCTATGCCTTCTCCACCGAGAACTGGCGCCGCTCGCCCGAGGAGGTGCGCTTCCTCATGGGCTTCAACCGGGACGTGATCCGCCGGCGGCGGGACCAGCTGAACTCCTGGGGAGTGCGGATGCGCTGGGTCGGCCGGCGACCGAAGCTGTGGCGCTCGGTGATCAAGGAGCTCGAGATCGCCCAGGAGATGACCCGGGGCAACGACGCGATGACGCTCTACTTCTGCGTCAACCACGGCGGTCGTGCCCAGATCGCGGACGCGGTGCGCGGGATCGCGACCGACGTGGCCGCCGGGAGGCTCAAGGGCTCGCGGGTCGACGAGCGCACCATCGCCCGCTACCTCAGCGAGCCGGACATGCCGGACGTGGACCTCTTCCTGCGCTCCTCCGGCGAGCAGCGCACGAGCAACTTCCTGCTGTGGCAGTCCGCCTACGCCGAGATGGTCTTCCAGGACACGCTGTGGCCGGACTACGACCGCCGCCATCTCTGGGAGGCCATCGAGACCTACGCCCGGCGGGACCGGCGCTACGGCGGGGCGGTCGACGCCCCGGGCACGTGAGGCCCTAGCC
>CAYLUX010000003.1:38281-50488 GCA_964386935.1 uncultured Janibacter sp.
GCTCAGGTCACCGATGCGCTGGTTGGCGACCGTGTGGTGGGCGGCGTGGTCGATGGCGTCGGCGGACCAGCCGTCGACGAAGCTGAGGCTCTCGAAGCTCCACCGCTCGCCGAAGGCGTCGAAGTCCTGGGCGTAGGAGTCCTCGATGATCTCGCGGACACCGTCCTCGAGCACCGCCGGCGTCATGGCCAGCGGGGTCTCGTTGGCGCGCGGGGTGTAGAGCGGCTGGTCCATGCCGAGCGGCTTCAGGTGCGCGTGCACGTCGCTGAAGAGCGTGGAGAGCTCCTTCAGCCCGTAGACCTTGGTGTAGTTCACGCTCTTCGGGCGGACCGAGCGCACCTGGTTCTGGAAGTGCACGTCGTTGCTCAGCTCGGGGTGGGTCTCCCAGGGGCGAGCGTGGACGAAGGCGCGCCAGTCCTCGAGCACCTGCTCCGAGGAGGTGGGGGTGCGCGGGAACCACGGCTGGTCGGAGTACATCGTGACGTACCGCGCGTGCTGCACGAGGAACTTCGACTCCCACGCCGACCACAGCCGGCTGAAGGGGCTGCGCACGACGGCGAAGACGAGCCAGTCGTCCGCCGGGTCGATGGCAGCCAGCTGCTCGGGTGGCAGCTGGCTCAGCTGCGGCGTCTTGCGCCAGCGCTGGCGTCCGCCGTGGATCCCGAGGAGCCGGCTCTGCTGCCCCCCGATCGCGCCGACGAAGGACTCCGGGTCCTCCCCGGCGAGGTCGGCGACCATCCAGCGCAGGCTGGTGCAGGCCGCCTTCGTGACCGACATGTAGACCATCTTGTGGTCCGGCAGCACGAAGGAGTTCGGAGGCGGGTCGATGCCGTTGAGCAGAGGTGTGGTGGGAGCAGGCATGCTTTCGTTCGGTCCGGCGACGGTGTGGCGTGAACGTCAACATTTACCACATCCGGCCCGACTCGAGGCCCCTCATCGCCCCCGAATGGAGCCGCCTCACACGCTGTGGCCGCCGGCGCAGTCCGCGCAGCGGCCGAAGAGCTCCAGGGTGTGCGCGACGTCGGTGAAACCGTGCTCGGCCGCCACCCGGTCGGCCCAGCGCTCCACGGTCGGGCCCTCGACCTCGACGGTGCGTCCGCAGTCGCGGCAGACGAGGTGGTGGTGGTGCCCGGTGCTGCACCGGCGGAAGACCTGCTCACCCTCGTCGGTGCGCAGGGTGTCGACGATGTCCTCGGCGACCATCGTCTGCAGGGTGCGGTAGACGGTGGCCAGCCCGATCCGTTCGCCCCCGCTGTGCAGGCTGGCGTGGACCTCCTGCGCGGAGCGGAAGCCGTCCACCGCCTCCATGTCGCGTTCGATCGCGATGCGCTGGCGCGTCGGACGTCTGGTCGTGGTTCCGCTGCTCATCCTCGGCTCCCTTCGAGCTCGTCCTCGGCCCCGGGGACGTCACCGTGCTCGTCCCAGTGGTCACCGTGGCGGGCGTGCCGGTGTCCGTCGTGCAGGTAGTCCACGTGGTCGCCGTGCAGCACGACGTCGTGGCCGCACTCCTCCCAGTGCACGTGCTCGTGCGTCTCGGCGCTGCGGTGCCGCGCCACCCGGGAAAGGCGCAGCAGCCAGGAGCCGAGCGCCGAGACCACGAAGACCGCGATCGCGAGCAGCACGATCGTCGCCCCCGAGGGGGTGTCGGCGTAGAAGCTGGTGAAGACGCCGCCGGCGCTGGTGAGCAGCCCGACACCGACGGCCGCGAGGAGGCTGCCGCGGAAGGAGCGGCCCAGGTGCTGCCCGGTGGCATTGGGCAGGATCATCAGGGCGCTGATGAGCAGCAGCCCGATGACGCGCATCGAGATGACGACGGTGACGCCGGTGAGCACCGCGAGCAGGATGTTCGTCGCGAGCACCGGCAGACCCGAGGCGCGGGTGTACTCCTCGTCCTGGGCGACGGCGAAGAGCCGGTCGCGCAGCAGCAGGACGGTCACGAGCACCACCGCGGCGAGGACCGCGAAGGCGACGAGATCGCCCCGGGAGACGGTGTTGAGCGCCCCGAAGAGGTAGCCCTGCAGGTTGGTGCTCGACCCGTCGGGCGCCTTGGAGATCGTCACGACACCGGCCGCGATGCCGCCGTAGAACATCACCGCGAGCGCCAGGTCCCCGCCGGTGCGGCCGTGGTGGCGCAGCACCTCGATCGCTACCGCGCACACCACGACGACGACGAGCGCGGTGAGCACGGGGGAGTGGCTGGTGAAGACCCCGACCCCGACCCCGGCCAGCGCGACGTGGCCCATCCCGTCGCCGATGAGGGAGAGGCCGCGCTGGACGAGGAAGACCCCGACGAGCGGCGCGGACGCGCCGACGAGCAGCGCAGCGATGAGCGAGTTGCGCATGAACTCCAGGCTGAGCAGCTCCATCATCGGTGGCCTCCCGTCGGTGGGAGCGCCGTCGTCTGCACGGGGGAGGGGGCGGCCGGCACCGTGATCTCGTGCTCGGCGTGCTCGAGGTCGCCCGGCAGCTGCGAAGGGGGTCCGTCGTGGACCACGCGGCCGCCGCGGACGAGCACCGCCCGGGTGACGAGGTCGGCGATCGGCGCGATCTCGTGGGTGACGATCACGAGCGTGGCGCCGCGCTGGACGAGCCGGCGCATCACCGCGGCGAGGACCTGCTGGTGCCCCCGGTCGACGCCGGCGGTCGGCTCGTCCATGAGGAAGACCTCGGGCCGGCTCGCCAGCGCCCGGGCGATGAGGACCCGCCGCTGCTGCCCCCCGGAGAGGGTGGCGACGTCGTGCTTGGCGAGGTCGCCGAGGCCGACGACCGCCAGGGCCTCGGCGACCTTGGCCCGGTCGGCGAGGGAGTGGGCCCGCCAGGGCGCCCACCAGGGGGCGCGCACGGTCCTGCCCATGGTGACGATCTCCTCGGCGGTGGCCTTGACGGCCGAGGCGAGGGTGTGCCGCTGCGGGACGTAGCCGAGGCCTGCTGCCGCCGCGCGCGACCCGATCGGGGCACCGGCGATCCGACCGCTGCCCCGGTGCAGGTCGGCCAGGCCGAGCAGGCCGCGCACGAGGGTGGACTTGCCGGCGCCGTTGGGGCCCAGGACCGCGACGACCTCGCCGCGGCCGATCGTCAGGTCGACCCCCCGGACCACGGTGCGGTCCTCGTAGCCGAAGTCCGCCCCCCGCAGCTCCAGGACCGGCCCGGTCCCGTCGTCGTGCGTCGATCTCGTCCTCAGGCGCATGCTGCTCCCTCCTGCACCGAGGCGAGGTTGCTGCGCATGACCTGGAAGTAGTTCGACCCCTCGGAGTCCTCCGAGATGCCCTCGATCGGGTCGAGCACTGCGACCGTGGCGTCGGAGTCGTCGGCGATCGTCTCGGCCAGGGCGGCCGGCAGCTGCGGCTCGGTGTAGACCGTCTCGATCCCCTCGTCGCGGATGTGGTGGATCAGCCCGGCCATGTCCTGCGGGCTCGGCTCGTCGTGCGGGCTCAGGC
Source organism: uncultured Janibacter sp. (assembly GCA_964386935.1). Taxonomy (GTDB): domain Bacteria; phylum Actinomycetota; class Actinomycetes; order Actinomycetales; family Dermatophilaceae; genus Janibacter. The sequence goes on from CAYLUX010000003.1 coordinate 41,719, forward strand.
CGGCGATGGGCTCCTGGGTGAAGCCGTACCGGTCGGCGAAGTAGCCGAAGGAGGCGTGACCGGTGACCAGCTCGTGGCGCTCGCAGTCCGCCAGGCCCGAGCGCAGCTGCCCGTCGAGACGGTGCAGGCGCTCGCCGAAGTCCTTCGCGTTGGCGCGGTAGTCGGAGGCGTGCTCCGGGTCCGCCTTCGCCAGCCGCTCGCCGATCGCCTCACCGACGTGGGCGTAACGGGTCGGGTCGAGCCAGAAGTGCGGGTCGACGCCGCCGTGGTCGTGACCCTCGTGGTCGCCGTGCTCCTCGTGGTCGTGGCCCCCTTCGCCCTCCGCGGGCTCGAGGTCCAGGTGCGCGGCCGGGGCCACGTCGAAGGCCGCGTCACCGACGCCGGCAGCGGCGTCGTCGACGGCGGGCTGGAAGTCCCCCAGGTAGATCAGCTGGTCGGCCTCCTTGACGCCGAGCACCTGCCTCGGCGTCAGCTCGAGGTCGTGGGCCTCGGTCCCCGGCTTGGTGAGGTTGCTGGTCACCACGTGCTCCCCGCCGATCTGCTCGACGGCGTACTCGAGGGGGTAGAAGGAGGTGAGCACCTCGAGACGGCCGTCGTCCGACCCCGCGCTGCTCGGGCCGGCGCAACCGGCGGCGGTGACGAGGGAGAGACAACAGGCGCACTGGAGTGCGCGGGTCATGAACATGAGATTCATTCTCAACTCAAGTGAGAATGATTGTCAATCTCGTGGAGGCGCGATCAGCGCGGGATCACCTGGATGACCGTCAGGCCGGCGATGAGGACGATGACCGCGATGCGCATCAGGCGTTCCGCCACGGTCAGGCGCGGCCAGCTCAGGGCGAGCATCCACGCGAGGTAGAGGATGACCAGGCCCCAGGCGATCGCGCCCCACGGGCCGAGGAAGCCGCCGACGAGCACGAGCGCGAAGACGACGATGATCGGGACGGCCGGGGGCAGGCGGCTGATGAACTTGATCGCGGGGAGGCTGGCTCTCTCCAGGGCATTGGTCGCGACCGGCTCGGGGCGTTGCGAAGGGGGTCTGCTCACCCCCTCAGGGTAGGCGGGGCGCACGCCCCCTTCGTCATCGAGGCCGATGAGCGCCCCGCGGGTGCGGAAGGTTAACCTGCCCCCATGGCCAAGCCGACCTCCACCGTGGACACCGTCGTCAACCTCGCCAAGCGCCGGGGCTTCGTCTTCCCGTGCGGGGAGATCTACGGCGGCACCCGCTCCGCCTGGGACTACGGGCCCCTGGGCGTCGAGCTCAAGGAGAACATCAAGCGCCAGTGGTGGCGCTCGATGGTCACCGGCCGCGACGACGTCGTCGGTCTGGACTCCTCGATCATCCTGCCGCGCGAGACCTGGGTCGCCTCCGGTCACGTCGGCACCTTCAGCGACCCGCTCGTGGAGTGCCTCAACTGCCACCGGCGCCACCGCCAGGACCACCTGCAGGAGGCCGTCGCGGACAAGGCCGCCAAGAAGGGCAAGGAGATCGACCCCGACGACGTCCCCATGTCGGAGATCGTCTGCCCCGACTGCGGCACCCGGGGGCAGTGGACCGCCCCGCGCGAGTTCAACATGATGCTCAAGACCTACCTGGGCGTCATCGAGGACGAGTCCGGGCTGCACTACCTGCGTCCGGAGACCGCGCAGGGGATCTTCATCAACTTCAACAACGTGCTGCAGACCTCGCGCAAGAAGCCGCCCTTCGGCATCGCGCAGACGGGCAAGTCCTTCCGCAACGAGATCACCCCCGGCAACTTCATCTTCCGCACGCGGGAGTTCGAGCAGATGGAGATGGAGTTCTTCGTCAAGCCCGGTGACGACGAGGAGTGGCACGAGTACTGGATCGAGGAGCGTACCCGCTGGTACACCGACCTCGGGATCAGGCCGGAGAACCTGCGCCACTTCGAGCACCCGCAGGAGAAGCTGAGCCACTACGCCAAGCGGACCGTCGACATCGAGTACCGGTTCAACTTCGCCGGCAACGAGTGGGGCGAGCTCGAGGGCATCGCCAACCGCACCGACTACGACCTGAGCAGCCACAGCAAGCACTCCGGCACCGACCTGGTCTTCTACGACCAGGCGAATGACGAGAAGTACACGCCCTACGTCATCGAGCCGGCCGCCGGGCTGTCCCGCTCGATCATGACCTTCCTCGTGGACGCCTACGCCGAGGACGAGGCCCCCAACGCGAAGGGGGGCGTGGACAAGCGCACCGTCCTGCGGCTGGACCACCGGCTGGCCCCGGTCAAGGCGGCCGTGCTGCCGCTCTCGCGCAACGCCGACCTCTCCCCGAAGGCCCGCGACCTGGCCGCCCAGCTGCGCAAGAACTGGAACGTCGACTTCGACGACGCCCAGGCGATCGGCAAGCGCTACCGCCGCCAGGACGAGATCGGCACCCCGTACTGCATCACGGTCGACTTCGACACCCTCGAGGACCAGGCCGTGACGATCCGGGACCGGGACACGATGGCCCAGGAGCGGGTCTCCCTCGACCAGGTCGAGGCGTGGCTGGCCCCGAAGCTGCTCGGTAGCTGATCGGGTGGCGCCGGCGGGAGCGGACGTCCGGCTGCTGCTCGTGCACGGCAGCCGGCTCAACGCTGCCGCGTGGGCGCCGCTGGAGCGCGAGCTGCTCGGCCGGGTCGTCTGCGACCACCTCGACCTGCCCGGGCACGGTCACGCGGCGGGCGAGCAGTTCACGATGGCGCGAGCCCGCGCGGCCGTCACCGAGGCCGTCCTCGATCTGGACCCCCGGCGGCACCGGGTCGTGCTCGCCGGCCACAGCCTCGGGGGCTACGTTGCCCTCACGTGGGCCGCGCGCAACCACCGCATCCTCGATGGCCTGGTCCTCATGGGCTCGACCGCCCAGCCCTCGAGCCGGCTCGCCGGCATCTACCGGGCCGTCGGCGGCCTGCTGCGCACCGGACTGGAGGACCCGAAGCGAGCGGACACGATCCGCGAGTCCGACGAGGCCGGGATGCGCCGCATCATCGGGGACGAGGTGACCGACGCGATCATGGCCCGCGGGCCCGGACTGTGGGCGATCCCCGACTCCTGGGACGCGGTCATCGACGAGGTCGACCTGCGACTGCTCGCCGACGTCGATGTCCCCGTGCTGGCCATCAACGGCGAGTACGACCAGTTCCGCGTCGGGGAGACCAGGGCCAAGCGACTGCGCCGAGACCTGCAGGTGGTGCATGTGCGCGGCGCGACCCACTTCGCCCCGGTGACCCACCCGGTCCCCGTCGCCGCGGCCCTCATGGACTTCATCACCGCACTGCCCTGACGTCAGGGGCCGGTGGCGACCGGTCGGCTCGGGTCGGTGACCCACTCGCTCCAGCTGCCGACGTAGACGTCGGCCTCGACCCCGGCCTCGTGCAGCGCCAGTGCCGTGTGGGCCGCGGTGATGCCCGAGCCACAGTAGGTGCCGACGACCGTCACCTCGTCGATGCCCTCGCGGGCGAAGCGCTCGCGCAGCTCGGGGGCGGGGCGCAGCCGGCCGTCGGATGTCGTCAGCTCGGCCATCGGGACGTTGATCGCGCCGGGGACGTGACCGGCGATCGGGTCGATCGGCTCATCCTCACCGCGGAAACGCTCGGGGGAGCGTGCGTCGATGAGCACCCCGAGCCGGGCCACGGCGACGACGTCGTCGGCGTCGAGCTCGACGAGCTGGTCGGCCGTAAGCTCCACGTCGCCCTCCTCGGTCTCGACCGGGTCGGTCGAGACCGGCGCCCCGGCCGCGCGCCACGCGGCGAGCCCGCCGTCGAGCACCCGCACCTCCTCGAGGCCGGCCCAGCCGAGCACCCACCAGGCCCGCGCGGAGCCGAGCCCGCTGCCCTCGTCGTAGACGACGACTCGCGAGTCCGTGCCCACCCCGGCTGCGCGCAGGGCGACCTGAAGAGTCTCGGGGGAGGGAAGGGGGTGGCGTCCCCCTTCGCCCGCCGGTCCGGCGAGCACCCTGTCGAGGTCGATGAAGGGAGCGTCCGGCACGTGGCCGGCCTCGTAGAGGGCCGGGCCCTCGCCCTGGAGCGTGTACTGCACGTCCAGGACGACGAGGCGTGGGTCCTCGGTGATCTCGGCCTGCAGGTCGCTGACGGTGATGAGTGCACTCACTCGGTCTCCTCCGGGGTGTCGGTCAGGGGCTGGATCGGGACCTCGTAGTCGCCGAAGTCGTCATAGGCGCGCGGGTCCTCCCGCGGCTCGATGTGGGTCGTCACCGTCAGGTCTGGGAAGGCCTCGGTGAGGGATCGCTCCATCTCCTCGGCGACGTCGTGAGCGCGGCGCACCGACCACGCTCCGGGGACGAGGACGTGCATCTCCGCGAAGGACAGGTGGCCGGCTCCCCGGGTACGCAGACCGTGCACGTTCACCTCGTCGGTGAGGTGCGTGTCGACCACCGCGGCGATGTGCGCGTTGACCTCGGGGTCGAGCGCCTCGTCCATCAGGCCGCGGCCGGACTCGCTGATGAGCCGCCACCCGGTCCAGAGGATGTTCGCGCCCACGAGCAGCGCGACGACCGGGTCGAGTCGGTCGATGCCGGTGACGGCGACGAGCAGCACGCCGACGATCACCCCGACAGAGGTCCACACGTCGGTGAGCAGGTGCCGTCCGTCCGCACGAAGCGTGATCGAGCGGTGGGCCCGCCCGGCGCGCAGCAGGACGAGCGCGACGGCGCCGTTGATCACCGAGGCCACCACGGAGATGCCGAGGCCCAGCCCGACCTGCTCGATGGGTGCCGGGTCGAGGAGTCGCCCGACCGCCTGCCAGATGATGAAGCCGGCGGCGACGAAGATCATCCCGCCCTCGAGCGCCGCCGAGAAGTACTCCGCCTTGCTGTGCCCGAAGTGGTGGTTGTCGTCGGCGGTCCGGGCCGACACACGCAGCGCGATGAGCGCCGCGACCGCCGCGACGAGGTTGACGATCGACTCCGCGGCGTCGGCGAGCAGCCCGACCGAGCCGGTCACCTGCCAGGCGCCGGCCTTCAGCGCGATGGTCGCGAGGGCCGCGGCGATGGAGAGCCAGGCGAACCTCTCCAGGGCGCCGCGCGGCATGCCGCCGGTGTCCGGGCTCATCTCACGCTCGCGGCGATCCAGATGACCGCGACCGCGGGCACGAGGATCAGGGCCATGACGACCCAGCCCAACGGCCGGCCGAAGTTGACGGTCGTGCCCACGCCGGTCCGCTTGGGGACGAAGACGTGGGGGTCCTCCGGGTCGGCGTACACCAGGCCCCAGAGGTGCCAACCCTCCCGGTCGGCCTGCGAGCCGCCGGCGGAGCGCAGCGAGGCCACGACGATCCAGGCGACGGTGGCCAGGATCGCGGCGAGGACCAGCCACAGTCCCCATCCCGGCGCAACGGCGTCCTCGGAGAGGTACTGCGCCAGCGAGACGAGGGAGATCCCGCCACCGATGACGAAGCCGAGCGCGGCGAGCGGCTGCACCAGTCGGTGGTGTCCCTGCGAGCGCACGAGCAGCAGCGTGGCGAAGACCGCCAGACCGCTCAGCAGCCCGACGACCGCGGGCATCAGGACGGTGATGGCGGAGCGCGCCTCGTAGCGGTCCGGGTCGCCCGCGGGCCCGAAGTGGACCGGGTAGGGGTCGGGCAGCTGGTCCAGGCGCACGAGGCCGACGACGATCGCGAGCGCGCCGAGGACGAGCATGCCGGCCAGCCACGGAAGGGCCGGGCGCAGGGAGACCGGAGTCTCCCCCTTCGTCTCCTCGTGGATTGGTGGCCGGGTCATGCCCTCGATTGTCCCTCCCGGCCACCCCGGTGGGACACTGGGCGTCGCCATGACCACTGTGACCGAAGCCACCGACACCGCCACGACCACCGGGGAGCGGGTGCTGCCGCCGCTGCGCATCGGGCGCCACGTCATCGAGTCCCCGGTCGTCCTCGCGCCGATGGCCGGCGTGACGAACCGGGCCTTCCGCCGGATCTGCCGCGAGGCCGGCGACGCGGGGCTGGCCGCGAGCGGCGCCACCGGTGCCCACAGCCTCTACGTCAACGAGATGGTCACCTCCCGCGCGCTCGTCGAGCGCAAGCCGGAGTCGATGCGCCTCATCGAGCACGACGAGGACGAGGTCCCCCGCAGCGTCCAGCTCTACAGCGTGGACCCGGCGACCACCGCGATGGCGGTGCGGATGCTCGTCACCGAGGACCGGGCGGACCACATCGACCTCAACTTCGGCTGCCCCGTCCCGAAGGTCACCCGCAAGGGCGGCGGCGCCGCGCTGCCGTGGAAGCGCGACCTCTTCCGCGCCATCGTCGCCGCGGCGGTGACCGAGGGGGCGAAGGGGGACGTGCCGGTGACCGTGAAGATGCGCGCCGGCATCGACGACGAGCACCTGACCTATCTCGACGCGGCGCGGGCCGCCGTCGACGAGGGCGTGTCTGCGGTCGCGCTGCACGCGCGCACCGCGAGCCAGGCCTACTCCGGCACGGCCGACTGGTCGCGCATCCGGCTGCTGAAGCAGGAGATCACCGAGGTGCCGGTGCTCGGCAACGGCGACATCTGGTCCGCCGAGGACGCGCTGGCCATGGTCGAGCAGACCGGCTGCGACGGTGTCGTCGTCGGCCGCGGCTGCCTGGGGCGGCCGTGGCTCTTCGCCGACCTGGCGGCCGCCTTCGCCGGGACGACGGTCCGGGTGCGGCCCACCCTCGGTGAGGTTGGGGCCACGCTGCGCCGGCATGCCGAGCTGCTCACGGACTTCCACGGCGACGAGCTGAAGGCCTGCCGCGACATCCGCAAGCACATCGCGTGGTACCTCAAGGGCTTCCCGGCCGGCTCGCGGATCCGCAACCAGCTGGCGCTCGTTGACTCCCTGGCGGCCCTGGACCAGCTCATCGCGACCCTCGACCCGGACACGCCCTGGCCGGGGGAGGCCGCCGAGGGCCAGCGTGGCCGCGCCGGCTCCGCCCGCGTGGTCCACCTCCCCGAGAACTGGCTGGCCAGCCGCGAGCTCGACGAGGCCCAGCGCGAGCAGGTCGCCCAGGCCGAGCAGTCCGTCGTCGACGGGGGCTGAAAATACTCATTGACCCTTCCACCACATCCCTGCTGTGGTGTCCGGATGCATCAGGGACACGACGGCAAGGGGGCCGCCGTGGGACAGGGGAAATGACATGGACAAGCACAGGAAGACAGGAGTGCCGACCGAGGGGATCGCCTCGGAGGAGGACTACCTCTTCGACAGCGGCTCGGACCTCGGCGCCGAGCACGTGGGCCACCTGGAGGCGATGCTCGATCCGGTGAGCACGCAGCTGCTCGCGGAGACGGGGGTCGGCCCGGGGGACCACTGCCTCGAGATCGGCGCGGGGAGCGGGTCGATCGCCTGCTGGTTGGCCGATCGCGTCGGACCCGAGGGTCGGGTGGTCGCCACCGACCTGGCTACCGAGCAGATCGCCCGACACCCGGGGGTGGAGGTCCACAGGAGCGACATCACCGAGGAGCTGCCACCCGGCGGGCCCTTCGACCTCATCCACGCCCGGATCGTGCTGACGCACCTGCCGCAGCGCGAACAGGTCCTCAGCGATCTGGTGCGGGCGCTGAGGCCGGGAGGATGGCTCGTGCTCGGCGACCTGACACCCCGCCGGCCGCAGGTGCTCGCCGCGCCGCGGCCCTCGGACCGGGAGCTCTTCGCACGCATGCAGCACCTGTCGATGGACGTCGTCTCACCTGCCGGTGGGATCTCGTGGGAGTGGGCGAGCCGGGCGCCGGAGCGGATGACCCACGAGGGCCTCGAGGAGGTCCAGGCCGCCGACTGGTGCCGGACGAGCGCCGGCGGGGACAACGTCTGCCTGCTCCACCGGAACCTGAACATCCAGGCGGACGCCCCGCTGCGTGCCGCGGGGGCGAGCGAGGAGGAGCTGGTCCGCTACCGCGAGCTCATGCTGGACCCGGGCTTCACGGCGTGGTTCTACCAGGTCATGTACACGAGGGGGCGGAGGCCCGTGTGACGCTGCCGACGCTCGCGACCCTGCTGGCCTTCGGGGGAGCGACGTTGGCGATCGTCGCACTGCCCGGACCGTCCGTGCTCTACGTCGTCACCCGCAGCCTCGAGCACGGGCGGGGGGCGGGCCTGTGCTCGGTGCTCGGGATCGAGGCGGGTGCCCTGGTCCACGTGGCAGCGGCGACCGCGGGACTGGCCGCGGTGCTCGAGCGCACCCCGGTTGCGCTGGACCTGCTGCGGTGGGGCGGCGCGGCCTACCTGTTGTGGCTGGCGCTGCGGGAGCTGCGGGCCGGAGGACACGGGGTCGGTCCGGCGGGGGCACGGCCGAGTCGGGGCCAGCTCTTCCGGGAGGGCCTCGTGGTGGACCTGCTCAACCCCAAGACGGCGCTGTTCTTCCTCGCATTCCTGCCGCAGTTCGTCGACCCGCAACGGGGGCCGATGACCCACCAGCTCGCGTCGTTGGGGCTGTGCTTCGTCCTGCTCGCGCTCTGCTGCGACGGTGCCTACGCGCTCGGGGCGGGAGGGTTGGCCACCCGCGTGCAGTCCTCGACCCGGGGAGCGCGCCTGGTCCGGGTCGGCGCCTGCCTGACCTACCTCGCGCTCGCGGTCGTGGCCGTCGCCGCGTGAGGCGGGCGGTCGGGGTCGGCGCGTAGGCTCGTGGGATCGAAACCGATCGATGGAGGAGACCATGGGCTTTCTCGACAAGCTGCTCGGACGTAGTGGTGAGCTGAAGGACAAGGCCAGCAAGTACGCCAGCGAGCACGGTGACAAGATCGGCCAGGGCCTCGACAAGGCGGGCGACGCGGCCAACAAGGCCACGAAGG
>CAYLUX010000003.1:50588-62239 GCA_964386935.1 uncultured Janibacter sp.
CCGGCGGCACTGACGGTCAGGCGCCCGGTGGTCACCAGGGCTGAGCTCTCCGGTCTTCGAGGAGCAGGGCGCGGCCCTTGGGCTCCGGCCGCTGGGAGGCCTACGCCCTGAGTCGGGCCGACCCCACTCCTCGAAGACCGGCTCGCTCACCCGCCGGCCCCGCGCTCATTCGACGACGACCAGGAGGTCGCCCCCTTCGACCTGCTGCTGGGTGCCGATGGCGGTGCGGGAGACCGTGCCGGCGACGGCGGTGGTGATGCCGGCCTCCATCTTCATGGCCTCGATGGTGGCGACGGTGTCGCCGGACTCCACCCGGTCGCCCTCGGCCACCTGCAGGCTGACCACTCCGGCGAAGGGGGCCGCGACGTGCCCCTGCTGGGAGGGGTCGGCCTTCTCGGCGGCGACGACGTCGGAGGCGACCGAGTGGTCGCGTACCCGCAGCGGTCGCAGCTGCCCGTTGACCGTGCCCATGACGGTGCGCATGCCCTGCTCGTCCGGTTCGCTGATCGAGGTCAGGCCGAAGGTGAGGACCTTGCCCGGTTCGATCTCGACCTCCCACTCGGTGCCCTGCTCCAGCCCGTGCAGGAATGGGGTCGTGCTGAGCACCGAGGTGTCGCCGTACTCGGCACGTGCAGCCTCGAAGTCGCTCGTCGGCCCGGGGAAGAGCAGCCGGTTCAGCGTGGGGCGCGGGTCATCGCGCAGCGCGGCCTCGTCCTCGGCCGACAGATCGCCGGACGGCGGGCGCACGGTCCGTCCCTCGAGCGCCCGGCTGCGGAAGGGCTCCGGCCAGCCGCCCGGCGGGTCGCCGAGGTCGCCGGCGAGGAAGCCGATCACCGAGTCGGGGATGTCGTAGGCCGCGGGGTCGGCCTCGAAGTCCGCCGGGTCGGCGTCGGCGCCGACGAGGGCAAGCGCGAGGTCCCCGACGACCTTGCTGCTCGGGGTGACCTTGACGATGTTGCCGAGCATCTGGTTGGCCGCGGCGTACATGTCCTCGATCTGCTCGAAGCGGTCCCCGAGGCCGAGGGCCGTGGCCTGGGTGCGCAGGTTCGACAGCTGCCCACCGGGGATCTCGTGACGGTAGACCCGACCGGTCGGTGAGTCCAGCCCCGACTCGAAGGGGGCGTAGAGCTTGCGCACCGCCTCCCAGTACGGCTCCAGGGCGAAGACATTGCGGATGTCCAGGCCCGTGGGCCGCTCGGTGCCGTCGGTGGCGGCGACGAGGGCGGACAGCGAGGGCTGCGAGGTCGTGCCCGCCATCGTGGCGCTGGCCGCGTCGACGGCGTCCACGCCCGCGTTGATCGCGGCGAGCAGCGTCCCGATCTGGCCGCCGGCGGTGTCGTGGGTGTGCAGATGCACCGGCAGGTCGAAGCGGCTGCGCAGCGCCTGCACGAGCTTCGCGGCCGCGGGGGCGCGCAGCAGCCCGGCCATGTCCTTGATGGCGAGCACGTGCGCGCCGGTGTCGACGATCTGTTCGGCGAGGCGCAGGTAGTAGTCGAGGGTGTAGATCGACTCGTCCGGGTCGAGTAGGTCGCCGGTGTAGCACAGCGCGACCTCGGCGACGGCGGTGTCGGTCGCGAGCACCGACTCGACCGCCGGGCGCATCTGCTCCACGTCGTTGAGCGCATCGAAGATCCGGAAGATCGACAGCCCGCTGCGGGCCGCCTCGGCGACGAAGGCATCGGTGACGGTGGTCGGGTACGGGGTGTAGCCGACGGTGTTGCGCCCGCGCAGCAGCATCTGCAGCGCGACATTCGGCATCGCCTCGTGCAGCGCGGCGAGGCGCTCCCACGGGTCCTCCTGCAGGAAGCGCAGGGCGACGTCGTAGGTGGCGCCGCCCCAGGCCTCCACCGAGAGCAGCTGCGGGGTGAGCCGGGCGACGTGCTCCGCGGGGTGGACCAGGTCCCTCGTGCGCACCCGCGTGGCGAGCAGCGACTGGTGGGCGTCGCGGAAGGTCGTCTCGGTCACGGGGACGTCGGTGCGCTCCCGGAGGTCCTTGGCGAAGCCGGCCGGTCCGAGGCGACGCAGCCGGTCGGCGCTCCCTTCGGGCAGCTCACCGCCCGGCAGCTCCGGTAGCTTCTCGCGCGCTCGGATGTCGGTGGTGCGCGGGCCGTTCGGCTGGTTGACGGTGACGTCGGCGAGGTAGGTCAGCAGCCGCGTCGCCCGGTCCTTGCCGCTGGGCGCGTCGAGCAGCTGCGGCCGCTCGTCGATGAAGCTCGTGCTCACACCACCGGCCTGGAAGTCCGGGTCGGAGAGCACCGCCTCGAGGAAGGGCAGGTTGGTCGCCACACCCCGCACCCGGAACTCCGCGAGCGCCCGCCGCGCCCGCCGCACCGCCAGCGGGAAGGTCCGCGCCCGGCAGGTGAGCTTGACGAGCATCGAGTCGAAGTGCGCGCTGACGTTCGCCCCGACGAAGGTGGTGCCGCCGTCCAACCGCACGCCGGTGCCGCCGGCGGATCGGTAGGTCGAGATCGTCCCCGAGTCGGGACGGAAGCCGTTGGAGGGGTCCTCGGTCGTGATCCGGCACTGCAGCGCGAAGCCACGGGTGGCGATGTCCTCCTGGCTGATCCCGAGATCGGCGAAGCTGGCGCCGGCGGCGATCCGCATCTGGGTGACGACGAGGTCGAACTCGGTGACCTCCTCGGTCACGGTGTGCTCGACCTGGATCCGCGGGTTCATCTCGATGAAGACGTAGCGGCCGTCCTCGCCGAGGAGGAACTCGACGGTGCCGGCGTTGACGTAGCCGATCGACTTCACGAAGCGCACCGCGTCGGCGCACATCGCCTCCCGCAGCTGCGGGTCCAGCCCCGGCGCGGGAGCGATCTCGACGACCTTCTGGTGGCGCCGCTGCACCGAGCAGTCCCGCTCGTAGAGGTGGATCGCCTCGCCGGTGGCGTCCGCGACGACCTGCACCTCGATGTGCCGGGGGCGCACCACGGCCTCCTCGAGGTAGAGCGTGGCGTCGCCGAAGGCCGCGTCCGCCTCGCGCTGGGCCGCCTCGAGCGCCTCGCGCAGGTCCTCGGCCCGCTCGACACGACGCATGCCGCGACCGCCACCGCCGCTGACAGCCTTGACGAAGACGGGGAAGCCGATCTCCTCCGCGGCCGCCTCCAGCTCGTCCAGGTCCTCGGTGGGCTCGGCGCCGGCGAGCGTCGGGAGCCCGGCGTTGCGCGCCGCCGCGATGGCCCGCGCCTTGTTGCCGGTCAGCTCCAGCACCTCGGCCGGCGGGCCGATGAAGGTGATGCCGTGCTTCGCGCACTCCTCGGCCAGCAGCGGGTTCTCCGAGAGGAATCCGTAGCCCGGGTAGATCGCGTCCGCACCGCACTCGACCGCGACCCGCACGATCTCCTCGTGGTCCAGGTAGGCCCGGACGGGGTGGCCCTCCTCACCGATCTGGTAGGCCTCGTCGGCCTTCATCCGGTGCTCGGACATGCGGTCCTCGACCGGGTAGACGGCCACGGTGGTGGCATCCAGCTCGGTGGCGGCGCGGAACGCGCGAACGGCGATCTCGCCTCGGTTGGCCACGAGGATCTTCTCGAACATGGGGTCCCTTCCGGTTCTTCACGGACGCGGCCAGTATGGCGCGGGCCACAGGGCCGGGCCCCTGTGTACCGCCATGCGGATCACCGGTGTTCCCGGGGCGAAGGGGGCCGGGCCCGTAGGCTCGCTGACGTGAGCGACGTCAGTGACCGGGAGCGCTGGGTCTCGGAGGACCCGGTGCACAAGCGCGCCGACCGCGACGACTTCGCGCGTGACCGCGGGCGGCTCATCCACTCCGCTGCCCTGCGCCGCCTCTCGGCCAAGACCCAGGTCCTCGGGCCGACGAGCAACGACTTCGTGCGCAACCGGCTCACCCACAGCCTCGAGGTCGCCCAGATCGGCCGCGAGTTCGGCGGTGCCCTCGGCTGCGAGGCGGACGTCGTGGAGGTGGCCTGCCTCGCGCACGACCTGGGGCATCCCCCCTTCGGGCACAACGGTGAGGGTGCCCTCGACGAGGTGGCGACCGACATCGGCGGTTTCGAGGGCAATGCCCAGACGCTGCGCATCCTCACCCGCCTGGAGCCCAAGCGGGTCCACCCCGGTGGCCGCCCTGCCGGGCTCAACCTCACCCGGGCCAGCCTCGACGCGACGACCAAGTACCCGTGGCGGCGGGGGATGGGCCCCCAGCCGACGCGCAAGTTCGGGGTCTACGAGGAGGACCTGGACGCCTTCGCGTGGATCCGCGAAGGGAGCCCCGCCCCCTTCGTCCGGTGCCTCGAGGCCGACGTCATGGACTGGTCCGACGACGTGGCCTACTGCGTCCACGACGTCGAGGACGCCGTCGCCTCCCACCGCCTGGACCTGCGCCAGCTGCGCGAGCCGGCCGACGCGGCGGCCGTCGTGGCCCGGGCGGCCGCGGACTTCGCCCCGGACCTCGGGAAGGACGCGCTCGCGGCCGGACTGGGGCGGCTGCTGGCCACCGGCGCCGTGCCCGACTCCCACGACGGGTCACGGGCGTCGCTGGCCGCGCTGAAGGACATGACCTCCCGTCTCATCGGTCGCTTCGTGCACGCGGCCGAGACCGCCACCCGCCGGGTGCACGGCAACGGGCCGCTGGGGCGCTACGACGCCCGCCTCGTCGTGCCCGAGGACTCCCGGGCCGAGGTCGCGGTGCTCAAGGCGGTCGCGGCCCACTTCGTGATGTTCTCGGGGGAGCGGGACGAGGAGTACGCCTTCCAGCGCCGGGTGGTCGCCGGCCTGGCCGGGTGGTTCCGGGAGGACCCGGAGTCCCGCCTCGACCCGGACCTGCGCCACGACCTGGCCGCCGCGCAGGACGAGGAGGCCCGCCTGCGCGTGGTCATCGACCAGGTCGCCTCCCTCACCGACGTGCGGGCCCTGGAGCTCTACGGGCAGGTGGTCACTCCCGGGGGCCGATCGGTATCACCGTCCTCTTGAAGGTCGCATTCGTCACGACCGCGAAGGAGCCGTACCAGGCGGCCAGCGCGGTGAGGATGCCGAGGTACCCGCCGGTCTCGGTGATGCCGTCGCTCGAGGCGAGCTCACCCCAGCCGAGCAGGATGTAGGTGATCGTCAGCAGGGCGAAGACCGTGAGCACCGCGGTGTTGGTCCGGGTGGCCGCGACGGTCATGTAGAGCGTGAAGACACCCCAGGCGAGCAGGTAGACCCCGAGGCCCTGGTTGACGTCGGCCCCGGCCCCGCTGAGGTCGGTGTGGCCGGTGAGGTACCAGAACGAGAGCCAGAAGCCGCCGTAGGAGCTGAACGCGGTCGCCCCGAAGGTGTTGCCCCGCGCGAACTCCCACAGCCCGGCGCAGAGCTGGGCGAGGCCGCCGTAGGCGAAGGCGAGACCGAAGACGACCGGCTCGACCGAGCTGGGGATCCAGCCGGCGTTGACGATGCTCAGGACCATCGTGGTCAGGGCGAAGCCGGCCAGCCCGAGGGCCGCGGGGTCGGCGATGGATGATCCCGGTGAGGGCTTCTCGTGGGCTCCCGGTGCCGGTCGGTCCGGGGGCTGGTGCTGCTGTGTCATCGGGTGTGGATGCGTTGCTTGCGACATGTCTTCTCCTGGTGTCGCGCGCCGCGACACTGCTCGCGGCGCCACTGGATGTGGTCGCGAGCTCCACTCGGACACGGTGGGGGAAGAGCCTGGGTGGGTCGAGGTCGTCGCAACGTCCTCTGCCACCCGGTGCAACCGGCACGTCATCTGGGTGCGGCTCGTGCGGGGTCTGCGGGGTGGGTCCACCTCCCTTCGAGTCGGCCGGCCGGGGTCAGCTCTCGGAGCGGGCCTTGAGCTCCTCGACCACCGAAGGGTCGGCGAGTGTCGTGGTGTCGCCGAGCTCGCGGTTCTCCGCGACGTCCTTGAGCAGTCGGCGCATGATCTTGCCCGAGCGGGTCATCGGCAGCTCGTCGCTGAAGACGATGTTCGCGGGCTTGGCGATCGGGCCGATGACCGTGCCGACGTGGTTGCGCAGCTCGGTGAGCTTCTCGGTGCTCCCCTCGGCGCCCTCCTTGAGGGTCACGTAGGCGACGATGGCCTGGCCCGTCGTCGCGTCCGCGCGCGAGACGACGGCCGCCTGGGCGACGTCGGGGTGGTCCACGAGCGCGGACTCGACCTCGATGGTGGAGAGGCGGTGGCCCGAGACGTTCATGACGTCGTCGATCCGGCCCATCATCCAGAAGTCGCCGTCCTCGTCGACACGGGCGCCGTCACCGGCGAGGTAGGCGTCGGGGAACTTCTGCCAGTAGGTCTCCTTGAACCGCTCGTCGTCGTTGTAGAGGGTGCGGAACATCGCCGGCCAGGGCTCCTTGACGACCATGTAGCCGGCACCGTCACCCGGGGCGATCTCCTTGCCCTCCTCGTCGTAGACCGCAGCCTTGACGCCGGGGAAGGGGCGGGTGGCCGAGCCGGGCTTGAGCGTGGTGATCCCCGGGAGCGGGGTCACGAGGATCATGCCGTTCTCGGTCTGCCACCAGGTGTCGACGATCGGGGTCTTCCCGCCACCGATGTTCTCGCGGTACCAGACCCACGCCTCGGGGTTGATCGGCTCACCCACGGAGCCGAGGACCTTGAGCGAGGACAGGTCGTGGCGCTGGGCGTACTCGGCGCCCCACTTCATGTGGGTGCGGATCGAGGTCGGCGCGGTGTAGAGGACGTTGGCCTTGTACCGCTCGATGATCTCCCACCAGCGGTCCTTGTCCGGGAAGTCGGGTGTGCCCTCGTACATGATGCTCGTCGTGGCATTGGCGAGCGGCCCGAAGACGATGTAGCTGTGCCCGGTGATCCAGCCGATGTCGGCGGCGCACCAGTAGACGGTGTCGGGCTTGATGTCGAAGACGTAGTAGTGCGTGGTCGCGACGCCCACGAGGTAACCGGCGGTGGAGTGGACGATCCCCTTCGGCCGTCCCGTGGTGCCGGAGGAGAACATGAGGAAGAACATGTCCTCGGCGTCCATCGGCTCGCAGGGGCAGGAGGTGGGGTCGTCGGACTGGCCGTCGACGACGTCGTGCCACCACTGGTCGCGGCCGTCCTTCATCGTCACGTCGCTGCCGGTGCGCTTGACCGTCACGCAGGTCCCCACCGTCGGGGCCATGTCCATCGCCTCGTCCGCGATGGACTTCAGCACCGCGGCCTTGCCGCGACGGTTGCTCGCGTCCTGGGTGATGAGGTACTCGCACTCCATCTCGACCATCCGGCTGCCGAGCGCGTTCGCGGAGAAGCCACCGAAG
The DNA here is from genome assembly GCA_964386935.1 of uncultured Janibacter sp. Taxonomy (GTDB): domain Bacteria; phylum Actinomycetota; class Actinomycetes; order Actinomycetales; family Dermatophilaceae; genus Janibacter. The sequence continues at coordinate 57,810 of CAYLUX010000003.1, forward strand.
ACGAAGGTGAAGGGGGCGCCGAGGCGGGCGAGCGCGAGGAGGGTGACCGGGGCCTCGGGGATCATGCCGAGGTAGACCGCGACCTTCGTGCCCTTGCCGATGCCGAGGGACTTGAAGGCGTTGGCGGCCTTGACCACCCGCGACTGCAGGTCGGCGTACGTGATCGTCAGGCGGTCGTCGACCGGCTCGCCCTCCCAGTAGTAGGCGACCTTGTCGCCCAGGCCGTTCTCCACGTGGCGGTCGACGCAGTTGTAGCAGACGTTGAGCTGGCCGCCGAGGAACCACTTCGCGTGCGGGCGGTCCCACTCCTTGAGCTTGGTGAAGTCGGTGAACCAGCTGATGCGCTCACGGGCTTCCTTCTCCCAGAACTCGTCCGGGTCCTGGTCGTAGAAGCCGGGCTGTGCGTTCGCCTGGGCGGTGAACTCCGGGTCCGGCGGGTAGGTGCGCTCCTCAGCCATGAGGGCGCTGATGTTCTTCGTCTCGTCCGCCATTGCTTCCTCCTTGTGTCTCAGGCCGAGGGAGTCGGCCCTGCCGCGCGCAGGAAGCGTGGGTGGGGCCGTCGATCCTGGTCCACGTCGTGGATGTCATGTGTGTGATCCACGCAACTCACATTAGGCCTCTCCCCGGCGATGGGCCAGCCCCCTGGGGACGGGACGATCCGGGGGCTCCGGCGCGGACCTAGACTGGCTGGTCACGGGTCACGACGAGGGAGCGAGGTGCCAGGTGGCGGGCCGGATCAGGGCCGAGGACGTCCAGGCCGTCAAGGAGCGCGCCTCGATCACCGACATCGTGCGCGACCACGTCAGCCTGCGTCCGGCGGGCATCGGGTCGATGAAGGGACTGTGCCCCTTCCACGACGAGAAGACCCCGAGCTTCACGGTGCGCGAGGCCGTCGGCGCCTACCACTGCTTCGGCTGTGGCGAAGGGGGCGACGTCATCTCCTTCGTGCAGGCGATCGACCACCTGACCTTCACCGAGGCCGTCGAGCGGCTGGCCGCCAAAGTGGGGATGGAGCTGCGCTACGAGGCCGGCGGCGGACCCCGCGACGGGGTCGGGCTGGGCAAGCGTTCGCGGCTCATCGAGGCCCACCGGGCGGCCGCGGAGTTCTACCACGAGCGGTTGCTGGAGTCCGCCGAGGCGCGGATCGGGCGGGACTACCTGCGCGAGCGCGGGTTCTACAGTCCGGAGGCGAAGCGCTTCGGCATCGGCTACGCGCCCCGGGCGGGGGAGGAGCTCACGCGGTACCTGCGCGGCAAGGGCTTCACGCCCGAGGAGCTGACCGTCGGGGGTCTGTGCGGCAAGGGCTCCCGGGGTCTGTACGACCGTTTCCGCGGCCGCCTCGTCTGGCCGATCCGTGACATCACGGGTGACACGATCGGTTTCGGCGCGCGTCGGCTCTTCGACGACGACCGGATCGCCGCGAAGTACCTCAACACGACCGAGACGCCGATCTACAAGAAGTCCTCGGTCCTCTACGGCCTCGACCTGGCCAAGAAGTCGATCTCCACACAACGGCGTGCGGTCATCGTCGAGGGCTACACCGATGTCATGGCCGCGCACCTGTCCGGCATCGAGGGCGCCGTGGCCACCTGTGGGACCGCCTTCGGCGAGGACCACATCAAGGTGCTGCGGCGGATCGTGCGGGACGAGGCGGACCTGGCGCCCGCCAAGGTGGTCTTCACCTTCGACGGCGACGCGGCGGGCCAGAAGGCGGCGATGAAGGCCTACGCCCAGGACGAGAAGTGGGCCAGCCAGAGCTTCGTCGCGGTCGCCGACGACGGCATGGACCCCTGCGACCTGCGCCTGCGGGAGGGGGAGACCGCGGTGCGTGACCTCATCGAGGACGCCGTGCCGATGTTCGAGTTCGCGGTCCGCACGACCCTCGACCGCTTCGACCTGGACACCGCCGAGGGGCGGGTGCGTGGGATGTCCGCGGTCGCGCCGATCATCAACAGCATCCGGGACTCCTCGCTGCGGCCGGAGTACGTGCGCACCGTCGCCGGCTGGGTCGGCGTCGAGGTCGAGCAGATGTGGGACGCGGTGGCCCGGGCGGGCCGTCTCCAGGCCCGGGAGGAGGCGAAGGGGGCTCCCGCCGGTGGGCAGGAGCCGGTGCCGGAGCCGACGAGCGGGGAGGCGAGCTCCGGGATGCCCGTGCCGGACCTGCGCGACCCGATCGTGCAGGCCGAGCGCCAGCTCCTCCAGGCGGTGCTGCAGCACCCGACGATGTTCACCGGGGAGGCGCTGGACGCGGTGGACCCACTCAGCTTCACCGCGCCCGCGCACCGGGCGGTCTTCGACGCCGTCCGCGAGGTCGGGCCGGTCGTGGCGGGGGAGACCCTCGCTGCCTGGCACGCACGGGTCGACGAGGCGACCCCGTTGGCCGTGGCGCCGCTTGTCGCCGAGTTGTCCGTCGCACCGCTGCCCGTGGTGCACGACCCCTCGACGGGGATGCCCCCGCCCAGCTACATCCGCTCCCTGCTGGTCAAGGTGCGCGACGTCGCCCTGGGGCGGCGGATCTCCGACGGGATGGCGCAGCTGCGCCGGCTCTCCGCGGATCCCGACGCCGACCAGGCAGCGCTGCGGGAGCTCTCGGCGAGCCTGCACACGATGGAGCGGGAGCGTGCCTCCCTTCGCTCGGAGGTCGGCTGAGGTGCGGTGGCCGAAGCTGGTGCGCGACAAGGCTGCTCCCGTCCCGCCCGAGGTGACCCTGGCGCGGGGGGAGCGCGTGCTCGCCACCGCCGGAGCGAAGGGGGGCGCCACCGTCGTCGTCACCACCCGGCGCCTCGTGGCCACGGGTGGTGACCTCGTCGAGGGCAAGCCGTGGCACCTCGTGGACGCCGGCAGGTGGGACCCCGACGAGGGGCTGCTGCGGGTGACCTGGGTGGACCCGCGTCCGGAGGATGCGTGGGAGCTGGAGTCGCCGGGTGGGGTGCCGGATGCGCTGCACGAACGGGTGCAGGCGAGCGTCGTCCTCGTCGAGCAGGTGAAGCTCGACCGCTCCCGCCGCGCCCGCGTCGTCCTGCGCAGGGACCTGGCGACGGACCGCTTCCTCGCCCAGACGGTCGTCGGTCGCGGCTGCGACCCGAACGATCCGCAGCTGCTCGCCGCCACGAAGGAGGTCGCCGCGAGGCTCGCGGAACAGGTGGGCCGCGAGCCCTGACCCGGCGCCGTCCACACTTCGACCACTCAGGGTCTTCCCTGATGGAAAAGATAACCTTGAGTTATGGCTGATCGCACCATCCCGCTCCTCGACATCGCCGACCTCGACGCCGGACCGGACTCGGCCGAGCGCTTCCGCGAGAACCTCAGGGACGCGACCCACGAGGTGGGCTTCTTCCACCTTCGTCACAGCATCCCGCGCGAGGTCATCGACGAGCTCTTCGACGTCGCCCGACGCTTCTTCGCGCTGCCCGAGGCGGACAAGCGGGCGATCGAGATGACGCGGAGCCCGCACTTCCGCGGCTGGACTCGTCTCGACGGCGAGTTCACCCAGGGGCAGGTGGACCACCGCGAGCAGATCGACCTGGGCTCGGAGCTGGAGGAGCGTGAGGTCGTCGACCCGCCGTACCTGCGCCTCGACGGGCCCAACCAGTGGCCCGAGGCGCTGCCTGAGTTCCGCGCGACGTACACCGCGTGGATGGAGCGGCTGGAGGAGTTGGGCCACCGGCTCCTCACGCAGTGGGCCATCTCGCTGGGTGCGCGGCCGGACCACTTCGACGCGAGCTTCGACCCGGCCTCGATGATGCTCAAGGTGGTGCGCTACCCGGGCTCTGCGGACGCCGGCCAGGGCGTGGGTGCGCACAGCGACCCGGGCATCCTCACGCTGCTGCTCATCGAGCCGGGCAAGGGCGGCCTGCAGGTGCGCAGCGGGGACGACTGGCTGGACGTGCCGCCGCGCGACGACGCCTTCGTCGTCAACATCGGGGAGCTGATGGAGGTCGCCACGGACGGGTACCTCAGGGCCACCGACCACCGGGTCACCGCGCCGGAGGTGGGGACCGAGCGACTCTCGATCCCGTTCTTCTTCAACCCGAGCCTCGACGCGGTCGTGCCTCTGGTGGAGCTGCCGCCGGAGCTGGCAGCGGAGACCCGGGGCATCACCCAGGACGCGGCCAATGTCCTGAACGACACCTACGGCGCCAACCTGCTCAAGGCTCGGCTGCGCGCCCACCCGGACGTCGCCGCCCGCCACCACGCGGACCTGCTGGCGCCCGTCTCCTGACGCTCACGGAGCGCCAACGAGGGACCTCGAAGGGTGGTTCCTGAGGTGTGAGTCTGCGCAGCAGGCGAGCCTCGAAGGGCGGGTTTCGTCACCGGACCTGCTTCTTGTTATGGTGACGCAGCGCAACAACGCGATCCCCTGTAGCTCAATTGGCAGAGCATTCGGCTGTTAACCGGAGGGTTGTTGGTTCGAGTCCAACCGGGGGAGC
>CAYLUX010000004.1:0-53484 GCA_964386935.1 uncultured Janibacter sp.
ACCCACAATCGTTGGAGGCATCCCACATGTCCGAGCGTCCCGTGTCCGTCATCGTCGCCGGGGCCCGCACCCCGATGGGTCGCATGAGCGGCTCCCTCAAGGGCTTCTCCGGGTCCGACCTCGGTGGCTTCGCCATCAAGGGTGCGCTGGAGAAGTCCGGCGTCACGGGTGAGCAGGTCGACTACGTCATCATGGGCCAGGTCCTCACCGCCGGTGAGGGACAGATCCCGGCGCGGCAGGCCGCCATCAAGGCCGGCATCCCCAAGGACGTGCCCGCCCTGACCGTGAACAAGGTCTGCCTCTCCGGGCTGGACGCCATCGCCCTCGCCGACCAGCTCATCCGCGCCGGCGAGTTCGACGTCGTCGTCGCCGGTGGGCAGGAGTCGATGACCAACGCCCCGCACCTGCTGCCCAAGAGCCGCGACGGCATCAAGTACGGCGACGCCAAGCTCAAGGACTCGATGGCCTACGACGGCCTGCACGACGTCATCACCGATCAGGCGATGGGCGCGCTCACCGAGGCCAAGAACGCCGACACCTCCGAGTTCTCCCGCGAGGAGCAGGACGCCTTCGCTGCGGCGAGCCACCAGAAGGCCGCCAAGGCCTGGGCCGAGGGTCGTTTCGCCGACGAGGTCGTCCCGGTGGAGGTCCCGCAGCGCAAGGGTGACCCGGTGATCTTCGACACCGACGAGGGCGTGCGCGGCGACACCACGGCCGAGTCCCTCGGCAAGCTGCGTCCCGCCTTCGCCAAGGACGGCACCATCACCGCCGGCTCCGCCTCGCAGATCTCCGACGGTGCCGCCGCGGTGGTCGTGATGAGCAAGGAGAAGGCCCAGGAGCTGGGCCTCACCTGGCTCGCCGAGATCGGCGCCCACGGCGTCGTCGCCGGCCCGGACTCCACGCTGCAGGCCCAGCCGGCCAACGCGATCGAGGCGGCCGTGAAGAAGGAGGGCATCGCGGTCGGCGACCTCGACCTCGTCGAGATCAACGAGGCCTTCGCCGCGGTCGGGCTCTCCTCGACCAAGCAGCTCGGCTTCGACCCGGAGAAGGTCAACCCCAACGGCGGCGCGATCGCGATGGGGCACCCGCTCGGCATGTCGGGCGCCCGGATCGCCCTGTCCCTCGCGCTGGAGCTCAAGCGTCGCGGCGGTGGCGTCGGCGCTGCCTCGCTGTGCGGCGGTGGCGGTCAGGGCGATGCCCTGATCGTGCGCGTGCCGAGCGCCTGAGCTTGATCCGCCACGTCGACGTCCCCGTCCTGGTCGAGCAGACCAGGGCGGGGATGCCGCGTGCCGTGGGCAGGTCGATCTCCCTCGTCGACGACCAGCACCCGGCACTGCGGGAGGTCATGGCCGCTCTCGCGCCCCACACCGGCGGCGCCCACGTCATCGGGGTCACCGGGTCGCCGGGCGTCGGCAAGTCCACGACGACCAACTCGCTCGTGGCGGCGCTGCGCCGACGCGAGAAGCGGGTCGCCGTGCTGGCGGTCGACCCCTCGTCCCCCTTCTCCGGCGGAGCCCTCCTCGGGGACCGGATCCGGATGGGGGAGGCGGCGAGCGATCCGGGTGTCTACGTCCGCTCGCTCGCGACCCGCGGTCACCTGGGCGGCCTGTCGGTCTCCGCGCCGCAGGCGATCCGGGTGCTCGACGCGGCCGGCTTCGACGTCGTCATCGTCGAGACCGTCGGCGTCGGTCAGTCCGAGGTGGACATCGTGCGCCTCGCGGACACCACGCTCGTGCTGCTGGCCCCCGGGATGGGGGACGGCATCCAGGCGGCGAAGGCCGGGATCCTCGAGATCGGCGACGTCTTCGTCGTCAACAAGGCCGATCGCGCGGGAGCCGATGCGACGGTGCGCGACCTGCGGCACATGATCCAGATGGGGGAGGGGACCGCCGCCGGTGGTTGGCGGCGCCCCGTGCTGCGCGCGAGCGCGCTCGAGGGCACCGGGGTGGAGGAGATCGCCGATGCGGTCACCGGTCACCTCGAGTGGTTGGCGCGCACCGGAACCCTGCGCCGGCGGCGCACCGAGCGGGCCGGGGACGAGGTCTCCGCGCTCGCCCTCGCGCAGCTGCGCGCCCGCATCGGTGACCTGGCCGCCGCGGGCAGCCTCGAGGCGCTGGCCGCACGCGTCGTCGACGGCGCGCTCGACCCCTACGCGGCCGCCGACCAGCTGCTCGCCTCGATCGGGGCCGGCACCGACTGAGAGGGCAGGCTCACCCGTCCAGGTGCCGGACCGTCAGCCGCAGCCGTTCGAGCAGCTCGCTGCGTGACGAGGCACCGCTGCGACGCCGGATCCGGGCGATGCCGTGCTCGACGGTGCGCGCGGAGAGGTACAGCGTGGCTCCCACCTCCCGGTAGGTCTTGCCCTCGAGCACGAGTCGGACCATGTCCAGCTCCCGTTCGGTGAGCCGGATCGTCCCCGGCGCCTCCGTGGCGAGCGTCTCCGCGGCGGTCGTGGTCCCACCGCGAAGGGAGCGTGCCAGCTCCAGCAGGTCGGCGCCCTGTCGGCGGTCCTCGCAGCGGGCGGCGGCGTGCGCGGCCAGACGACTCCCGTCGAATGCCTGACCGACCTCGGCCAGCCCGGCCGCTGCCTCCACGCTGCTCAACGCGCTGCTCGGGGAGGAGATCGCCCCGACCGACGCCGGGGAGTGCACCCTCGTCACCACGTGGTACCGCTACGGCTCCGCGCCGCAGTCACGACTCGTGCTGACCGACAAGACCGTCCACGGCATCCCGCTGACCCGCTCCGGCGGCCGGCTGCGACACACCCTGCTCGGGTACTCCCCGGAGCAGGTGGCGCGCATCGAGGTCCAGTGGCCGTCCCCGGTGCTGCGGACCATGACCCTCGTGGACACTCCGGGGGTGGGGTCGGTGACCGAGGAGGCCTCCCGGCACACCACCGACTTGCTCTCCGCCGAGTCCGTGGAGCGCCCCGTCGACGCGGTGATCCACCTCTTCCGCACCCGCCACGCGGACGACCTGGCCATGCTGCAGGCGCTTCGCGACGGCGCCGCCACCGGAGCCGCTCACGCCGCGGCGACGACCGTGGGTGTCCTCTCACGCGCCGACGAGGTCGGTGGCGGGAGGCTCGACAGCCTCGTCTCGGCCAAGGACGTGGCTGCCCGTCAGGCGGAGCACCCGCAGCTGCGCGACCTGTGCTCCGACGTCCTGCCCGTCGCGGGCCTGCTCGCCCAGGGCGCCCGCACGCTGCGCCAGGACGACTTCGACCTGCTGCGCACCGTGGCGGCGATGCCCCGCGAGCAGCGGGAGTCAGTGCTGGTCTCCGTCGAGCGCTTCGCGGCGGCAGAGGCAGCGGGCGGCACCGTGGAGGGGCGCAGCGGCCTGGTGCGACGCATCGGTCTCTTCGGGGTCCGACTCGGGGCGGTGCTGCTTCGGCAGGGGATGGACCGCCCGGGCGCGCTCGCCGACGAGCTGGCGCGACGCAGCGGCCTCGGCCGACTCCGGGGCATCATCGACGCCCAGCTCGCGCCCCGGGCCCGGGCACTGGCCGGGCTGGCGGCGGCCAGCGCCGTCGAACGGCTGGTGGACACCTCACCGGTGGCCGGGGCGTCGGGGCTGCTCGCCGCCTGCGAGGCGCTGCGCGCGGGCGAGCCGGCACCGGAGCAGATGCGCCTGCTCTCCGAGGTCCGGCGGGCGGCCGTGCCGGGGCTGGACGCCGACGACACCACCGCCGCGCGACTCCTGCTCGGTGACCAGGGCATGCAGCCCTGGCGACGACTCGGCCTCGTGGAGTCCGCGACACCCGGCGACGTCGTGCGCGCCGCGACCGCCTCGCTGGACCGGTGGCGGACCATCGCGGGTGACCCGCTCGCTCGGGAGCAGACCCGCCGAGCGGCGAGGGTCCTCGCGCGCAGCTGCGAGGAGCTGCTGCACGGGGCCTGGGACGTCAGCGCCGACGGGAGCCCGGTAGCCACATGAGGACCGCCCCGACGAGCCCGAGGAGGGCCTGAAGGGCGAGCAGCCCGGAGGTGACGACACCCTCCCACTGCGAGGCGGTGAGGATCGGGATCGTGGCGGGCACCAGCCCCAGCTGCGCCAGCGCCACGATGGTGAGGAACACCCGCGCGGGCTTCCCTCCCTTCGGGAGCCGGGCGGTGAGCAGCGCCGTGAGCAGCAGCACCACCGCCAGCACCGCGAAGGTGCCCACGATCAGCAGCGTGACCGCCTGCTCACGCTCCTGCTTGCTCACCTCGGACCCGGCCATCGAGATCAGCTCGGCGCGGCGCTCGTCGCGCCACAGCGCGGCCGTCACCAGCCCGAGCAGACCCGAGAGACACGCGAAGGACCACGCGCTGACAGCGCGCGTCATCACGACGGGTTGTCGCTGCGCATCGATCGGTGAGGGTGCACGCACCCTGGTGGCCGGACGCGGTGGACGCGTACCGGAAAGATCCCCCTGATCTGTCCCCATGCCTCCATGCTAACGACGTGTCGGCTCTCCGTGGGTCGGACGCGGCCTGCGGGGCGCGCAGCGCTTACGCTGTTGCCTGACATGAGTGACGAGACATCGCGCGAGCTGATTGCCGGTCGCTACGAGGTCGTGCGCCAGATCGGCAGCGGCAGTGGCGGCGCCGTGTGGTTGGCCCAGGACAGCCTGCTCGGCCGCCACGTGGCGATCAAGCAGATCGGGGCGTTTCCGGGAGAGAGCGAGGCGGACACCCGCCGCGCCATCCGGGAGGCCCGGCAGGCTGCTGCGCTGAACCACCCCAACGTCGTCGCCGTCTACGACGTCGTCGAGTACGACGAGGTCCCGTGGCTCGTCATGGAGTACGTCGACGGGCCGACGCTCGCCTCGGCGATCCGGGAGCGCGGTCCGATGGCGCAGGTGGGGGTGGCCGACCTCGGGTCTCAGCTCGCCGCGGCGCTGTCGGCCTCGCACCGTGCCGGTGTCGTGCACGGTGACATCAAGCCCTCGAACGTCCTCATCGGCCAGGGCCGGCCGAAGATCAGCGACTTCGGGATCGCCCGCAGCAACGTGGAGCGGCAGTTCACCCAGGTCGGCGTGACGATGGGGACGCCGAACTACACCGCGCCCGAGGTGGCGGTCGGCGGCAAGCAGACCGGCGGCGCGGACGTGTGGTCGCTCGGCGCGACCCTCTACTACGCGATCGAGGGGCGGGAGGCCTTCCCCCTGCTCGACCCGCCGCTCGCGACGCTGCAGTACATCGCGACCAACCCGCCCCGCACCCCGCAGCGTGCGGGCGCCCTCGAGCCGATCCTCGCCGACATGCTCTCCCGCGACCCCAACCGGCGCGGCACCATGGCCGACATCTCCCGGCGCCTGGAGCACCTCGCGGCCGGTGAGCGGATGCGTGCCAACCCGCCCGCCGGCTCGGGCGCAGCCCAGTCCGGCCCCACCGCGGCCGGTGCAGCCGCTCCCGTGGCCGCAGGCGCCGCCGGTGCCGCAGCGGGAGGGGCAGCGGGTGCCGCCGCGACGGAGGACGCCGGTGACGGGCCCGTGGCCGGCTCCACCGACGAGCCCGGGCCGAAGGGGGCCACCGAGGTACCCGAGGTCGAGGACTCCGGCGCCGAGGACGACGCCGGCACCGAGATGCACATGGTCACCGAGCCGCCGCGTGCGGACGGTGGCAGCACGATCGCCTGGGTGGTCGCGATCATCCTCGCGCTGCTCCTCGCGGCGCTGGCCGTCGGCATCGTCGGGATCGGTGACGACGAGGGTTCGGGGGAGGGCGCCACCTCCTCGGTCAGCGAGGACGCGTCCGAGGAGTCGCAGGCACCCGAGGCGGCGATCAACTTCGTCGAGCGAGCCGGTGCCTTCGTCCAGCACTACTACCGGACGGCTCCGAAGGACCCGTCGAGCACCTGGACCCAGCTCTCCGCATCGGCACAGGAGGCCGAGGGGGACGAGTCGGACTACATCGACTTCTGGAACGGCGTGAAGAAGGCGAAGACGAGCGACCTGGCCGTCGCCCCCGGGAGCGGCAAGGTCACCCTCAAGGTCACCTACGAGATGAAGGGCGGCAAGACCAAGACCGAGAAGGTCACCCACACCGTCAAGGACGTGGATGGCCGGATGATGATCGAGAAGTAGCCACGGGAGGCATCGTGCTCATCGCGTTCTCCATCGCCCCCTCGTCCCCGGACGAGACCGGCTCCTACGCCGAGGCAGTCGCGGCGGCACTGCGGATCGTCCGCGACAGCGGGCTGCCCCACGACCTCGGGTCGATGTTCACCACCCTCGAGGGGGAGTGGGACGAGGTCATGGCCGTCATCAAGTCCTGCGTCGACGCCATGGGTCCGTACGGGGACCGGGTCTCCCTCGTCATGAAGGCCGACATCCGGGCCGGGCGGACCGGGATGATCACGGACAAGGTGGAGCGCGTGGAGGGCCTTCTCGGCGAGCAGTGAGCGGTGGGAGAGAATGACCCCATGAGTGACCCGACCCGTGCCCTGCGTGGAGCCGTCGACCTGTCCGGACTGGGCGATTCGTCGCGACAGCCCGGCGCCACCCCATCACCGTCCGCCGCGCCGGCCGGCGCCCCGGCGAGCGCGCCCGCCGCGGGTGGTCGGGCCGACGGGGTCCTCGTGGAGGCCACCGACGAGACCTTCAACCAGATCGTCGCCCGCACCAGCGCGGTGCCCGCGCTCGCGGTCGTGTGGTCCTCGCAGCACCCGCAGAGCCGGACGCTCCTGGACGACGCGGTCGATGTCGCCTCCGGGCTCGACGGACGGCTGCAGATCGTCGGCATCGACCTCGTCTCCAGCCCCGGTGTCCAGCAGGCACTGCAGCCCCAGGAGGTGCCGCTCGCGCTCGGGCTCGTCGCCGGACAGCCGGTCCCGCTCTTCAGCGGGCTCGTCGAGCGCGAGCAGCTGCGCCAGGTCGCCGACCAGCTGCTCCAGCTCGCGGTCCAGCACGGCGTGACCGGCCGCATCTCCGGCGCCGAGGCGAGCGAGGAGTCCGAGGAGGAGCTGCCGCCGCTGCACCAGGAGGCCTTCGACGCGATCGAGCGCGGGGACCTGGACGCCGCTGCCGCTGCCTACGAGAAGGCTCTCGCCGAGAACCCCAAGGACGCCGACGCCGAGATCGGCCTCGCCCAGGTCGGCCTGATGAGGCGGACCCAGGACGTGGACCTGACCGCCGCGCGCGAGGCCGCTGCCGCCGACCCGAAGGACATCGACGCCGCCCTCGTCGTCGCCGACCTCGACGTGCTCGGTGGGCACGTGGAGGACGCCTTCACCCGCCTCATCGATCTCGTGCGGGTGACTGCCGGCGAGGAGCGGGACCGCGTCAAGACCCGCCTGCTCGACCTCTTCGCCGTCGTCGGCAACCACGACGAGCGGGTGCGCAAGGGCCGGACCACGCTGATGAGCGCGCTCTTCTGACGCGGCTCAGGGCGTGGTGACCGGCACCAGGTAGAGAGCGCTCAGCGCCGCGACGTGCACCTCGGCGGACCAGGAGCGTCCGTGGTGGGGGTGCTCCTGCGCCGTGACGACGACGCCGGCCTGGCTCGGAGAGCCGTCGGCGTCGAAGCCGCTCGTGTCCAGCGCCACCTGCCAGTCGCCGCCGTGCGGCAGCCCCACGCGAAGGGGGGAGCGCCCGACCCCACCGAAGTTCACCACGACCACGACCTCGTCCCCGGCGCCGTCGGAGCGGACGAAGGAGACGGTGTTGCCGTGGTTGTCGTCGGGGTCGAGCCACTCGAAGCCCGCCGGGTCGAAGTCCCGGCGCCACAGCGCGGGGTGCCGACCGGCGAAGGAGTTCAGCTCCGCCACCAGATCGTGGACGCGCCGGTGCGCGGCGTGCTCGAGCAGCCACCAGTCGAGCGAGCGCCCGTCCGCCCACTCACTCGTCTGGGCGAACTCGGTGCCCATGAAGAGCAGCTGCTTGCCGGGGAAGGCCCACTGGTAGGCGTAGAAGGCACGCAGCGTCGCCAGCCGGGCACCGTCGTCGCCGGGGATCTTGTAGGGCATCGACCCCTTGCCGTGGACGACCTCGTCGTGGCTGATCGGCAGCAGGTACTGCTCCGCGTAGGCGTACATCATCGCGAAGGTCAGCAGGTTGTGGTGGTGCTGCCGGTTGATCGGGTCCTCGGCGAGGTAGGCGAGGGCGTCGTTCATCCAGCCCATGTTCCACTTCAGGCCGAAGCCGAGGCCCCCTTCGCTCGTCGGGGCGGTCACGCCGGGCCAGGCGGTCGACTCCTCGGCGACCGTGACGATCCCCGGGGAGGTGCGGTACGCGGTCGCGTTGATCTCCTGGAGCAGGTCGACGGCCTCGAGGTTCTCCCGGCCGCCGTGGACGTTCGGCAGCCAGTCGCCGTCGCTTCGCGAGTAGTCCAGGTAGAGCATCGCCGCGACGCCGTCCACGCGCAGCCCGTCGACGTGGAACTCCTGCAGCCAGTACAGCGCGTTCGCGACGAGGAAGTTGCGCACCTCGAGCCGCCCGAAGTCGAAGACGTAGCTGCCCCAGTCCGGCTGCCACCCGCGCCGCGGGTCCGGGTGCTCGTACAGCGGCAGCCCGTCGAAGCGCACCAGCGCCCACTCGTCGGTGGCGAAGTGCCCCGGGACCCAGTCGAGGATCACGCCGATGCCCGCCCGGTGCAGAGAGTCGACCAGGTGGCGGAAGTCGTCCGGGGAGCCGAAGCGCGCATTCGGCGCGTAGTAGCTCGTCACGTGGTACCCCCACGACGGCGGGTAGGGGTGGTCCATCACGGGAAGCAGCTCGACGTGCGTGAAGCCGAGCTCCGAGACGTACTCCACGAGCTGCTCGGCCAGCTCCCGGTAGTCCAGGCCCTCGCGCCAGGAGCCGAGATGCACCTCGTAGACGCTCATCCGGCCCTCGTGCGGGTCGCGCGCCGCCCGTTGTTCCAGCCAGGCCCGGTCCTGCCAGACGTGCTCGCTGCCCGTGACCACGGAGCCGGTGGCGGGGGCGCGCTCGGCCGCCCTCGCGAGCGGGTCGGCCTTCTCCCGGACCACGTCGTCGGCGCCGCGGACGGCGAACTTGTACACCGCCCCCTTCGCCACGTCAGGCACGAACAGCTCCCACACCCCGGACTCACCGAGCCGGCGCATCGGGTGGCTGACGGGGTCCCAGCCGTTGAAGTCCCCGATGACGTGCACCGCCTTCGCGCGGGGAGCCCACACGGCGAAGGAGGTGCCGCGCACCTCGCCCATCGGCCCGGAGTAGCTGCGCAGGTGGGCACCGAGGACGTCCCAGAGCCGCTCGTGGCGCCCCTCGTTGATCAGGTGCAGGTCCAGCTCGCCGAGCGTGGGGGCGAAGCGGTAGGGGTCGTCGGTGACGTGCTCGACCCCGTCGCCCCACGTGGTGAGCACGCGGTAGTCCATCGCCGCCGATGCATCCGGACGCAGACCGGTGAAGATGCCGTCCTGCTCGTGCTCGAGGTCGATGACCTCACCGTCATCGAAGCGCACCCGCACCCGGGCGGCCATGGGGCGCCGGACCCGGACCCGGAGCCCGGCCGGCTCCACGTGCTGGCCGAGGACGTCGTGCGGCTGGGCCGCGCGGCCGTGGGTGACGGCCCACAGCGCGCTCGGCAGTGCGGAGTCAGGGATCGGCGTCACGGGTGTCCTCCCAGGAGTCGGCCGACGGCGGCGGTGGGCAGGTGGAGCCAGGTCGGTCGGTGGCGGGCCTCGTAGACGACCTCGTAGAGCGCCTTGTCCAGCACGAAGGCGGTGAGCAGCTCCGGGAGGTCGCGCGGGTCGGGGGCGGCCTCGGCGTAGCCGTCGAGGAAGGCGAGGACGGCCTCCGCCCGCCAGGTGTCCGCCGCGGACCGTCCGTCCGAGCCGACCTTGTCCAGGACTGTGCCCGCGACGTAGTCCAGCGAGCGCAGCATCCCCGCGACGTCGCGCACGGCGCAGTCCGGCGCGTTGCGCTCGGCGAGGGGGCGCAGAGGCTCGCCCTCGAAGTCGATGATCACCCAGCCCCGGTCGGGGACCTCGAGCACCTGCCCCAGGTGCAGGTCGCCGTGGATCCGTTGCAGCGCAGGCCATTCCGCCGCCTCTGCCGCGTCGAGGACGGCCTGGATCGCGCTCTCGTGCTCGGCCAGGGCCGGCACCTCACCCACGGCCGCAGCGGCTCGCCTGCGCATCCGGCGCACCTGCTCGACGATCTCCTCCGGTCCCGGCGCGCGGGTCGGCAGCGCGATCGCGAGCTCGGTGTGCACCCCCGCCACCGCCCGCCCCAGCGCGTGGAAGGAGGGGGCCGGTGGTTCGCTACCGGTTCCTGAGGTGTGAGCGCCCCCCGGGCGCGAGCCTCGAAGGGCCCGCTCCGCCTGCCGGAGGCACACCCGCCAGGCGTCCTCGGCCCCCTCGAGGAACTCCTGCGCCACCGCCAGCTGGCCGGTGTCCCGGCCCTGGCCGTCCGCGCGGTCCCAGCTGCCCGTGACGTGACCGACGCCGGCGGGGACGAAGGGGGACCCGGCCAGCGCCTCCGGGAGCGTGATGTCGGGGTTCGCCCCGGCGTGCAGGGTGCGGAAGATCTTCACGATGACCGGCCGCCCGTCGCTCGTGGTGACGACGACGGAGGTGTTCGACTGCTCACCGGCGAGCACCCGGGACGAGACCACCTGCGGCTCCTCGCCCCACCCGGTGTCCGGATGGCCGACGACCCCGGGCTCCGGGGTCCACGACACCGAGCCGGACTGCGCCTCGGCCCGCCCGCGCAGCAGCGCCAGCAGCTGCTCGACGTAGACCGGGTCGTGCGGGGCGTCGTAGACCCAGCGGTGACCGAGCACGGAGTGCTCCATCTCGCCGATCAGCCCGTCCGCGCCGCCCTCGAGCGGGGCGCCGCGGTAGGTCAGCGGGACCTGGAGCACGAGCGGCTCGGGGCCCCCTTCGACCAGGAAGATGATGGTCTCGATGCCGACCTCGCCGGCCGGGTCGTCGAGGCGCCACGAGTCCAGGCGGCGCAACCGCGGCCGCCCGCGGCCGGTGTACCAGCGCCGGCCCACGACCCACTCCTCGACGAGGTCCCCCTTCGTCGGGGTGAGCCGGGCGTCGAAGATCTCGGCCATCAGGACCTCCGGTCTCGCTCCACGGTGACGATGTGCACCGGCTCGGCGTCGGCGCCGAGCCGGACGTAGTTCGCCTCGCCCCACTCCCACTGGTCCCCGGTGACCTGGTCGGTGGCGGCGAAGCGTTCGTCCGCGCCCATCCCGAGTGCGCCCATGTCGAGGCGCAGCGTGGACTCGCGGGTGCTGTGCGGGTCGACGTTGGCGACGACGATGACGAGGTCCTCGGTGCCGTCCTCGCGGGTGGCCACCTTGCTGAAGGCGAGCAGGTTCTCGTCGTCGACGTGGTGGAAGGTGACGTTCCGCAGCAGCTGCAGTGCCCGGTGCTCCCGGCGGACCCGGTTGAGCATCGTCAGCCAGCCGGCGAGAGAGGCGTCGCCGACCTCGTCCCAGCGGCGGTCCTTCAGCTCGTACTTCTCGTTGTCGATCTGCTCCTCGGAGCCGGGTCGCGCGACGTGCTCCATGAGCTCGTAGCCGGCGTAGATGCCCCACGTCGGGACCATCGTCGCGGCCAGCGCCGCCCGCACCTTCCACGCCGCCGGCCCGCCGAACTGGAGGTAGGGGGTGAGGATGTCGTGGGTGGTCGGCCAGAAGCTGGGGCGCATGTACGCGGCCGCCTCCCCGGCGACCTCCGTGCCGTACTCGACGAGCTCGGGCGCGGTGTTGCGCCAGGCGAAGTAGGTGTAGCTCTGCTGGAAGCCGACCTTGGCCAGGGTGTGCATCATCGGCGGGTTCGTGAAGGCCTCGGCGAGCCAGATGACGTCGGGGTGGTCCTGAGCGACATCGGCGATGAGCCACTGCCAGAACTCCACCGGCTTGGTGTGCGGGTTGTCGACCCGGAAGATCTTCACCCCGTGGTCGATCCACACCTGCACGACCCGGCGCACCTCGCGGTAGATGCCCTCGGGGTCCCGGTCGAAGTTCAGCGGGTAGATGTCCTGGTACTTCTTCGGGGGGTTCTCCGCGAAGGCGATCGACCCGTCGGCCCGCTCGGTGAACCACTCCGGGTGCTCGCTCACCCACGGGTGGTCCGGGGAGCACTGCAGCGCGAGGTCGAGCGCGACCTCCAGACCGAGCCGCTCCGCCTCGGCCACGAGGGCGTCGAAGTCCTCGAAGGTCCCCAGGTCCGGGTGGATCGCGTCGTGCCCGCCGTCGGGGGAGCCGATGGCGTAGGGGGAGCCCGGGTCGTCCGGCCCGGCCTCGAGGGTGTTGTTCGGCCCCTTGCGGGCGCTCGTGCCGATCGGGTGCACCGGCGTCAGGTAGACCACGTCGAAGCCCATGTCGGCGATCGCGGGCAGCCGGCGCGCGGCGGTGCGGAGGGTGCCGGTGCTCCAGCGGCCGGTCGCCTCGTCGCGGCGGGCGCCCTCGCTGCGCGGGAAGATCTCGTACCAGGAGCCGTACAGCGCCCGCTCGCGCTCGACGAGCAGCGCCAGGTCCGCGCTGCCGGTCACCAGGTCACGCACCGGGTGGGCGAGCATCTCCTCGGCGGCGCCCGTCGTCACCAGGTGCAGGGCAGCGGTGGGGTGGTGCTCCTCCCGGCCGTCGAGGACCTCGAGGGCGGAGCGAAGGGCGATGCGCCCCCCTTCGCCCCGGGTCGGGTCGGCGAGCGCCCGGCGCAGCAGGAGAGCGCCCTCGTCGAGCATCAGCTGGGTGTCCACGTCGGCGCGGATCTTCAGGGTGGCGTCGTGCACCCAGGTCGCCCACGGGTCCGACCAGCCCTCGACCCGGTACCGCCACCAGCCCTCGCGGTCGGCGACCACCTGCGCCCTCCACCGGGCGAGCCCGGGGTTGTGGCAGGTCATCGGCACCCGGTGCTCGGCGCCACTCGGGTCGGTGAGCACGACGGTGGCGTTCACGGCGTCGTGGCCCTCGCGGAAGACCGTGGCGGTCACCTCGAAGGGCTCGCCGACCACGGACTTCGCCGGTCGTGCCCCGTGGTCGATGCACGGCGCCACGTCGAGGACGGGGATCCGGCCGAGCGGTGTCTGCGGCGGCGCGGAGACCGGGACCCGGGCCGCGCGGCGGGCGTCGGGGGCGGAAGCGGAGGCGTCGACGTGCACACCATGCAAGGTACCCGTCGTGGGCACTTGGCGCCCGGCCCGTCGACCCCCCAAGATGAGGGTGTGAAGGCCATCCGACGCTTCAGCGTCCGCACCGCTCTGCCCCAGCCCCTGACTCCGCTCGGCGACCTCGCCATGAATCTGCGGTGGAGCTGGCACGCCCCGACCCGGGATCTCTTCGCGGGGATCGACCCGCAGCGCTGGGAGGAGGCCGGGCACGACCCGGTCCGGCTGCTCTCGGCCTTCTCCGCCGACGAGCTCGAGGAGCTGGCCCGGGACGAGGAGCTCGTCGCGGGCGTCGCCTCGGCCAAGGAGGAGCTGGACGGCTACCTCGGCGCGCGGCTCTGGTACCAGCGACGCGGTGAGGAGGTCGAGCTGCCCGCCTCGATCGCCTACTTCAGCCCGGAGTACGGCATCACCGAGGTGCTGCCGCAGTACTCCGGTGGCCTGGGCATCCTCGCCGGGGACCACCTCAAGGCCGCCTCCGACCTCGGGGTGCCTGTGATCGGCGTCGGGCTCTTCTACAAGACCGGCTACTTCGAGCAGAGTCTGGACGCCTCGGGGTGGCAGCAGGAGACCTACCCCGTCCTCGACCCGCAGGGCCTGCCGCTGCAGCTGCTGCGCGAGGAGGACGGCACCCCGTGCCTGATCACCCTTGACCTGCCCGACGGCCAGGTGCTGCGCGCCCAGGTCTGGCGGGCCCAGGTCGGTCGGGTGCCGCTGCTGCTCCTCGACTCCGACGTGCCCGGCAACGACGACGTCATGCGCGGCGTCACCGAGAGCCTCTACGGAGGGGGTGGCGAGCAGCGGCTGCAGCAGGAGCTGCTCCTCGGCGTCGGCGGTGTGCGCGCGCTGCGCCTGTGGTCCCGCCTCACCGGGGCGCCGGAGCCGGAGGTCTACCACAGCAACGAGGGCCACGCGGGCTTCCTCGGTGTCGAGCGGATCAGCGAGTTCACCTCCCGCGGCATGGACTTCGCCGAGGCGCTCGAGGCCACCCGCGCCGGGACCGTCTTCACGACGCACACGCCCGTGCCGGCCGGCATCGACCGCTTCGACGCGGGGCTCATCGAGCGGTACTTCGGCGAGGGGCAGGGGCTGCCCGGGGTGCCGGTGGCCGAGCTGCTCGCCCTGGGTGCCGAGACCTACGAGGGCGGCGAGGACGGCGTCTTCAACATGGCGGTCATGGGGCTGCGGCTCGCGGCCCGCGCCAACGGCGTCTCGCAGCTGCACGGCGTCGTCTCCCGGGGGATGTTCGACGGGCTGTGGCCGGGCTTCGACGACGCGGAGGTGCCGATCACCTCGATCACCAACGGCGTGCACGCACCGACGTGGGTCGACGACCGGGTCCGGGAGATCGCCGCCGAGCACCTCGGTGGGGCGGAGCTCTCCCCGGGGCGGCAGTGGGAGGGCGTGCCTGACGTCCCCGGCGAGGCCATCTGGTCGGCGAAGGGGGCGATGCGCGCCCAGCTGGTGCAGGAGGCACGCGAGCGGTTGCGCGCCAGCTGGTCCGCGCGCGGCGCCACCGCGGCCGAGCTCGGCTGGACCGAGGCGGTGCTCGACCCGGACGTGCTCACGATCGGCTTCGCCCGGCGGGTGCCGACGTACAAGCGCCTCACCCTCATGCTGCGCGACCCCGAGCGGCTGCGCTCGCTGCTGCTGCACCCGGAGCGGCCGATCCAGCTCGTCATCGCCGGCAAGTCCCACCCGGCCGACGAGACCGGCAAGCAGCTCATCCAACAGATGGTGCAGTTCGCCGACGAGCACGACGTGCGCCACCGGATCGTCTTCCTGCCCAACTACGACATCGGGATGGCCCGCTCGCTCTACCCGGGCTGTGACGTCTGGCTGAACAACCCCCTTCGTCCGCTGGAGGCCTGCGGGACCTCGGGCATGAAGGCCGCGCTCAACGGCGCGCTCAACCTCTCCGTCCTCGACGGCTGGTGGGACGAGTGGTTCGACGGCGAGAACGGCTGGGCGATCCCGACCGCGGACGGCGTCGAGGACGAGGACCGGCGCGACGACATCGAGGCGGCGGCGCTCTACGACATCATCGAGCACAAGGTGGCGCCGCGCTTCTACGACGTCGACGAGCAGGGCCTCCCGCAGCGGTGGCTCGGGATGCTCCGGCACACCGTGATGACCCTCGGCCCGAAGGTCCTCGCCACCCGGATGGTGCGCGACTACGTCGAGCGGCTGTACGCGCCCGCGGCCCGGGCGAGTGCCCGGATGGCGGCGGAGGACTTCGCCGGTGCACGGTCTCTCGCCGCCTACACGAGGCAGGTGCGCGACGGGTGGTCGCAGGTGCGGGTCGAGCACGTCGAGGGCAGCGGGATCTCCGACTCGCCGCTCGTCGGGGAGGAGCTCTCGGTCGACGCCTACGTCGCGCTCGACGGGCTGGACCCCGCCGAGGTCGACGTGCAGGTGGTCGCCGGGCGGGTCGACACGAGCAGTGACGAGCTCCGCGACTGGCACGCGACCTCGCTGGGTCTTGTCGAGCGGTACCCGGACGGGCGGGCGAAGTTCGCCGGTCGGGTATCGATCGCCACACCGGGCCAGTTCGGGTGGACGGTGCGGGTGCTGCCGCGGCACGAGCTGCTCGCCTTCCCCTCGAGCCTGGGCCTGGTCGCCAACGCCTGAACGAACCGGTTCTGCGGTGGCGGAATAACTCTGCGAGAGAGCAGGTTGCCGCCTCTCGTGGAGAACAACCTCTGGGGCCTGACGAGACGCCTCGACGTCGACCTGCAGCGACACTGCGCGACCCGATGATCGCGGCTGCGTGAGATTCGCAGCCCGCTCATCCCCTTCGTCACACCCAAAAGGAAATCGCTCCGTGCTCGCATCACTGAAGCGTGTCTCGTTCGGCACGCAGGTCCTCATCGGTCTCGTCCTCGGCGTCGTCCTCGGCATGGTCGCCCGTGAGATGGGCGGCACCGAGACCGACCCCAACTGGCTCACCCAGACCCTCGACGTCGTCGGCTCCTCCTTCGTCAGCCTGCTGCGCGCGATCGTCCCGCCGCTGGTCTTCCTCGCGATCGTCGCCTCCATCGCCAACCTGCGCCAGGTCACCGGCGCAGCCCGTCTCGCCGGTCAGACGCTGCTGTGGTTCGCCGTGACCGCCCTGCTCGCCGTCGGGACCGGCATCGGCCTCGGCCTGCTCATCGACCCGGCGAGCGGCGCCCAGGTGTCCCGCGACCAGGCCGCCGCCCCGGAGAGCACCGGCTCGTGGCTGGACTTCCTCACCGGCATCATCCCGACGAACCCGCTCGGCATCGAGGGGTCCGTCGAGGCCGGCTCGGTCGCCTTCGACTTCAACGTCCTGCAGATCCTCGTCATCGCCATCGTCGTCGGCATCGCCACGCTCAAGGTCGGCGAGCAGGCCGAGCCCTTCCTGGCCTTCAGCCGCTCGGCTCTCGCGGTCGTGCAGAAGGTCCTCTGGTGGATCATCCGCCTCGCGCCCATCGCCACCGTCGGTCTGCTCGGCACCGCCGTGGCCACCTACGGCTGGGACGCGCTCGGCTCGCTCGGCCGCTTCGTCGCGGCGATCTACATCGGCCTGGCCATCGTGCTCGGCATCATCTACCCGGTCCTGCTGCGCGCCCACGGCCTCTCCGTGCGTCGCTTCTACGGGGGCGCCTGGCCGGCCATCCAGCTCGGCTTCGTCTCCCGTTCCTCGATCGGCACGCTGCCGCTCACCCAGAGCGTCACCGAGCGCAACCTCGGCGTGCCGCGCGAGTACGCCTCCTTCGCCGTGCCGCTCGGTGCGACGACCAAGATGGACGGCTGCGCGGCGATCTACCCGGCGATCTCGGCGATCTTCGTCGCCCAGTTCTTCGGCATGTCCCTCTCGCCGACGGACTACCTGCTCATCGCCTTCGTCTCGGTGATCGGCTCGGCGGCCACCGCGGGAGTGACCGGCGCGGTCGTCATGCTCACCCTGACCCTCTCCACACTCGGCCTGCCCCTCGAGGGTGTCGGCCTGCTGCTCGCGGTCGACCCGATCCTCGACATGGGCCGCACCGCCACGAACGTCGCCGGCCAGGCCCTCGTCCCGACGCTCGTCGCCGCCCGTGAGGGGATCCTCGACAAGGTCGCGTACAACCGTCGCTCCACCGGCGACGTGTGGGAGGAGCAGGAGGCGAAGGGGGCGGACCCCGTCCCCGCCACCGCCTGACCGCTCGTCCCTCCACCGCGGTTCGAGGTTGCTGCGCTCGTCTATCCGCGCGCTGGAACCTCGACCGGAGGGACCGCGGGTCAGGTCGCGTCCTCCGCCCGGTAGACCCGCACCGTCGCCGCGGAGACGGGCACCTCGCGCCCGCCCACGGGGACGAAGGGGGCGTCGCCCCCTTCGTCCGCCGGTCGCTCCCAGGCGCTGTCCCACAGCAGGTGGTAGCCACTCACCCCCGGCGGCGTCGGGAGGGTGAGCGTGCCGTCCTCGCCGGCGCCGTGCAGCACGACGAGCAGCGACTCGTGCCCGAGGTGACATCCGCTGAGGTACATCTGCAGCGTGCGCACCCGCCCGTCGTCCCACTGCTCGTCCATGAGCTCGCCGGCGGCGTCATACCAGGCGATGTCGGTCGAACCGTCGTCCGAGATCGGGCTGCCGGTGAAGAAGCGCCGCTGCCGCAGCGTCGGGTACCGCCGCCGCAGCCCGATGAGGAAGGCGCAGGTCTCGACCAGGTCCTCCTGCCACCCCTCGAGCCGCCAGTCCACCCAGGAGATCTCGTTGTCCTGGCAGTAGCGGTTGTTGTTGCCCCGGCCGGTCCGCCCGAGCTCGTCGCCCCCGGTGAGCATCGGGACGCCGGTCGCGAGCAGCTGGGTCGCCATGAGGTTGCGGATCGAGCGGCGCCGCAGACCGAGCACCGCCGCGTCGTCGGTCGGCCCCTCGACCCCGTGGTTCCAGCTGCGGTTGTCCTCGGAGCCGTCCCGGCCCCCTTCGCCATTGGCCTCGTTGTGCTTGTGGTCGTAGGCGGTCAGGTCGCGCATCGTGAAGCCGTCGTGGGCGGTGACGAAGTTGATCGACGCCTGCGGTCCGCGCTCCGGCCCCGAGAAGAGGTCCTCCGAGCCGGCCAGCCGGGTCGCCAGCTCGGCCACCCCGTGCTGCGCCTCCTCGCCGCGGCGCACCCGCCCGAGGTCGACCAGCCAGAAGTCGCGCGCGGCGTCGCGGAAGCGGTCGTTCCACTCGCTGATCGGCTCCGGGAACTGCCCGGTGCGCCACCCGTCGGGCCCGACGTCCCACGGCTCCGCGATGAGCGTCACCTCGGCGAGCAGGGGGTCGGTGCGCAGCGCGGTGAGCAGCTGGTGGTCCGGGTCGAAGGCGCCGTGCTGGTCCCGCGCCAGCGCGGTCATCAGGTCGAAGCGGAAGCCGTCGACGTGGCACTCGCCGGCCCAGTAGCGCAACGAGTCCAGGATCATCCGCACGACGACGGGGTGGGTGACGTCGAGGGTCCCCCCGCAGCCGGTGACGTCGAAGTCACGCCCGTGCTCGTCGAGGCGGTAGTAGGCCTGGCCGTCCAGGCCCCGCCAGGACAGCGTCGCGTCGGTGACCGACTGCTCGGCGGTGTGGTTGTAGACGACGTCGAGCAGCACCGCGATGCCGGCGGCGTGCAGCAGCTTGACCATGCCCTTGAACTCGCGCAGCGCCTCGGTCGGCTCCCGGTCGGACGCGTAGGGCAGGTGCGGGGCGAAGAACCCGGTCGTGTTGTAGCCCCAGTGGTTGGTCAGGCCGAGGTCACGCAGGTGCGGTTCGTCGGTGTGGGCGTGCACGGGCAGCAGCTCGAGCGTCGTCACCCCGAGGCGGTGCAGGTGGGCAATCGTCGCCGGGTGGGCCATGCCGGCATAGGTGCCGCGCAGGTGCTCGGGGACGTCCGGCAGCAGCAGCGTCAGCTCGCGCACGTGCGTCTCGTAGATCACCGAGTCGCCGAGCTCGACGTCGGGGGAGCGGTCCTCGCCCCAGTCGAAGGAGGTGTCGATGAGCACCGACCGGGGGACGAAGGGGGCCGAGTCCCCGCACGACCGTTCCTGCGGCTCGTGCTCGCCGGACGGGTGCACGACGTGGGCGAAGACCGCCGGGTCGTAGGTGACCTCGCCCTCGACGGCGCGGGCGTAGGGGTCCAGGAGGAGGTTGCTCGGGTTGTGCCGGTGGCCCCGCTCCGGGGCCCAGGGCCCGTCGACCCGGAAGCCGTAGCGCGTCCCGGGCCCGACCCCGGCGACATGACCGGACCACCAGCCGTGGCGCCGGGTCGGCAGCTCGCACCGGGTCTCGGTGCCGTCGGCGGCGAAGTGGCAGAACCAGACCCGGGTCGCGTGGGAGGCGAAGACGGCCACGTCCGCACCGCCGGGGACCGGGTGTACGCCGGGTCGCGGCGTGCGCGGGAGCGGCTGGGCGGTCGAGGTCGGCATGGCTGACAGCGTAAGCAGTAGGTACGTTTGGGCTCATGAGCGATCCCACCGCGATCCCGAACTTCGGCCCCAACAACAACGGTGACTCCGGCAACTCTGGTGAGACCGGGCAGCAGGAGGAGGCGCTGCGCGACCGCGTCCACGCCGCCCTGGCGGAGCTGGGCCTCGAGCCCAGCGTGGACAAGGACGGTGACGTCGCCTTCACCTTCTCCGAGCAGCAGATGTTCGTCCGCTGCACCGACGACGACTCGAACGTGCTGCGCGTCTTCGGCCAGTGGGCCCTCGAGGACCCCGTGCCGAGCGACCCGAACGAGCGGCTGCAGGTGTGCAACGACCTCAACGTCGCCTTCAACCTCGTCAAGTCCGCCGTCGCGGGCGACACCCTCCTCGTGACGAGCGAGCACATCCTGCCGCGCGGCGCCGACGTGCGCGGCCTGCTCGGCCTCGCGCTGCCGCTCGTGCTCCAGGGCGTCCAGCTCTGGCACCAGCGCGCGACCGGCCAGGAGCCGGGCGGCGAGCAGGGCGAGACCGAAGGGGGCCAGGCGTGAGCGACATCGTGCGCGTCGAGGTCGAGGACGGCATCGCCGTCATCCGGCTGGACCGGCCGAAGATGAACGCCCTGGACGCCGACATGCAGCGGCGTCTCCTCGACGCGGCCACGCAGGTCTCCGACGACCCGGACGTCGCCGCCGTCGTCGTGTGGGGCGGGGAGAAGGTCTTCGCCGCGGGCGCGGACGTCAAGGAGATGGCCGACATGTCCTACACGGACATGCTCGAGCACGTGCGGCTGCTGCACGCCTTCAGCCGCGGCCTCGCCGCGATCCCGAAGCCGACCGTCGCCGCCGTCACCGGCTACGCCCTCGGCGGTGGGCTCGAGACCGCGCTCAGCTGCGACTTCCGGGTCGTGGCCGAGAACGCCAAGATGGGCCTGCCCGAGATCCAGCTCGGCATCATCCCCGGCGCCGGTGGCACCCAGCGCCTCCCGCGCCTCGTCGGCCCGGCGAAGGCCAAGAGCATGCTCTACACCGGCCGCCACGTCGGCGCCGAGGAGGCGCTCGCGATCGGTCTGGCGGACCAGGTGGTCCCCGCGGACCAGGTGCTCGATGCCGCCAAGGCGATGGTCGCCCCCTTCGTCGGCGGACCGGCGGTCGCGCTGCGTGGCGCCAAGGAGGCCGTGGACCGCGGTCTCGAGGTCGACCTGCAGACCGGGCTGGAGATCGAGGCGCAGATCTTCTCCGGGCTCTTCGCGACGAAGGACCAGAAGACCGGCATGCGCAGCTTCGTCGAGAACGGTCCCGGCAAGGCGAAGTTCGAGGGAGCCTGAGCCGTGGGTGACCCGACCGCGACCTCCTCGGCGGCGACCGCCGAGGAGGTCGAGCGCGCCTGGCAGGACAACACCCTCGCGCAGGTGCTCTACCACGACTGGGAGGCCGGCAGCTACGACGAGAAGTGGTCGATCTCCTTCGACGAGCGCTGCACCTCGATCGTGCGCGACCGGTTCATGCGGGTGCTGCGCTCCGGTATCCAGCCGGGGGAGTCCGCTCCCTACCGGCGGGTGCTCGAGATCGGCGCCGGCACCGGCTTCTTCTCGCTCAACCTGCGCCTCGCCGGGCTCGTCGAGGAGGTCTCGGTCTCCGACCTCTCCCCGGGGATGGTGCAGGCGGCGCAGCGCAACGCCGAGCGCCTCGGCTTCACCGTCGAAGGGAGCGTGGCCCCGGCGGAGTCGTTGCCGTACCCCGACGGCAGCTTCGACCTCGTCGTCGGGCACGCCGTGCTCCACCACATCCCCGACGTGGAGGCGGCGCTCGCCGAGGTGGTGCGGGTGCTCGCGCCCGGGGGTCGCTTCGTCATCGCCGGTGAGCCCACGACGATCGGCAACTGGTACGCCCGTCACCTCGGGCGCATCACCTGGGAGACCGCCACGAGGGTGACCCGGCTGCCCCCGTTGCGCCGCAAGTGGGCCCGCGAGCAGGAGGAGCTGGACGAGTCCTCCCGCGCCGCCGCGCTCGAGGCCGTCGTCGACCTGCACACCTTCGACCCTGCCGACCTGGCCGCGACCGCCCGCCGCGCCGGTGCGGATGACGTCGGGACCGCGACCGAGGAGCTGGTCTCGGCCTTCGTCGGCTGGCCGGTGCGCACCTTCGAGTACGCGGTCAACCCGGAGCGGCTCGGTTTCGGCTGGGCCCGCTTCGCCTACGGCACCTGGATCCGGCTGATGAGGCTCGACTCCGTGCTCGCCCACGTCGTGCCGCAGCGCTTCTTCTACAACGTCGGCGTCACCGGCACCAAACCGCTGCGGTGAGCCGGGTGGCGCTGCCCACGTGGTGGCACTGGGCCCGGTGGGTGATCGCCAACCGGGCCTGGAGCCACCACCACGTGCTCGGCTACCTGCGGATGCTGCGGGCCCGGGCACGGGTACCCGGGCTCGTCTTCGAGGGGCCCTGCTTCATCGGCCCCGACGTGCAGTTCCAGGTCACGCCCGGCACCGGCCGGCTGATCATCGGTGCCTACACCCACATCGGTGGCGGGACCGCCCTTCGCGCTCATGAGGGGACGCTGCGGGTCGGGCCCAAGACGATCCTCGGGGTCCGCAACACGGTCAACACGTGGCTGGACGTCGAGATCGGCGCCTCGTGCATCTTCGCCGACGACGTCTACGTGTGCGACTTCGACCACCGCACCGAGGAGCTGGACGTGCCGATCAAGGACCAGGGCATCGTGAAGTCCCCGGTCCGCATCGGTGATGACGTGTGGGTGGCGACGAAGGTCGTGATCACCCGCGGCAGCGATGTCGGCCCCCACTCGGTCGTGGCGGCCGGGGCGGTCGTGCGCGGGGAGTACCCCGAGCTCTCCGTCATCGCCGGTGTCCCGGCGCGGGTGGTGAAGCGAAGGGAGCCGGCCGAGCCTCCGGACGACCTGGACCTGCCCCCCGAGTGGGCATGATGGCGCCATGAGCAGCGAAGCCCTCGACGTCCTCGTCCTGCACGTCCCGACCGAGTCGACCGAGGGGGTGCTGGCCGCCCTCTTCGAGGCCGGAGCCGGTGAGGTGGGGGAGTACCGGGAGTGCGCCTTCGTCCTCACGGGGCGCGGGCAGTTCCGCCCGGTCGGCGCCGCGAACCCCGCGATCGGCGACGTGGGGGAGCTGACCCACGTGACCGAGGACCGGGTCGAGATCACGCTGCAGCGCTCGCGGCGGGCGGCCGTCGTCGCCGCGCTGCGGGCCGCCCACCCCTACGAAGAGCCGTCCTTCCACGTCATCGAGAACGCCGCGTCCGGGGCCGGCGACGCCTGACGGCGGGCCGGCCGATGTGGCGAACGGCACCCGCCTTTTTCTTGGAAGGGGCGACCCGTCTCGATAGCGTGATGAGAACCGGGAACCCCCGTCTCGGGCGACAGCCCGCCCCGGAGGGACCCGTTCCCAGCACCCGCACCCCAGGAAGAGGACGATTCACCGATGAACATCGTCGTCTGCGTGAAGCACGTGCCGGACGCACAGTCCGAGCGTGGGTTCAACGAGGACAACACGACCGATCGCCAGTCCGTCGACGGGCTGCTCTCCGAGCTGGACGAGTACGCCGTCGAGCAGGCGCTGCAGCTGAGCGAGGCGAACGAGGGTGAGGTCACCGTCGTCACCGTCGGCCCGGCCGACGCCGCGGACGCCGTGAAGAAGTCCCTCCAGATGGGCGCCGACAAGGGCGTGCACGTCTCCGACGACGCGATCGCCGGCTCCGACGCCCCTGCGACCTCCCTCATCCTGGCCGAGGCCATCAAGAAGATCGGGACGCCCGACGTGGTCCTCACCGGCATGGCCTCCACCGACGGCACCATGGGCGTCGTGCCCGCGATGGTCGCCGAGCGCCTGGGGCTGCCGCAGGTCACCTACGTCTCCGAGCTGACCGTCGAGGGTGGCGCCGTGAAGGCCCGCCGCGACGGCGACACCGCGAGCGAGACCATCGAGGCCTCCCTCCCGGCGCTGATCTCGGTCACCGACCAGATCAACGAGCCGCGCTACCCCTCCTTCAAGGGGATCATGGCCGCGAAGAAGAAGCCGGTCGAGGAGTGGGCCCTCGCCGACCTCGGCGTCGACGCCGGCCAGGTCGGCCTCGCCAACGCCTGGACCCAGGTCGAGGCCACGAACAAGCGCCCGCCGCGCGAGCAGGGCACCATCGTCACCGACGAGGGCGACGGCGGCACCAAGCTCGCCGAGTTCCTGACCACCCACAAGTTCGTCTGAGCGACGACTCAGTAGACAAGGAGCACAACATGGCTGAAGTCCTCGTCCTCGTCGACCACGCGAACGGTGCGGTGAAGAAGCCCGCCGCCGAGATGCTGACGGTCGCCCGTCGCTTCGGCGAGCCGTCCGCCGTCTTCATCGGCCCCGGTGCCGACACCGCGAAGGACCTGCTCGCGCGCTACGGCGCCGAGAAGATCTACGCCGTCTCCGACTCGACCGCCTGGGAGCACCTCGTGGCCCCGCAGGCCGAGATCCTCGCCCAGCTCGTGAGCGAGAAGCAGCCGGCCGCGGTGCTCATCCCGAGCAACTCCGCCGGCAAGGAGATCGGCGCCCGCCTCGCCATCAAGACCGAGTCCGGTCTGATCACGGACGTCGAGGACGTCCAGGCGGGCGACGGCGGCCCGGTCACCACGCAGTCGGTCTTCGCCGGCAGCTACACGGTCGACTCCAAGGTCACCAAGGGCACCCCGATTATCTGCGTCAAGCCGAACTCGGCCACCCCCGAGCAGGCCGCCGGTGCGGGCGCCTTCGAGGAGCTCTCCGTGAGCATCTCCGAAGACGCCAAGGGTGCGAAGATCACCGCGTCCGAGCCGAAGAAGGCCTCCGGTCGCCCCGAGCTCACCGAGGCGGCGATCGTCGTCTCCGGTGGTCGCGGCACCGGCGGTGACTTCTCCCCGGTCGAGACCTTCGCCGACGCGCTCGGTGCCGCCGTCGGCGCCTCCCGCGCCGCGGTGGACGCCGGGTGGTACCCGCACTCCTCGCAGGTCGGCCAGACCGGCAAGCAGGTCTCCCCGCAGCTCTACGTCGCGGCCGGGATCTCCGGTGCGATCCAGCACCGCGCCGGCATGCAGACCTCGAAGACGATCGTCGCCGTCAACAAGGACGAGGAGGCGCCGATCTTCGAGCTCGTCGACTTCGGCGTCGTCGGCGACCTCTTCCAGGTCCTGCCGCAGGCCACGGAGGCCGTCAAGGGCAAGTGAGCCCGAGCCTGAGAAAAGGGGCCCCGCACCATTGGTGCGGGGCCCCTTTTCGCGTCGGCTGCACTTGGTACGGCAGTTCGCGCCGAGGCGGTGGCGGCGGGCCCGGTGTCCCGGGGTGGACGAAGGGGGCCTGCCCCGAACTGCCGCACCACGTGCATGGCCGGCCCCTACGGTGCGAGTCACCCGGTCGAAGGGGGCAGCGCCGCGACTACTTCTGCGGGGCCGGGCGGGTGCGGTCGCGCTGGTCCTTCAGGGCCATGGCGAGAGCGACGAGCACGACGATGGCGATGAGGGCGAAGCCCACGGTGGTCGCGGTGGGCCAGTCGGTGCGGGCGAGCGTGGCGAAGACCGTCCCGGTGATGACCGCGATGCCGATCGAGGTGCCGATGCGCTGACCGGTCTGCATCACCGCGCCGGAGCTGCCGGCGTAGGCGAGGGGGACCTCGGCGAGGGTGAGGGTCTGGTTGGGGCTGATGACCGACCCTTGGGCGATGCCGATGAAGGCCAGGCTGGCGACGAGCCACCACTCGCTGAGGATCCCGGCGGCCTGCAGCTGGACCACGACGATGCTCGCGATCAGGCCGACGAGGGCGCAGACGAGCCCGCCGATGACGACCTTGCGTCCGTAGCGGATGACGCGGCTGCCCGCCCAGTGCGCCGCGTAGGCGGAGATGAGGGCGGCGGGGACCCCGACGAGCCCGGCCTGGAAGGCGGTCTTGCCGGTGCCTTCCTGGAAGTACAGCGCGATGAGCACCCAGATACTTGTCATGCCCAAGAAATAGAGCATCACGATGATGCTGCCGTTGGTGAAGCTGCGGATGGAGAAGATGTCCAGGTCGACCATGGGGGAGCGGCCGGTGCTTCGGTAGTGGCGCTCCCAGCGCACCCACACCCACGCCAGGACGATGCCGAGCGGGAGGGTGATCCAGAACCACGGGGAGGTCCCGCCCTCGACGAAGGGGAGCATCGTCGCCAGCACCGCGAGGCCCAGCAGGATCGACCCGACCGGGTCCAGCGACCGGGAGGCCCGGGGGGCCCGGGCCCCGTCGGCACTGCTGCCGGCGCGCCGCAGCAGCGGGCGAGGGAACCACTTCAGCGCGAGCGCGATGGCGACCAGCCCGACCGGGACGTTGACAAGGAAGGTCAGCCGCCAGCCGATCTCCGGGCCGCCGAGCTCGATGAGCAGGCCACCGAGGACCGGGCCGATGCCGACGGCCACGCCGACGACGCTGCCGAAGGCGCCGAATGCCTTCCCGCGCTCGGTGCCCCTGAAGTACTGCTGGATCATCCCGACGCCCTGCGGGTTGAGCAGCCCCGAGCCGACGCCCTGGATGAAGCGGGCGGCGTTGAGGGAGTTCGGGTCCGGAGCGAGCCCGGCGGCGACGGAGGAGAGCGTGAAGACGACGACGCCGATGATGAAGAAGCCGCCCCGCCCCATGAGGTCACCGGCTCGGCCGGCGGCGACGAGCACGACTCCGAAGGTCAGTGCGTACCCGGCGAGCACCCACTGGGCGTCCGAGTCGCTGGCGCCGAGGCCGTGCTGGATCGAGGGCAGCGCGACGTTGACGATGCTCACGCCGACGAGCGACATGAAGATCGCGAGGAGGAGCACCCAGAGGATCTTCCAGCGCTGGGGGTCCGGCTCGAAGGCCTCGGTCTCACCCGGCCCGACCTGACCGACCGTCACGCATTCCCTCCTGATCTCGATGTGTGCACCGAGCACGCAAACGTCGTCGGCGGGCGGATCATTCCCGGTGGTCCGGGCGCAGGCCCCGCAGGTAGACCTCGACGAGCCATGCCTCGATGTCCGGCAGCAAGGTCGACGTGACGTCGGGCAGCGGCCGGGTGGCCACCGCGAGGCCGAGCTGGAACTGCATCGGGGCGACGTCGGCGCGGACCAGGCCGGCCCCCTTCGCGAGGTCGATGACGGACTCGATGGCGGTGACCGCCGCGTCCCGCCGCGCGGTGATCCGCGGGAGGAGGTCGACGGCGTCGATGCCCTGGACGAGCTGTGGCATGAAGGCCGCGGTGCGCAGCTGCACCATGTCGCCGACGAACCCGGTCCACGAGCCCTCGGGGTCCTCTGTCATCGGCCCGAGCCACCGCCCGCACACCTCCTCGACGGTCTCGCTCAGCCATTCGACGACCCCGATGGCCAGGTCGTTCCGAGTGGGGAAGTGGCGGTAGAGCGTCCCCGACCCGACCCCGGCGTGCTCGGCGATCGCGCTGAAGGTCACCTCCGGGCCGTGGGTGGCGTAGAGCTCGCGGGCGGCGGCGATGATCGCGGAGCGGTTGGCCAGGGCGTCGGCGCGCACGTGGGACCTCCTTCGACGGTGGGCGACTTGCCATCCACCGTACCGGAGGAATATTCTCCACTTCAGAAACGGAGAAGAATCCTCCGGTTACCTCGAAGGAGTTCCCATGGCGTCCACCGCCCGCACCACCGACCCACCCACGAAGCTCGTCGCGATCGTCCTCGGCCTCACGGCGATGGTCGCGCTCATGCTCTCCGCCTTCGCCTTCCCTGCGCTGAACTCCGGTCCCGACGAGCTCCCGCTCGCCGTGAGCGGACCGGACCGGGCGACCTCGCAGGTCGTCGCGGCCCTGGACAAGCAGGCCCCCGGCACCTTCGACGTGCACCTGTACGACACCGAGGCCGAGGGGGCCGAGGCGATCACCGACCGCGAGGCCATCGGCGGCATAGCCGTGGGTCCGAAGGGGGTGACCGTCCAGACCGCCACCGGGGCCGGGGCGGCCTACACACAGCTGCTCGACGGCGTCGCCTCCGGGCTGGAGAAGTCCGGGCAGCAGGTGAGCCACACCGAGCTCGCCCCGACCACGTCGCAGGACCCGCAGGGGATGGGGATCTCCACCCTCGGCCTCCCGCTCGTCTTCGGCGGCATGGCGACCGCGGCGCTGCTCCTGCTGCTCTACCGGGGCTCGACGCTGCTGCGCTTCACTGCCGGGGCGGCGCTCGCGATCCTGGGCGGGTTCGCCGCGACGGCGATCATGCAGTTCGGCCTCGACGCCCTCGACGGCTCCTACTGGCTCACCTCG
Organism: uncultured Janibacter sp.; assembly: GCA_964386935.1. Lineage (GTDB taxonomy): Bacteria > Actinomycetota > Actinomycetes > Actinomycetales > Dermatophilaceae > Janibacter. Next base: position 27,737 of record CAYLUX010000004.1, read on the forward strand.
CTGGCGGTGGCCGCGGGCATCGGCGCGATCTCGGCGACCGTCCTCGGTCTGGGCACCCTGCTCGGCTACGCCGGGATCGGCATCGGCGCCCTGACGATGCTCTTCGTGTCCAACCCGCTCTCCGGCCTGGCGAACGGGCCGCAGTGGCTGCCCGCCCCCTGGGGTGACATCGGCCAGCTCCTGCCCGTGGGTGCGGCCGGCTCGCTCGTCCGCTCGGTCGCGTACTTCGACGGCGGTGGCGCGACGACGCACCTGCTGGTGCTCCTCGGCTGGATCGCCGCCGGAGTCCTGCTCGCCGTTATCGGGGTGGCGCGGCAGCGTCGAGTGGGCGCCCCCGGCACCGAGTCGGTTGCCTCAGGCGAGCAGCGAGGCGAGGAGTACGTGCACGACGGTGCCCGCGAAGATGCTCAGCGTCAGGTTCCCGCGCCACAGGTGTAGCCCCGCGGTGACCGCGAGCGCGAGCGCGACCGGGCCGGCGGAGGTGAGGCTGGCGAGGTCGACGTCGCCGAGGGTGTGCACGACGAGCACGAGCATGATCCCCGGCGGCATCCACCGGCCCAGGTCGGCGAGCAGGGCACTGTCGCGCAACGGCGCCAGCAGGGCGAAGGGGGCGGCCCGCAGCCCCCACGTGATGGCGGCTGCGAGCAGGACCGCCACGAGGTGGTGGAGGTTCTCAGGCACGGTGGGCACCCCCCTTCGTCACGAAGTGCGCCACGACCAGGCCCGCGACGAAGAGCCCCATCGCGACGAGCAGCATGTCCCCCGGAGCCACGAGCAGGGCGACGATCGCGCAGACGAGCGCCCACGCGGGTGCCGGCAGTGATCGCTGCACCTTCCACGCCTCGATCGTCAGGACGACGAAGAGCGCCGTGACGGCGAACTCCAGCCCCTTCACCTGCGGCGGGATGACCGACCCGAGCAGTGAGCCGACGACGACGCTGAGCACCCAGCACGCGTGGAAGCCGGCCTGGATGGTGATGATCCGGGCCCGGCTCCACCGCTGCGCCTCCGGCGGTGTCGTGAGCGCGTACGCCTCGTCGGTGAGCGCGAAGGTGCTGTAGGCCTTCCAGCCGCGGCCGTGGACCCGGTGCAGCGGGAAGGAGAGGGCGTAGAAGACGTGCCGGAAGTTCACCAGCAGGCTCGTGACCGCGATCTGTGCGAAGGGGGAGGCTGTCGCCATCATCCCGACGAGGAGGAACTCCAGGGACCCGGCGAAGACGACACCGGCGAGCACCGGCCCCCACCACCACGCGAGACCGGACTGCACCACGAGGACGCCGAGGGCGATCCCGAGCGGCAGCACCGCGAGGCCCGCCGGGGCGGTCGTGCGCCAGCCGGCCAGCGCCTCCTCACGGGTCGTCGTGGGGTGGTCCTGCAGGGTCGTGGTCATGTCAGCAATGCTAGGAGGTTCTCGACGATGTCGGATTGCCTATGAGGGGCGATAGAGTCGCCTTGTGAGCAACGAATCGACGATCGATGCGCTGGACTGGGCAATCATTGCCGAGCTCGAGGATGATGCCCGGCTGAGCAACGCCGAGCTCGCCCGTCGGGTGGGGCTGACCCCGGCCCCGTGCCTGCGCCGCGTCCAGCGCCTCGAGCGCGACGGGGTGATCACCGGCTACCACGCGAGGGTCGACCCGCGGGCGTCCGGTCGCGGCCTCGAGGTCGTCGTCGCCGTCGACATCGCGGTCAACGACGGCCCGACCTTCCTGGACTTCGAGGACGCCGTCACGGCGGTGCCCGAGGTGACCGAGGTGCGCCGGATGCTCGGCCAACCGGACTACTACCTGCGCGTCCAGGTCGCCGACATCGAGGCCTTCGAGGAGCTCATCGTCTCGGTGATCTCCCGGCTGCCCGCGGTCAGTCGGATCCTCTCCCACCAGACGATGCGCCTGGTCAAGGGGTGAGAGGGCGGGAATAACCCCCTTCGCGCGCTCGTAGACTCAGGGGTGATGTCCACCTATCTCGACCACGCGGCGACCACGCCCATGACCCGGGCTGCCCGGGAGGCGATGGTCCAGCAGCTGGAGACGGCAGGTAACCCCTCGAGCCTGCACGAGCCGGGCCGCTCGGCCCGCCGTGTCGTCGAGGAGTCCCGAGAACGCATCGCCGAGGCGCTCGGCGCCAGGCCCAGCGAGGTCGTCTTCACCTCCGGCGGCACCGAGGCGGACAACATCGCCGTCCTCGGCACCCTGCGCGCGGCCCGGGCGGCCGATGCCCGCCGCACCCGGATCGTCGCCAGCGCCGTCGAGCACCACGCGGTCCTCGACGCCGTCGACCACGCCGTCGAGCACGAGGGGGCCACGGCCACCTTCGTCGCGCCGGGGGAGTGCGGCACCGTCACGCCCGACTCGGTCCGTGAGGCCATCGAGGAGGACCCGGGATCCGTCGCACTCGTGACGGTCATGTGGGCCAACAACGAGGTCGGCACCGTCCAGGACGTCGCCGCCATCGCCTCGGTCGCCCACGAGCACGGGATCCCCGTCCACACCGACGCCGTGCAGGCCACGTCGCAGCTGCCGGTGGACTTCGGGGCCAGCGGCGTGGACCTGATGAGCGTCACCGCCCACAAGCTCGGCGGCCCCGTCGGCATCGGTGCCCTCATCGCCCGGCGCGATGCCCGGCTCGTCCCCATCAGCCACGGCGGCGGCCAGGAGCGGGGCATCCGCTCCGGGACCGTCGACGCCGCCGCCATCCGCGCCTTCGCCGTCGCCCTCAGCGACGCCGTCGAGCAGCGCGACGCCGAGGCGCGGCGCCTCGCCGGGCTGCGCGACCGCTTCCTCGCCGGCGCGGTGGCGCTCGACCTCGGCATCCGCGTCACCGGGTGCTGGGAGCAGGGCGACGTGAGCACCCGCCTGCCCGGCAACGCCCACATCACCATCCCGGGGTGCGAGGGCGACTCGATGCTCTACCTGCTCGACGCCGCCGGCATCGCGGTCTCGACGGGGTCGGCGTGCAAGGCAGGCATCCCGCAGCCCTCGCACGTCGTGCTCGCCATGGGCCGGAGCGAGGACGAGGCCCGCGGCTCGCTGCGCGTCACCTTCGGCTGGACCTCCACCGAGGAGGACGTCGACGCGATCCTGACCGCACTGCCCGACGCCGTCTCGCGCGCCCGCCGCGCGAGCGGTGCCGCCTGAGGCCGCCGTGCGCGTCGTCGCAGCGATGAGCGGCGGAGTCGACTCCGCGGTCGCCGCCTCCCGGATGATCGACGCCGGCCACGACGTGGTCGGCGTCCACCTCGCCCTGGCCAGGGACGCGAAGACCCTCCGCGAGGGGGCCCGCGGCTGCTGCACCATCGAGGACGCCGGTGACGCCCGCCGCGTCGCCGACCGGCTCGGCATCCCCTTCTACGTCTGGGACATGGCCACCCCCTTCGAGCAGGACGTGGTGGAGGACTTCGTCGCCGAGTACGAGGCCGGCCGCACCCCCAACCCGTGCCTGCGCTGCAACGAGAAGATCAAGTTCGCGGCGCTGCTGGACAAGGCGCTCGCCCTCGGCTTCGACGCCGTCGCGACGGGCCACTACGCGCAGATCGTCGAGGGGCCGGACGGGCGCGAGCTGCACCGCGCCGTCGACGACGCGAAGGACCAGTCCTACGTCCTCGGCGTGCTCGACGAGGACCAGCTCGCGCGGGCCTTCTTCCCGCTCGGGGACACCACCAAGCCGGACATCCGCGCCGAGGCGGCCGAGCGCGGCTTCGCCGTCGCGAAGAAGCCGGACAGCCACGACATCTGCTTCATCTCCGACGGCAACACCCGCGGCTGGCTCACCGAGCGCCTCGGCGAACGTCCCGGCGAGATCGTCGACGAGGGCAGCGGCGAGGTCGTCGGGGAGCACCGCGGGGCCTACGGCTTCACCGTCGGCCAGCGCCGCGGGCTCGGCCTCGAGCGCTCCTCCCTCGACGGCGAGGCCCGCTACGTCACGCGCGTCGAGGCCTCCTCCAACCGCGTCTTCATCGGCACCTCCGACCTGCTCGGGAACGACGTCGTCGAGGCCGACCACGTGCGGTGGTGCGGCCCCGCGGCTGCCGGCGAGCACCGGCTCGGCGCCCAGCTGCGGGCGCACGGCGAGGAGATCCCGGCCACCGCGACCGTGACCGGCGAGGAGGGCGACTCCCGCCTCGTCGTGCGGCTGGACCACGCCGTGCGCGGAGTCGCCCCGGGGCAGTCGGTCGTGCTCTACGACGGCACCCGGGTGGTCGGCTCCGGGACGATCTCGCGGGCCGGCAGGGGTTCCCTCCGCTCCGACGAGGTGGCCCCGGCATGACCCTCGCCTCCGGTGTCGGGTCCTGGCCCGGCACGCGATCCCGCGATGCCGTCCGGGCGGTGCGCGACCTGCTCGGTGACGGCATCCCGTACCTGCCCGAGCTGCCGGGTCGCGGCCCCGGGGCCGAGATGATCGGCCGGGGCGGCGCGCTGCTCGAAGGCCTGCACGTCGAGACCCAGCCCTACGGCTGGCGGTTCGTGGACCGGGCCGGCGGTGACGAAGGGCGTGCCCGTGCCTTCCTCCGCGAGGACCTGGACGAGCTCGCCGAGGCCTACGACGGGTGGGACGGGCCGCTGAAGCTGCAGGTCGCGGGGCCGTGGACCCTCGGCGCTCACATCGAGCTGACCCGCGGCGAAAAGGCGGTCTCCGACCACGGCGCCCGACGCGACCTCGCCGCCTCCCTCGCCGAGGGGCTGGCCGGGCACGTCGCCCACGTGCAGCGACTCGTGCCGGACGCCCGGCTCGTGGTGCAGGTCGACGAACCCGCCGTCCCGGCCGTGCTCGACGGCCGGCTGCCCACCCAGTCCGGGTACGGCACGCTCCGCGCGGTCGACCGCTCCGAGGTCCGCGACGGGCTGCGCACGGTGCTCGAGGCACTGCAGGGGCACCACCGCGTGGTGCACTGCTGCGCCGCCGACGTCCCCGTGAAGCTGTTGCGCGAGAGCGGCGCCGAGGCGATCTCGCTGGACACGACACTGCTCGGACCCGCGGCCTGGGAGGCCGTCGCCGAGTGCCTCGAGGCCGGCACCGCGCTGTGGGCCGGTGCGGTCGCGCCCGACGAGACCGACTGGCGCACACCACGTGACCGACTCCTCGGTGCCTGGCAGCGCGTCGGTCTCGAGGAGTCGCGGCTCGGGGACCTCGTGGTCACCCCCACCTGCGGGCTCGCCTCCTCCCCGTCCGCGGTCGCCACCACCCGCGCGACCACCGACCTGGCCGCCGCCCTCACCGACCTCGCCGTCTCCTGAGCGGCGGTCGCGTTCGCGGACACCTGCGTGACACCCGCGGCGTCTCTGGTGCATGCTCGCGACATGGGCCCAGAAGAGATGTTCCGTGATGCCGCGAGCGTGCGAGAGGCCCTCGCCGGTGACGACTACCTGGCCGACGAGGGGCTGGGGACGGTCACCTTCCTCGCCCACGCTCTGCAGCGTCCGCTGCTGCTGGAGGGGGAGCCCGGCACCGGCAAGACCGCCCTCGCCGAGGCCGTCGCCGAGGTGCTCTCGCTGCCGCTGATCCGGTTGCAGTGCTACGAGGGCATCGACGCGACCCAGGCCCTCTACGACTGGGACTTCCCGCGGCAGATCCTGCACCTGCGCGCCGTGGAGGCGCTCGCCGGCGACGGTCGGACGCAGGACGCCCGGGACCTGGAGACCGAGCTCTTCGACGAGCGCTTCCTCCTCGCCCGCCCGGTGCTGCGGGCGCTGCGGGAGAGCCCGTGCGTCCTCCTCGTCGACGAGATCGACCGCGCGGACGACGAGTTCGAGGCCTTCCTGCTCGAGGTCCTCTCCACGTGGCAGGTGACGATCCCGGAGGTGGGGACGGTGGCGGCGGACTCGCCCCCCTTCGTCGTCCTGACCTCCAACCGCACCCGCGAGCTGCACGACGCGCTCAAGCGGCGCTGCCTCTACCACTGGATCGACCACCCCGGGATGGACCGGGAGCTGGAGATCGTCCGGGCGCGGCTGCCCCACGTCTCCGCCGACCTCGCAGAGCAGGTCGTCTCGCTCGTGCAGCGGCTGCGCCACGAGGGCGAGCTCATCAAGCCGCCGGGGGTCGCCGAGACCCTCGACTGGGCGCGGGCGCTGGATGCCCTCGGCGCGAGCACCCTCGACCCGCAGGTCGCCGCGACCACCCTCGGCACCTCGATCAAGTACCGCGAGGACGGCGAACGCGTGCGCGCCGCCCTCGACCGGATGCTGGCCTGACCCATGCCGTGGAGCGGTGAGGAGTCCTTCCTCGGGTTCGCGCGGGCGGTGCGTGCCGCGGGGATGCCGGTGACGGCGCACCGGGAGCGGACCTTCCTCGAGGCGGTCGCCGCGGTCGGGGCAGGGGACCGGGCCGGGGTCTACTGGGCCGGTCGGGCCGCGCTGACGACCTCCGCCGCCGACATCGCCCCCTACGACGCGGTCTTCACGAGCTGGTTCGGTGGCACGCCGCTGGACACCGTCACCACCCGGGAGGCCCCGCGCGCCGATGTCGTGCAGGCCTCGCTCGGGCAGGACTCCGGGGACGGCGGGGAGAGCGAGGACGATGACCCGGTGCGCGCGGTCGCGAGTCCCTCGGAGGTGCTGCGGCACAGGGACGTCGCCGACCTGTCGGTGGACGACCGGGCGCGTCTGCGGCGACTCTTCGCCACCCTTCGGCCGCGCCCACCCACAAGACCCGCGCGCCGGATGAGCCCCGCCCGCAGAGGCAAGGTCGACGGTCCGGCGACGCTGCGGGCCCAGCTGCGCCGGATGGGGGAGCCGGGACCGGTCCACCACCGCCGGCGACGGACCCAGCCCCGCCGGGTCGTGCTGCTCGTCGACGTCTCCGGATCGATGTCGGCCTATGCGGACTCGCTGCTGCGGCTGGCCCACCGGGTCGTGCGCGCGAGCCCGCGCACGACGGAGGTCTTCACGATGGGCACGCGGCTGACCCACGTCACCCGGGCGCTGCGGGAGCGCGACCCCGACCGCGCCCTGCTGGCCGCCGGCGAGATGGTGCCGGACTGGTCCGGGGGCACCCGGCTGGGGGAGGCGCTCGGTGCCTTCCTCGACCGGTGGGGACGAAGGGGGATGGCCCGCAGAGCCGTGGTCGTGGTCTTCTCCGACGGCTGGGAGCGGCACGGCACCGAGGAGCTCGCCGAGCAGATGAGCCGGCTGCAGCGCCTCGCCCACCGGGTGGTGTGGGTCAACCCGCACCGCGGCAAGTCCGGGTACGAGCCGGTCCAGGCGGGCATCGTCGCCGCGCTGCCGCACTGCGACGACTTCGTCGCCGGTCACTCGATGGCCACCTTCGAGGAGCTGCTCGACATCCTCGGCCGGGCGTAGCCGAGGCGCGGACGAGGCCGTCCTCGCTTGAGGGAGAACCAACTCCATCCGTGACCCTTGTCACGCTCCGCCAGTTTGGGCAGGATGCAGGACAACGCCTGTAGACCCAACGAGCGAACGGATGGATCAATGGCGCGAATCACCGTCACCGTCGACGGCATGACAAGGGACGACGACGTCGAGCCCCGCACCCTGCTCGTGGACTACCTGCGGGAGACCGTGGGCAGGACCGGCACGGTCGTCGGGTGCGACACGAGCAACTGCGGCGCCTGCACGGTGCTGCTCGGCGGCGAGAGCATCAAGTCCTGCTCGATGCTGGCCGTCCAGGCCGATGGACAGGAGGTGGAGACGGTCGCCGGCCTGGCCGGACCGGACGGGAGCCTCCACCCGGTCCAGCAGGCCTTCCACGAGCACCACGGCCTGCAGTGCGGCTACTGCACCCCCGGGATGCTCATGCGCTCGGTCTGCCTCGTGCGGGAGAACCCCGACCCGACCGAGGACGAGGTGCGAGAGGGCATCAAGGGCAACATGTGCCGCTGCACCGGCTACCAGGGCATCGTCGATGCCGTCATGGACTACGCGGCCACCGCGCGCACCGAGGAGGCCGGGCGATGACGACGACGGACCTCCCCCCTCAGGAGCAGGCGCCCGAGGTCGGCCGCGCCCGCCGCCGCAAGGAGGACCAGCGGCTGCTCACCGGCCGCACCCGGTGGGTGGACAACATCGTCCTGCCCGGGATGCTGCACCTGTCGCTGCTGCGCTCACCGGTCGCGCACGCGACGATCACCGAGCTGGACACGACCGAGGCGAAGCAGGCCCCCGGCGTGGTGGCCGTCCTCACCGGGGCCGACCTGCCCGAGCAGGGACCGATGCCCACCGCCTGGACCGTCAGCGATGACATGCGCACACCGGAGTACCTCCCGGTCAGCGTCGGGTCGGTCAAGCACGTCGGTGACATCGTCGCGGTGGTCGCCGCGACCTCCAAGGCCGCCGCCGACGACGCCCTCGAGCTCATCGACGTCGACTACGACGAGCTGCCGGTCGTGACCGACCCGGTGGCCGCCCGCGCCGAGGGGTCGCCACTGGTCCACCCCGACATGGGGACCAACGTCTGCGCCACCTGGGGTCTGGACTCGGTGGCCCTCGGCACCGGCGGCGACGCCCTCGAGGAGATCCGCCGGGCCGAGGAGGATCCGGACCAGGTCGTCGTGCGACGCACGTTGCGGCAGAACAGGATCACCCCCGCCTACATCGAGCCCCGCTCGGTGGTCGTGGACCCGACGACGGAGCAGGTCACCCTCTACTCCGCGACGCAGGTCCCGCACATCGTGCGCATCCTCATGGCGATGACCCAGCCGATCGCCGAGCACGAGCTGCGGGTCGTCGCACCCGACGTCGGCGGCGGCTTCGGCGGCAAGCTGCAGTTCACCCGCGAGGAGGCACTCGTCCTGCTCGTGGCGCGCCGGCTGCAGGTGCCGTGCAAGTACACCGAGACCCGCAGCGAGTCGATGCAGTCCTCCCACCACGCGCGCGACCAGGTCCAGGAGCTGACCCTGGCGGCACGGCGGGACGGCACCATCACCGCGCTCGACGTGGAGCTCACCGCGGACATGGGCGCCTACCTCGGCATCCTCACCGCCGGCATCCCGCTGCTCGGCGGCTTCATGTTCAACGGGATCTACAAGATCCCCGCCTACCGCTTCCACTGCACCGACGTCTTCACGAACAAGACGATGACCGACGCCTACCGGGGCGCCGGCAAGCCGGAGGCGACCTTCGGCATCGAGCGGATGATGGACGAGCTCGCCGTCGAGCTGGGCCTGGACCCGATCGAGGTGCGCCGCCGCAACTGGATCGCGCCCGAGGAGTTCCCCTTCGACACCGCCGCCGGGCTCACCTACGACTCCGGCAACTACGACCAGGCGACCGACCGCGCCCTGGAGATGTTCGGCTACGAGCAGCTGCGTGAGGAGCAGGCCCGGCGCCGCGAGTCCGGTGACCCGGTGCAGCTCGGCATCGGGGTGTGCACCTTCGTCGAGCTCTCCGGCCTCGCCCCGAGCCGGGTGCTCGGGGGGCTGAACTACGGCTCCGGAGGCTGGGAGCACTCGACCATACGGATGCTGCCCACGGGCAAGGTCGAGGTCGTCGCCGGCACGACCGCACACGGCCAGGGCCACGCCACCGCCTTCGCCCAGATCGTCTCCGACGAGCTCGGGGTCCCCTTCGAAGACATCATCCTCATCGACGGCGACACCGCGTCCTCGCACAAGGGGATGGACACCTACGGGTCCCGCTCCCTCGTCGTCGGCGGCATGGCGATCGTCGGAGCCGCCCGCAAGGTCGTCGAGAAGGCACGCCCCATCGCCGCGCACATGCTCGAGGCCGACGTCGGCGACCTCGAGTACGAGCGAGGACGCTTCTCCGTCAAGGGAACCGACAGCGGCGTGACGATCCCCGAGATCTCGCTCAGCACCTGGCTGGCGCACGACCTGCCCGACGGGATCGAGCCCAACCTGGACTCGGACTGCACCTTCGACCCGGAGAACTTCTCCTACCCGACGGGCACCCACCTCGTCGCGGTCGAGGTCGACACCCGCACCGGCCGGGTCGGGCTGCGCGACTACGTGTGCGTCCAGGACGTGGGCGTGGTCGTCAACCCGCTCATCGTCGACGGTCAGGTCCGCGGCGGCCTCACCCAGGGCATCGCCCAGGCTCTCTACGAGGAGATCGTCTACTCCGAGGACGGGCAGCTGACCTCCGGCACCCTCGCGGACTACCTTGTGCCCGCGGCCCCGGACGTGCTGCCGTACCGGACCGACTACACCGTCACCAAGGCGACCTCGAACACGTTGGGGGTCAAGGCCGTCGGCGAGACGGGGACCACCGCGGCACCGCCCGCGGTCGTCAACGGGGTGCTCGACGCCCTTCGTCCGCTCGGCGTCACCGACATCACCATGCCGTGCACACCGCTCAAGGTGTGGACGGCGATCCGGGAGGCGGCCGGGTCACCTGCCGCGACCTCCGACGAAGGGGGCCTGTCGTGATCCCCGCGACCTTCGAGCACACCGCCCCGAGCACGATCGAGGAGGTGGTCCGGGCGCTCGCCGACGGCAGCGACGAGACGCAGCTGCTCGCCGGCGGGCAGTCGCTGCTGCCGGTGCTGAAGCTGCGGATGGCCGACCCCGACCTGCTCGTCGACCTCGGCCGCGTCGCCGGCCTGCGCGAGATCCGTGAGGACGGCGAGGAGCTGGTCATCGGCGCGATGGCCACCCACCACGCGGTCGCCAACGACCCGCTGGTCACCGAGCACGCGGGGGTCCTGGCGCAGGCGGCAGCCTCCGTCGCCGACCCGCAGATCCGCTACCGCGGCACCATCGGTGGCTCGCTCGCCCACGCCGACCCGGCCGGCGACATCGCCCCGGCGGTGCTCGCGCTGGAGTGCAGCCTCGAGCTGACCGGACCGGAGGGCACCCGCACGGTCGCGGCTGGCGACTTCTTCGAGGACTACTTCACCACCGCGCTCGCCGAGGGCGAGGTGCTCACCGCGGTCCGCGTGCCCAAGCACACCGGCTGGGGGATGCACTACGAGAAGTTCTCCCAGGTGGCCCAGTCCTGGGCGATCGTCGCGGTCGCGGCAGTCGTGCAGGTCCGTGACGGGCAGCTGGCCACGGTCCGGCTGGGCATGTCGAACATGGGGAGCACCCCCCTTCGTGCCCGTGCTGCGGAGGAGGCGCTCGCCGGTGCCGGCGTCGACATTGCCGCGATCGAGTCGGCCGCTGCCCGGGCCGGAGAGGGCACGGAGCCGCCGACCGACGCCTCCGGCACCGCGGAGTACCGCCGCGACCTCGCCGGGGTGCTGGCAGGTCGAGCGGTCGCCGGAGCGGTCGGGATCGCCTGAGCCACAACAGAAAAGGAGGCACGATGAGCCAGAGCACACGCATCATCGACCTGAACGCGGACGGTGGCGAGAGCTTCGGTCGCTGGGAGCTGGGCGCCGACAAGGAGCTGGCGCCCCTCATCACCTCGATCAATGTCGCCTGCGGGTGGCACGCCGGCGACCCGGGCAACATGACCCGGTCGGTGGCCCTGGCCGGGGAGCACTCCATCGGTCTGGGCGCGCACCCCGGCCTGCCCGACCTCATGGGCTTCGGGCGCCGCGCGATGGCCCTCTCCCCGGACGAAGCCGCCCAGGCGGTGCTGTACCAGACCGGTGCGCTGCGGGCCTTCGCCGACCACCAGGGCGTCCCGCTGCGCCACGTCAAGCCCCACGGCAGCCTCTACGGGATGCTCATGAAGGACGACGCCATCGCCGACGCCGTGGCCGATGCCGTCGCCGCGCTGGACCCGGACCTTTTCATCCTGCTCGAGGCCGGCCCCTGCGCCGAGCGGCAGCGCGAGCGGGGGCACAAGGTCGCCGCGGAGGCCTTCGCTGACCTGGAGTACACCGACGACGGCCACATCATCATCGACCCGAAGAACCAGCGCCGGGACCCGCAGTGGTGCGCCGACCAGGTCGCCGGGATCCTCGAGGGCACGGTCCGCTCCGCCTCCGGTGTCGAGACGGCGATCACCGCGGACACGATCTGCCTGCACTCGGACCGGCCGGGGGCCGAGGAGAACGCCCACGCCGTCGTGGAGCGGATGACGAGCATGGGGTGGACCATCCGGCCGCTCCACGAGCACGACCAGGAGGGTTCATGACGAACGCGACCGCGCTGCCACCGGCCCGGTACGAGCACGGGGGAGACGAGTTCATCTTCGTCGAGATCGCCGAGGAGATGAGCATGGAGGCCAACATCAAGGCCATGCTCATCACCCAGGAGCTCACCGAGCGGGACATGGCGGGCATCGTGGACATCTGCCCCTCCAACGCCTCCTACCTCGTGCGCCTGGACCCCGACGTCCTCGCGCCGGCGGACCTGATGGCGCTGCTGCAGGAGCTGGAGTCGAAGTTCTCCTCCGTCCCCGACGACTTCACCCTCCAGACCAGGGTCGTGGACGTCCCGATCCTCTACAACGACCCGTGGACCCACGAGGCGATGATGCGTTTCCGGGACCGGCACCAGGACCCGGAGTCCACCGATCTCGAGTACGGCGCGCGGACCAACGGGTTCGACAGCGTGGAGGCCTTCATCGAGCACCTCGCCGGCAACCCGTGGATCGTCACCATGCTCGGCTTCGTGCCCGGGCTGCCCTTCTGCTACCAGCTCGAGCCGAGGGAGCGGCAGGTGCAGGTGCCCAAGTACGTGCGACCGCGCACCTTCACCCCGGAGCGGGCCTTCGGCATCGGCGGGGCCTTCTCGGTCGTCTACCCGGTCCAGGGGGCCGGCGGCTACCAGCTCTACGGGATGTCCGCGACACCCGTGCTCAACGTGCGCCAGGACCACCCGGACTTCGAGCACTCGATCGTCTTCCCGAGGGCGGGGGACATCCTGCGCTACCGCTCGATCGACCGGGCCGAGTTCGACGAGACCCGCAAGGAGGTGGAGGCGGGGACCTTCCGGTACCGGCAGCACGACGTCGAGTTCTCCCCGGCCGCCTTCCTCGCCGACCCGCAAGGCGTGAACGACCACCTGCTGGAGGTGCTGTACCGATGAGTGCACAGGTGAAGGTCCTCTCCGGCGGCCTGTCCACGACGATCCAGGACCTGGGCCGGACCGGTCGTTACGCCATCGGCATGCCCCCTTCGGGCGCCATGGACCAGTTCTCCTTCCGCGTGGCCAACCTGCTCGTCGGCAACGACGAGGGCCGGGCGGCGCTGGAGGCGACGTACATCGGCCCCACCCTGGAGTTCACCGACGAGCGGACCGTCGCCGTGACCGGCGGGGACGCCGCGGTGACCCTCAACGGCGAGCCGCTGCCGATGTGGACGAGCGTGCGCGTCGCCTCCGGCGACGTCCTGGCCTTCGGGATGATCGCCTCCGGTGCGCGGCCCTACGTCGCGATCTCCGGCGGGGTGGCCGTGCCCGAGTACCTCGGCTCCCGCTCCACCTACACCCTCATCGGCCTCGGCGGCCACGAAGGACGCACCCTGGCCGACGGCGACGTCCTCCCGCTGGGCGAGGGCCGCGCCGTGGCCGACGGCCGCAGCGTGCCCGAGGACCTCGTCCCCACCTTCGGCTCGGACGTCGAGGTGCGCGCGGTCGTCGGGCTGTGCTCCTACCGGCTCACCGAGCCGGCGCTCGCCTCCTTCCTCGACACCCCGTGGAAGGTCACCAAGGACGCCGACCGGGTCGGGTACCGGCTGCGCGGGGGCTCGCTGGACTTCGTCGAGCGGGAGCAGCCCTTCGGGGCCGGCAGCGACCCGGCCAACGTCGTCGACCTCGGGTACCCGCTCGGGTCGGTGCAGGTGCCCGGGGGCGACGAGCCGATCGTCCTGCTCGGCGACGCGGTCACCGGCGGCGGCTACGTCACGATCGCCACGGTGATCTCCGTGGACCGGGACCTCTTCGGCCAGGCCAAGACCGGCGACACCATCCGCTTCCGGTCCGTCGGCATCGAGGAGGCGCTCGCCGCCCGCGGTGAGCAGACGAAGCGACTGGACCGCATCCGGTCCGCGCTCGCCTGACCCTCCGGACCGCCTGTCCCGGAGCGGCTCCGGGCACGACACCAGACCCTGCACGACCGAACGAAAGGACCAGTCATGGCCACCATCCCCTCACCCCTGCCGGGTGTCTTCTACCGCCGCCCCTCACCCGAGGAGGCGGAGTACGTCAGCGAGGGTGACCAGGTGACGGAGGGGCAGACCATCGGCCTGATCGAGGTGATGAAGAACTTCACCGAGCTCAAGGCCAGCGCCTCCGGGACGGTCAAGGAGTTCCTCGTCGACGACTCCGCCGAGGTCTCCGTCGGCCAGGACGTCGTGGTCCTGGAGTGAGCACGCAGAGCACACCCCGGGTCCTGGTCGCCAACCGCGGTGAGATCGCCGTGCGGATCATCCGCGCGGCGCACACGCTGGGCTGGGAGGCCGTGGCCGTCCACTCCGAGGTCGATGCCGGCGCCCGGTGGGTCGAGCTCGCCGACGAGGCCGTGCACATCGGCCCCTCTCCGGCGGGCAAGTCCTACCTCGACGTCGACGCGGTGCTGGACGCGGCGCGGCGGACCGGCTGCGGCTACGTCCACCCCGGGTACGGGTTCCTCTCGGAGAGACCGGAGTTCGCGCGAAGGGTGAGCGAGGCCGGGCTGGTCTTCGTCGGGCCCTCCGCGGAGGTCATCGAGTCGATGGGCGACAAGGCCGCGGCCCGGCGCACCGCCGAGGAGGCAGGCGTGCCGGTCGTCCCGGGCTCCGGGGTGATCACCGACGTCGAGCAGGCCCGTGCCGCCGCCGAGGAGCTGGGCTTCCCGCTCCTCGTCAAGGCCGCCGCCGGCGGTGGTGGCCGCGGCATCCGGGTGGTGACCACGACCGAGGAGCTCGAGGCCGCGGTCACCACGGCCAGGGCGGAGGCGGCCTCCGCCTTCGGCGACGGGTCGCTCTACCTGGAACGGGCGATCCAGGAGGCCAGGCACGTCGAGGTGCAGGTGCTCGCGGACACCCACGGGTCGGTCGTGCACCTGTGGGAGCGGGACTGCTCGGTGCAGCGGCGCCGGCAGAAGCTCCTCGAGGAGGCGCCCGCCCCCGGGCTCACCGATGCCGTGCGGCAGCAGATGACCGCCGCCGCGGTGCGGCTGGCCGCCGAGGTCGGCTACGTCGGCGCGGGGACGGTGGAGTTCCTCCTCGAGGGCGAGGAGTTCTACTTCATCGAGATGAACACCCGCATTCAGGTGGAGCACCCGATCACCGAGATGCTCACCGGGGTGGACCTCGTCGGCGAGCAGCTGCGGGTCGCCGCGGGGGAGGCGCTCTCCGTGACGCAGGAGGAGATCGTCGCCGACGGCGCGGCCATCGAGATGCGGATCAACGCCGAGGACCCGGGCCAGGACTTCTTCCCGTCCCCGGGGGAGATCACGCGCTTCGACCAGCCGAACGGGCCGGGCGTGCGGGTGGACTCCGGCTTCATCGCCGGCGGGCAGATCGCCCCCTTCTACGACTCGCTGCTGGCCAAGCTGATCGCCCACGGTCAGGACCGGGACCAGGCCCTCGCGCGGGCCAGGCAGGCCCTCGCCGAGCTCACGGTCGAGGGCATCAAGACGACCCGCCCGCTGCACGTGGAGCTGCTCGCCGACCCCGACCTGCAGCGCGGTGGGGTCTCGACGACGTGGTTCGAGACCCGGTGAGAGACGTGGCCGCGCCCCGGACGCGACGTCCGGGGCGCGGCACCGCCACGGCTACGCGCCGGGGGCGGAGATCTCCCGCTTGAGGATCTTGCCCGTCGGGCCCTTGGGCAGCTCGTCGAGGGTCCAGATGGTGCGCGGGTACTTGTAGGCCGCGACCCGGTCCTTGACGTAGGCCTTGATCTCCTCGACGTCCCCCGAGGCGCCCTCGCGCAGGGACACGGCGGCGCCGACGTCCTCACCCATCTCCGGGTGCGGCACACCGACGACCGCGCACTCGACCACGTCGGGGTGCGTGTAGAGCACCTCCTCGATCTCGCGCGGGTAGACGTTCATCCCGCCGCGGATGATGACGTCCTTCTTGCGGTCCACGATCGTGTAGAAGCCGTCCTCGTCGACGCTGGCGATGTCGCCGGTGCGGAACCAGCCGTCCGGGATCGCCGCGGCAGTCGCCTCGGGCTTGTTCCAGTAGCCCTTCATGACGTTGTCGCCGCGGATGGCGATCTCGCCGACGCCCTCCCCGGGGCCGACCTCGACGCCGTCGGCGCTGATGAGCTTCATCTCGCAGCCGGGGATCGCGCGGCCGATCGTGCCCGGCTTGGTCGGCTGGTCGAGCATGTTGAAGGAGGCGACCGGCGAGGTCTCCGAGAGGCCGTAGCCCTCGAGGAGGCTCACGGCGAAGGTCTCCTCGAACGCACGCAGCGTCTCGCCCGGCAGCGAGGACCCGCCGGAGACGCACGTGCGCAGCGAGGAGGTGTCGGTCTCCCGGGCCGCCGGGTGCTGCAGCATCGCGCCGTACATCGTCGGCACGCCCTCGAAGATCGTCACCTTGTCCCGGGCGATGATCTCCAGCGCCTTCCCCGGCTCGAAGCGCGGCAGCAGGGTCAGCGTCGCGCCCTTGAGCACGGCGGCGTTGAGCCCGCAGGTCAGGCCGAAGACGTGGAAGAGCGGCAGGCAGCCCATGACGACGTCATCGGACTGGATCCCGATGATGTCGACCGCCGAGCGCTGCGCGTTGAGGCGGAGGTTGTCGTGGGTGAGCTGGGCCCCCTTCGGCCGTCCGGTGGTGCCGGAGGTGTAGAGGATCACCGCGTCGTCGTCGCCCGCGCGCTCGGTCGGCGTCGCGATCGCCTCCCCGGCGGGCAGCGCGTCCTCGGCCGGGCCGACCGGCCCGGAGACGATCACCTGCGTGTCGGTGCCCTGCGCGCCGGCGTGCGCCTCGGCGGCGAAGTCGCTCCAGACGAAGGAGAACTTCGCCCCGGAGTCGGTGTAGAAGTACTCGATCTCCGGCCCCTTGAGCAGCGGGTTCATCGGCACGACGACACCACCGGCGAGCAGCGTCCCGTAGAAGAGGACGGGGAACGCCGGCACATTAGGCAGGATCAACGAGACCCGGTCACCGGGCTGCAGGCCGGCGGCGCGAAGGGAGCCGGCGGCCTTCGCGGCGAGCCCGTAGAGCTGGGACCACGTCAGCTGGGCGTCGTCGAGCTTGATCGCCACCCCCTCGGGGTCGTTCTGGGCGGTGGTGACGAGGTTGCTCGCCAGATTGGTCATCGCTTCTCCTGGGGTAGGGGTCGAGGCTCCATCTTGGCCCGGACACCCTCCCGGTGACCAGATCCGTTGTCCTGGTCGTGCGGCAGGATGGGCGCGTGAGCGAGATCCCCGAGGACGCACGACACGAGTGGACCGAGCTGGCCGAGCAGGCGAGCGCGGCCCAGTTCGCCTACCACGTCAAGGACGCACCGACGATCAGCGACGGCGAGTACGACCGGCTCATCCACCGGTTGCAGCAGCTCGAGGAGGCCCACCCGTCGCTGTGCACCCCCGACTCACCGACCCAGCAGGTCGGCGGCGGGGTCTACTCCACCGACTTCACGGCCGTGGACCACCTGGAGCGGATGCTCAGCCTCGACAACGCCTTCGAGGGCGATGACCTGGTCGGCTGGGCGCAGCGCGTGGAGAGCGAGGTCAGCGGCTTCCACTACCTGTGCGAGCTGAAGATCGACGGCGTCGCGATCAACCTCCTCTACGAAGGGGGCAGGCTCACCCGCGCGCTGACGCGGGGAGACGGGCGCACCGGCGAGGACGTCACCCTCAACGTGCGCACCATCGAGGGGATCCCCACCCGGCTCGACGACAGCGAGCACCCCGTACCCGACCTCGTCGAGATCCGCGGCGAGGTCTTCTTCCGGCTCGAGGACTTCGCGGAGCTCAACGCCGGTCTCGTGGAGGCGGGCAAGGCCCCTTTCGCCAACCCGCGCAACTCCGCCGCGGGGTCCCTGCGGCAGAAGGACCCCCGGGTCACCGCCCGGCGCTCGTTGCACATGCTCGTCCACGGCATGGGCCGTCGGGAGGGCTTCGACATCGACAGCCAGAGCCACGCCTACGAGCTGATGACGGCCTGGGGGCTGCCGACCTCCCCGCACTACCGGGTCCTCGACTCGATCACGAAGGTGCGCCGCTTCATCACCGAGGTGGAGCAGCAGCGCCACGACTACGAGCACGAGATCGACGGCGTGGTCGTCAAGGTCGACGAGATCGCCGTGCAGCGCCGCCTCGGCAGCACGGCCCGCGCGCCCCGCTGGGCCATCGCGTGGAAGTACCCGCCGGAGGAGGTCAACACCAAGCTCCTGGACATCCAGGTCAACGTCGGTCGCACCGGGCGGGTGACCCCCTTCGGCGTCATGGAGCCGGTGACGGTGGCCGGCTCGACGGTCTCGATGGCGACGCTGCACAACGGTCACGAGGTCAAGCGCAAGGGGGTGCTCATCGGTGACACCGTCGTGCTGCGCAAGGCCGGCGACGTCATCCCCGAGATCCTCGGCCCGGTCGCGGAGCTGCGTGACGGCACCGAGCGGGAGTTCGTCATGCCGACGCACTGCCCCTCGTGCGGCACGAAGCTGGGCCAGCAGAAGGAGGGGGACAAGGACATCCGCTGCCCGAACTCCCGCACCTGCCCGAGCCAGCTGCGCGAACGGCTCTCCTCGCTCGCCGGTCGCGGCGCCTTCGACATCGAGGTCCTCGGCTGGGAGGGCGTCGTCGGGCTGCTCGACGCCGGCGTCATCACCGACGAGTCGACGCTCTTCTCGCTCACGGCGGAGGATCTCTTCCGGGTGCCGCTCTACCGGCGCAAGGCGAAGAAGTCCGACCCGCCGGAGGAGGTCCACGACGGGCAGGTCCTCTCCGAGAACGGCCGCAAGCTGCTCGAGCACCTGCAGGCGGCAAAGGAGCAGCCGCTGTGGCGGGTGCTCGTCGCCCTCTCCATCCGACACGTCGGGCCGACGGCGGCTCGGGCGCTGGCCCAGCACTTCGGTTCGCTGCGGGCGGTCCGCGAGGCCACGGAGGAGGAGCTCGCCGACGTCGAGGGCGTCGGGCCGACGATCGCCGCCTCGGTCCGGGACTGGTTCGAGGGCGAGGGCAGCGACTGGCACCGGCAGATCGTCGACCGGTGGGCCGCCGACGGGGTGCGCATGGAGGACGAGCGCGACGAGTCGATCGCCCTGACCCTCGAGGGCGTCACCGTCGTCGTCACCGGCTCGCTCGAGCGCTACTCGCGCGACTCCGCGAAGGAGGCGATCCTCGAGCGTGGCGGCAAGGCCTCCGGCTCGGTGAGCAAGAAGACCGACTGGGTCGTCGTCGGCGACAACGCCGGCTCCAAGGAGGCCAAGGCACGCGACCTCGGGCGCCCGATCCTCACCGAGGACCAGTTCGACGAGCTCCTGGCGACGGGGACCGTGGCCGGCTTCGGCGAGGAGGAGGACGGAGGCTCGAAGGGGGACGAGGCATGAGCGGGATCGACCTGGCCACCGGGCAGTGGTACGTCGAGACGGCGCTGGTGCGCCTCCTCGCGAAGGCCGACGAGCTGGTGGAGGCCGCGGGGGAGGAGGCCCTCTCGCAACTGCCGGAGGTGGAGGGCGCCAACAGCGTCTTCGGGATCATCACCCACTGCTGCGGGGTGATGGAGCACTGGGGTGGCGAGGTCATCGCCGGCCGTGAGGTCAACCGTGACCGCGCCTCGGAGTTCACCGCCACCGGGACGATCGTGCAGCTGGAGGAGCGGGTGGCCGCGCAGCTGCGTCGCTGGCGTGCGGACCTGGCGGACTTCGACGCGGAGGAGGTGCCCCGCGGCCCGGCGGAGCGCTACGAGGGGGAGCCGGAGGTCATCACCCAGGGCTTCGTCCTGCTGCACGTCATCGAGGAGCTCTACCAGCACCTCGGACACGTCGACCTGACCGTCGACCTCGTGCTGGGGCGCTGACCCCCTGGACTCGACTACCGTTCGGGTGTGAGCACCGACAGCACGACCCCCGAGCCAGACCAGCCGACCTTCGCCGACCTCGGCCTCGAGGAGCGGGTCGTGCGTGCGCTGAAGGATCTCGGCTACGAGCAGCCCTCGCCGATCCAGGCGGCGACGATCCCCCCGCTGCTCGAGGGCCGTCACGTCGTCGGGCTCGCACAGACCGGCACCGGCAAGACCGCGGCCTTCGCGCTGCCGATCCTCAGCCGACTCGACCTGCGGCAGAAGACCCCCCAGACGCTCATCCTCGCCCCGACCCGCGAGCTGGCCCTGCAGGTCTGCGAGGCGATCGAGAGCTACTCCGCGCGGATGCCGAGCGTGCGGGTGCTGCCGGTCTACGGCGGCCAAGGTTATGGCGTGCAGCTGAGCGCACTGCGCCGCGGCGTCCACGTCGTCGTCGGCACGCCGGGGCGGATCATGGACCACCTCGACAAGGGGACCCTCGACCTGTCCCAGCTGCGCTTCCTCGTGCTCGACGAGGCGGACGAGATGCTCAAGATGGGCTTCGCGGAGGACGTCGAGACGATCCTCGCAGCGACCCCGGACGAGAAGCAGGTCGCGCTCTTCTCCGCGACGATGCCGGCACAGATCCGGCGGATCTCCTCGAAGTACCTCACCGACCCCCTCGAGATCACCGTCGAGCGCACGACCCGCACGGCGCCGAACATCACGCAGCGCTACCTCTTCGTCTCCTACCCGCGCAAGGTGGAGGCGCTCACGCGGATCCTCGAGGTGGAGAACTTCGAGGCGATGATCGTCTTCGTCCGCACGAAGAACGAGACCGAGATGCTCGCCGAACGACTGCGCGCGCGCGGCTTCTCCGCGGCCGCCATCAACGGCGACGTCGCCCAGGCCCAGCGCGAGCGGACGATCTCCCAGCTGCGCTCCGGCAGGCTCGACATCCTCGTCGCGACCGACGTGGCGGCACGCGGCCTCGACGTCGAGCGGATCAGCCACGTCGTCAACTACGACATCCCCACCGACACCGAGTCCTACGTCCACCGGATCGGTCGCACCGGCCGGGCGGGTCGGTCCGGCGACGCCATCTCCTTCGTCACCCCGCGCGAGAAGCGCCTGCTCAAGGCGATCGAGAAGGCCACGCGCACCAAGCTCGCCGAGATGCCGATGCCGAGCGCGGAGGACATCAACGCCAGTCGCCTCGGGCGCCTCGACGAGCGCATCACCGAGGCCCTCGCCTCCTCGGACCTGCAGACCTTCCGCGACGTCATCGGGCACTACGTGCGCGAGTACGACGTGCCGGAGGGCGACGTCGCCGCAGCCCTGGCGATCGTCCTGCAGGGCGACGAGCCGATGCTGCTGGACCCGGACCCGGTCGAGCCTCCGCGCCGCGAGCGCGGCGAGCGTCGGAGCCAGCGCGAAGGGGGCCGGCGGCCCGACCGCGGCCCGCGCGGCTCCTTGGGCAACTTCGCGACCTACCGGATCGCCGTGGGGCGCCGGCACAAGGTCCAGCCACGCCAGATCGTCGGTGCCCTGGCCAACGAGGGCGGGCTGAACCGGCAGGACTTCGGCAACATCGACATCCGCGGCGACTTCTCGCTCGTCGAGCTGCCCGCGACGCTCCCGCCGGGGACGGCCGAGAAGCTGCGGCGGACCCGGATCTCCGGCCAGCTCATCGAGCTGCGGGAGGACCGTGGTCGGGGCAAGCGACCCGACAAGAAGCCACACCGCAAGGGCGGGCGTCACTGAGCGCACTCGTGCCCGGAGCCGGCCCGGACTGTGGGTGAGGGCCGCGTCGCGGGGCTCCCCTAGGGTGGTGGGACTTCTCCGACCATTGAGTGAGTGATCGAGCAATGACGCAGATCGAGACCCGGGTCGAGGCCACGGGCAAGGACGAGCCCGACTACGCGGGCAAGAAGTTCGGCGCTGGTGCCGTGGCCAGGCAGAGCCACCGATACTTCGTGGGCGGGCGCTGGGAACGCATCGGTCGATTGCAACGTGACTTCCTGGTCGGGCAGGGGCTGGAGCCGGGGCAGCGGTTCCTGGACGTGGGCTGCGGGAGCCTGCGTGCCGGGCGCCACCTCGTCGACCACCTGGAGCCGGGGAACTACCACGGCATCGACGTCAACGCGGAACTCGTCGTCGCCGGCTACGACCACGAGCTGACCGCCGAGCAGCGCGAGCGCCTGCCCGTCGCGAACCTGCGGAGCACGGACCGGTTCGACGCGGACTTCGGCGTCGAGTTCGACATGGCGATCGCGCAGTCGGTCTTCACCCACATCTCCCTGAACCACATCCGTCTGTGCCTGGCCCGGGTCGCCCGGGTGATGCGAACGGGTGGACGCTTCTTCGTCACCTTCAACGAGCAGGCGGAGGACTTCCCCGTCGACGGCATCCCCGAGCGCGGCCACTACACCGAGCGCAATGTCTTCTGGTACTACCGCGAGGACATCCGCTGGGCGGCCAGCTTCAGCCCGTGGTCCTTCCGCTACATCGGCGACTGGGGGCATCCCCGCGACCAGCGCATGGTCGAGCTGACGCGCAACTGACCACGCCCGGATGACAGACCTCGGCCCGGTGACCGAAGGGTCACCGGGCCGAGGTCGCTGTGGGGTGTCTGCGTCGATCAGCCGAGGGCCTTGACCGCGGCGTCGTAGTCCGGCTCCTGGGTGATCTCGGGGACGAGCTGGGAGTGGATGACCTTGCCCCCTTCGTCGTAGACGACGACGGAGCGAGCGAGCAGGCCCTCCATGGGCCCGTCGGTCATGGTCACGCCGTAGTCCTCGCCGAAGGAGGAGCGGAAGGCCGAGCCGACCTTGGCGTTCTCGATGCCCTCGGCGCCGCAGAAGCGGGCCTGTGCGAAGGGCAGGTCCTTCGAGACGTTGATGACGGTGGTGTTCTCCAGACCGGCGGCCAGCTCGTTGAACTTGCGCACGCTCGCCGCGCACACGCCGGTGTCGATGCTCGGGAAGATGTTGAGCACGACGCGCCCGGAGACGTCGCCCGAGGTCAGCGCGGCCAGGCCGTCGCCGACGAGGTCGAACGCCGGAGCGTCGGCGCCGGTGGCCGGGAGGTTGCCGGCGGTGTTGACGGAGTCGCCCTTGAATGCAGTGGTAGCCATGGCACATGCCTACACCCCATGGCGAAGGGAGTCACCCCCGGCCCGAGGAGTGGGCCCTCAGGAGATCAGCCACCTGATGAGGAAGGCGAGCGGGACCACGACGACGGCCGACAGCCCGAAGCCGCCGATGATCAACGCCCCCTTGCTCTCCGCGTCGAGGGTGGGCCGCCAACCCGCGCGCTTCATGATCTCGCCGACCGGCTCGTTGATCTCGCCCGTCGAGAACTCGTAGTCGACCCTCTTCTTGAAGCCGTCCAGGCCGAGCCCGTACTCGATTCGCCGCGTGTAGCCCCACTGGCGCCCGGACGCCACGGACGTCTGGGCGCCGAGATGGGTGACTCCGGCGCTCCCTTCGAGCTTGCGGGTCTCGTCGGTGCGCCGGATGACCCCGGGCTTGTCGGTGGGGGTGAAGCGGGCGAGGAAGGTGTGCCGCAACCGGTGCAGGGTCGCCACGTGCTGCCACCGGGTGTCGACGAGGTCGGCGTGCACGAGGATCGAGTGCCCGTCGCTGCGCACGACGTAGGGCGTGCCCTCGAAGGCCGTCGCCAGGGCCGGGGCCAACCACTGCGCAGGCCACGGGTTCTTGCGGTCGGTCGCGGGAGGAAGGGGGGCGGTGGGCGGCTCGACGACGACGAAGGCACCCCCTTCGCTCAGACGGGGATCGGTCTCCCGGCGGAAGCCGATGAGGCCGCCGAGGGTGATCGCGATGGCGATGCCCCAGATGACCACCCAGCCGAGGGCCGCCCAGGTCTGCCCCGAGCGGCCGAAGAGCACGGCGCCGAGCACGAGGGCAGCGGTGAAACCGAGGACCAGGCCGAGGAACATCGCGGTCTTCTGGCCGCGCGACATCATGCGGGCAGCGCCCCCGGGCCCGGGACGTTGGCCTCGTGGCCGTCGGCGCGCAGCCGGGAGCGCAGCCGCTCGGCCGCCTGCTCGAAGCGCTCGTCCGGGACGTCCTGCATCGTCGCGTGCGGGTCGAAGTCCTCGGCGGAGTAGGCCGGCCAGGTGTGGATGTGCAGGTGGGGCACGAGGAAGCCCTCGAGCAGCATCCCGATGCGCGGTGCCTCCCACTCCGCCTGCTGGGCCCGACCGATGATCATCGCGACCCGCTGCAGGTGGGCCCAGGTCTCCTCGTCGGTGTCGGTCCACTGCTCGATCTCCGCCCGCGGGACGACCATCGCGTGCCCGTCGGTGAGGGGCTCGATGGTCAGGAAGGCCACGCAGGTCTGATCCGACCACACGAACCGGCCGGGAATCTCGCCGTTGATGATCTTCGTGAAGAGGCTCGCCATGGACGCCAGCCTATGGTGGTCCCATGCCCCAGGTCAGCGCCGACGTGCACGTCTCGGTCCCGCCGGACCTCGCCTTCGCGGTGTCCCAGACGACGGGCGCCGTGCGCAAGCGCTGGGATCCCTTCATCCGGGAGCAGCACTTCCTCGACGGGGCGGAGGAGCCGGGCGTGGGGGTGCGCACCTTCACCCGGTCCTCCTTCGCGGGGCCCCTCTCGCCGAGCATGGTCAGCCGGTACGTTTCGTGGCGGCCGCCGACTTCCGTGGGGATGACGATGGTGCGCGGGCCGTGGTTCTTCGCGCGCTTCGGCGGCGGGTGGCGCTTCCGGGCCGAGGGCGACGGCACCCGTGCGGTGTGGAAGTACACCTACGACGTGCGCCTCGGCTGGTTGCAGCGCATCGCCCATCCCATCGGGCAGTGGCTCCTCGGCCGGGAGATCACCGCGCGGATCGAGGGCTTCGCCGCCGGCTGCCGCGACGAGCAGGTCCTCGCAGCTGCTCGGGAAGACATGGCCCGACGAGGCGCAGGGACGGGGGGTGAGTCGGCATGAGCCAGCATGCGTCGACGCTGAGGCTGGCGGGCTGCCAGTGGAGCGCCACCGGTGACCCGGCCGCCAACCTCGAGGTGATCGAGCAGCTCACCGCCCGTGCCGCCCGGGCCGGGGCGCGGCTCGTCGTGCACCCGGAGGCGGCGATGGCCTCCTTCGCCGGGAGGCTGGACACGATCGCCGAGCCCCTCGACGGGCGCTTCGCCGACGGGGTGCGCCAGGTCGCGGAGGAGCACGGGGTGACCCTCGTCGTCGGGATGTTCACGCCCGCCGACGAGGTCACGACCGAGGACGGCAGGACGCGCCATCGGGTGCACAACACGCTGCTCGTCACCGGCGGCGGGGTGCAGGAGACGAGCTACCGCAAGATCCACCTCTACGACGCCTTCAACTCCGTCGAGTCCGAGACGGTCGCGCCGGGGGACCAGGTCGTCACCGTGGACCTCGACGGCTGGCGGGTGGGGCTGGCCACCTGCTACGACGTGCGCTTCGGTGACCACTTCACCGCGCTCGGGCGCCGGGGGGCCGAGCTCGTCGTGCTTCCCGCCTCCTGGGGGGACGGCCCCGGCAAGGCGGACCAGTGGGACCTGCTCACCCGCGCGCGGGCCCACGACGCCCAGGCCTGGCTGCTGGCCGTCGGGCAGTCCTGGACGAAGGACTCCACGAAGGGCCCCTACGGCATCGGCCGCAGCCTGCTCGCCGACCCGGGCGGGGGGCTGCGCAACCAGCTCGGAGGCGGCGACGGCGTCCTCGTCGCGGAGGTCGACCGGGACCTCGTCCTGCGGACCCGGGAGATCGTCCCGGTGCTCTGAGAGTTACCCGCGGGTACTGCACCACGCTCGGCGTCCGGCGGGATGTGCAACTGCCGAATACCGCAGGTGGTCGTCATCGGGACTCACGAGGATGGTGTCGTACCCGCGAGTCACGTCGGGGGAGGAGAGGTGGCCGCCGGCCGTGCGGTCGGAGGGCCGGGAGGCGGCGGTTCGGGCGGCCGCCTCGCCGGAACATAGACTGCGGCCATGTCCG
>CAYLUX010000005.1:0-1594 GCA_964386935.1 uncultured Janibacter sp.
AGGGCACCGGGCGGATGTGACTGACGCTGCCGGAGACGCTGATCTCGGTGGTCGGGATCGAGAAGGTGCTGCCGACGTGGGACGACCTCTCCCCCATGCTCCAGCTGCTGCCGCGCTCGAGCACCGGCGAGCGGATGAACCCCTACACCTCGATGTGGACGGGGATCCACGAGGACGACGGCCCGCAGGAGGTGCACGTCGTCCTCCTGGACAACGGCCGCACCCACGTGCTCGGGGACCGGACCGGCCGACAGGCGCTGCGGTGCATCCGCTGCTCGGCCTGCCTGAACGTGTGCCCCGTCTACGCGCGCACCGGCGGCCACGCCTACGGCTCGGTCTACCCCGGCCCGATCGGCGCCGTGCTCAACCCGCAGCTGCGCGGCACCGGCAGCGAGGTCGACAAGTCGCTGCCGTACGCCTCCAGCCTCTGTGGCGCCTGCTACGAGGTCTGCCCGGTGCGGATCAACATCCCCGAGCTGCTCGTGCAGCTGCGCGGCCAGGTCGCCCAGGAGGGCAAGCCGAGTGCCGAGTCGGCCGCCATGGCCGCCGCGGGATGGGTGCTCTCCGACCCCAAGCGCCTGGGGCTGGCGCAGAAGGCCGCGAACACCGCCGGCAAGTTGCTCGGCGACCGCACCATCCGCTCCGTCCCGGGCCTGGGCGCCTGGACCAACGCGCGTGACCTGCCCACGCCGCCGACGGAGTCCTTCCGGCAGTGGTGGGCCCGCGAGAGGGGAGAGCAGTGATGAGCGCCAAGGAGGAGATCCTCGGGCGGATCCGCGCGGCGACCGCGGACGTCACCGTGGCGAAGGGGGCCGCCCCCCGCGAGCCGCTCACCGCACCAGAGGGTGCACCCACGGCGGCGACCCTCGACCTCTTCGTGGAGAACGTCGCCGACTACAAGGCACAGGTCCACCGCGTCCGCCGCGACGACCTCCCGGGGCGGATCGCGCGGGCCCTCCGAGAGCAGGGCGCCCGCTCGGTGCTCGTGCCCGAGGGAGTGGCGCAGGACTGGACCGGCGGGTTCGACGAGGAGCTGGAGATCCGGAGGGACACCCCTTCGCTCACCCCGGAGCAGCTGGACGCCACGGACGCTGTCCTCACGGCCGCCGCCGTGGGGATCGCCACGACCGGCACCATCGTGCTCGACCACGCTCCCGACCAGGGGCGGCGGGCGCTCACCCTCGTGCCCGACACCCACGTGTGCGTGGTGCGGGAGGAGCAGGTCGTCCCCGACGTCCCCGAGTCCGTGGCGCGACTGCGGCCTGGTGCGGGGCGCCAGCCACTGACCTGGATCAGCGGTCCGAGTGCGACGAGCGACATCGAGCTGGAGCGCGTCGAGGGCGTGCACGGACCGCGCAACCTCATCGTCCTGCTCGTCGACGACTCCTGACCCTCCGGCGTGGCG
Organism: uncultured Janibacter sp.; assembly: GCA_964386935.1. GTDB lineage: Bacteria > Actinomycetota > Actinomycetes > Actinomycetales > Dermatophilaceae > Janibacter. The sequence goes on from CAYLUX010000005.1 coordinate 1,406, forward strand.
GCGCGGGAGGCGGCGCCACACCGCGCGTAGCGTGCGGCACATGGGATGGCATCGGGGAAGCATTGCAGGGAGCGCACTCGTCCTCACGCTGCTGGCCGGCTGCGCCGGCAGCACGTCGGGGGGCGACGACCCGTCGAAGGACGCGTCCGGCAGCGGGTCCTCCTCGACGTCGTCGAACTCCTCCGGCTC
>CAYLUX010000005.1:1694-15679 GCA_964386935.1 uncultured Janibacter sp.
CGAAGGACGCGTCCGGCAGCGGGTCCTCCTCGACGTCGTCGAACTCCTCCGGCTCCTCGGACTCGCCGAGCGTCCCGCCGGGCACCACGCAGGTGACCCTCGCGGCATCCGGTGACCTGCTCGCCCACGCCTCGGTGATCGAGAGCGCGGAGGAGAACGCCAAGGGGAAGGGCTACGACTTCGTCCCGATGTTCGCCAACGTCCGGAAGGACATCTCCGCGGCGGACCTGGCCCTGTGCCACATGGAGACCCCGCTCTCCCCCGACGACACGAACCTCACCCGGGACGGGGTGCTCGTCTTCAACAGCCCGCACGAGCTGGCCACCGCCGCGGCGAAGGTCGGCTACGACGGGTGCGACTTCGCCTCCAACCACACCTGGGACCGCGGCCGGCAGGGCCTCGCCGACACCCGGAAGGTCCTCACCGACAACGACCTCGGCTACGCCGGGCCCGCGGTCAAGGACTCCCCCGACCAGCGCCGCGCCACCTACGAGGTCGGTGACGCCACGGTGGCCAACCTCGCCTACACCTACACCCTCTACAACGACGGCAGCCCGACGACGACCGTCCCGCCGGAGGCCCCCTCGACCGGTCACAACCTCTGGCCGAAGGTCGGCACCGAGGGCATCCTCTCCGACGCGCGGACGGCGAAGAAGGACGGTGCGGACTTCGTCGTCGTGAGCATGCACTGGGGCATGGAGTACCAGACCGAGCCCACGCAGCAGCAGCGGGAGATGGCCCGCACCCTCCTGGAGTCCGACGCCGTCGACCTCATCCTCGGCACGCACGTGCACGTCGTCCAGCCCTGCGAGACGATCAACGGCAAGACCGTCTTCTACGGGATGGGCAACTTCCTGTCCAACCAGTCGCCGAAGACCGCGTCCTCACTGCGGACCGAGACCCAGGAGGGGCTCTACGCGACGGTCACGTTGCGCGAGAAGGACGGCAAGGTCACCAGCTCGAAGGCCACCTACCAGCCCACCCGGGTCAACCTGGACGGCCACGTCATCGAGAAGGCGACCCCGAAGCAGCACCCGAAGACCTACGAGCGCGTGACGGACACGATGGGCTCCCTCGGCAAGGGCGCCTGCGAGGCGAAGCCGGCGTCCTGACCGGGCACGAGCAACGGCCGGTCCGGCGGAGCCGGGTCAGCGCGGTCGGATCGTCAGCCCGCCGACACCGGTCGAGGCGTCGATCCGGTGAGGCGCCTGCGGGTCCTGCTCCACCCCGCTCGAAACGTCCTGCCCATTGGCGTCCACCCGGTAGGGGACCCTGCCCGGCACCCGGATGGTCAGGTCGCCGACCCCGAGGTTCGCCAGCACCCGGCGCGGCGGCTGCGCCATGTCGATGTCGACGTCCCCGACGCCGAGATCGACACGGGCCCGGTCGGCCGAGAGGTCGCGGAGGTTCACGCTGCCCACGCCGCTGCGGACGTCGACGTCACCGGCCAAGCCACTGACGCTCACCCCGCCGACGCCCTGGTCGATGCGGGTGGTCGTGTCCTTCGGGACGAGCACCAGCCAGTCGACGCGGCAGACCCCCGTGGTCAGTTCAGGGCAGTCGGCGCGCAGCGTCGCCTCGCGCCCCGAGGTCCGCACCGACACGTCCGGGTCAAGGAGGCCCGAGGTCACGGTCCGGGTCACGCCCGGCTCCTCACCCGGCTCCACGGCACGCACCCGCACCCGGCCGACGTCGGAGTTGACCCGCAGTGCGTTCACTCCCTTCGGCAGCGCCCGCGAGCTCGTCTCCTCGTGCTTGAGCATCGGGCCGAGCATGGTCAGACCGAGGCCGGCGACGAGCAGCAGCGTCAGGAGCGCGGCCATCGCCCTGATCGGGCCCTTCGGGGTGCGGGTCGGGACCACCTCGGCGGCCCGCTCGGCCTGGGCGGACCGGCGGCGCTCCCGCTGCGCCTCGGCGTCGCGCCGGTAGCGCTCCCGCAGCTCGGGGTCGGTCGGCTCCGCGGATGTCGGTGCCCCGGGTGTCGTGGTCATGAGTCCCCCTGGTCGAGCCAGCGCAGCACGGCGAGCACCCGGCGGTGGTCACCGTCCGCTGGCGGCAGGTCGAGCTTGATGAAGATCGAGGTCACGTGCTTCTCCACGGCACCGCCGGAGACGTAGAGCTCCCGGGCGATCGCGGAGTTGGTCCGGCCCTGCGCCATGAGACCCAGCACCTCCCGCTCCCGGGCGGTGAGCGCGGCGAGCGGGTCCTGGTGGCGGGCCCTGGTGAGCAGCTGGGTGACCACCTCCGGGTCGAGCACCGTTCCGCCGGAGGCCACCTCCCGCAGCGCCGCGACGAAGTCGCTCGTGTCCGCCACGCGGTCCTTGAGGAGGTAACCGACCCCCTTCGTGCGGGAGGCGACGAGCTCGGTGGCGTACTGCTCCTCGACGTACTGGCTGAGGACCATGACGGCCGTCTCCGGGTGGCTCTCGCGCACCTGCAGCGCCGCGACGATGCCCTCGGAGGTGAAGGTCGGGGGCATCCGCACGTCGACGACGACGAGGTCCGGGTCGTGCTCGTCCACCGCGGCGAGGAAGGTCTCCCCGTCCGGGCAGGCGGCGACGACGTCGAAGCCCGCGGTGCCGAGCAGGCGCACGATGCCGTCGCGCAGCAGCACCGAGTCCTCGGCGAGGACGACCCTCGTGGTCGTGGGCTGGTCCGTGTCGGTCATCGCAGGCTCCGTCCTGGGCGAAGGGGGATGGTGGCGGTCAGGCGCGTGGGCCCACCGGGTGGGGAGTCCACAGTGAAGGTGCCGTCGACCGCGCCCACGCGCTGGCGTAGACCGTTCAGGCCGGTGCCCCGGCCCGGGTCTGCGCCACCGCCACCGTCGTCGGTGACGACCACGGTGAGGGTCTGCTCCTCACGGGTGACGAGCACCTCGGCGCGCTCGGCGCCGGAGTGCTTGGCGACGTTGTTCAGTGCCTCGCTGACGACGAAGTAGGCGATCGCCTCGGTCGTCGGGTCCACCCGCTCCACGCCGGTGACGTCGACGGCGACCGGCACGGTCGAGCGGGCCGCGAGCGCCGGGAGCGCCGCCTCCAGGCCACGGTCGGCGAGGATCGGCGGGACGATGCCGCGGGCGACGTGACGCATCTCGACGATGGCCTCCTTGGCCGACCGGTGGGCTTCGTCGAGCAGCCGGGCGGCGCCCTCGGGGTCCTCGTGGACGGCCTCCCTGGCCATGCCGAGGGTCATCGCGATGGCGACCATCCGCTGCTGCGGTCCGTCGTGCAGGTCCCGCTCGATGCGGCGGCGCTCGGCCTCGACCGAGTCGACCGCCTCGCGGCGGGAGTCGGTGAGGGTGTCCACCCGGGCGCTGAGGTGCTCCATGACCCGGCGCTGGTCCCGGCCGAGCAGCCAGCGGCCGAGCATGACGTCGACGGCGGTGGCCAGGTGTGCCCCGACGGGCAGGAGCAGCAGCACGACGAGGGCGGCCGCCCAGGTGATGGCGAGCGGGACGGCCCCGTCGATGTGGGTCAGCCCGTAGACGGACAACCCCTCCTCGGGGAGGCGCCCGAGGTAGGCGGGCAGGGCGAGGACCACGAGGCTCTGGGTGAGCACGAGCAGCGTGATCATCCCCGCGACGAAGCCCCAGAAGGCGTGCAGCGTCAGGTAGCAGACGCTGCGCCAGTTGTGCTCGTCGAGCAGCAGCCGCCACGCCCACGAGTGCGTCGAGCGCCCCGGTGGGTAGATCGTGCGGCCGGTGAGGCCGACGAGGCGGTGCCGCTCGGCGTGGCCGACGAGGCCGCAGAGCCACAGCGCCGGGACGAGCAGGACCAGCCCGAGCCCGCCGGCGAAGACGAGCAGCACCGCGGTGATGACGAAGCTGACGAGCAGCCCTGCCACGGCGGCGGTGATGACGCCGGTGACGAGGAGCAGCACGCTGCCCCAGCCGTCGAGCCAGCGTCGCGCCGGGCCCGGGCGGGTCAGCGGTGGAGTGAGGGTCTGCGTGGTCACAGGACAAACCTAGGTTCGTCCACGGTCACGCGTCTGCCCCGCTCTCCCCCGAGTGGGGGTGGGGATTGCCCCCCTTCGCTCCGGTGGTCAGGCCGTCACGGCAACCGGGAGTTGAACCTGCACCGCAGGTCGCCCTCGTCGTTCGGGTCGAGTGCGCGCTTGGCGATGTCGATCGCGCGGGGGCTGTACATCATCGACAGGTGACCGCTGCGGTCGATGGCGCAGCCGTCCTGCAGGGTGACGTTGTCCACGCTCGCGCCGGGTCCCTCCTCGAGGAAGGTGCTCTCGTACGGGGTGGTCACGAGGTCGTAGCGGGTGCCGACGACGGTGTAGTCAACACCGGGCACGGTGTCGCCCTCCGCGTTGAGCTCGCGCATGTAGTCCGAGCCCCGGATCTGGTCGACGCCGGCCTGCCCGAGGCCCCCAGCGACGACGTCCTCCCCCGCGACCTGGCGGGCGAGCGTGCCCAACCCGGAGGCAGTGGTGCCGTGGTGGGTGGCGCCGAAGGTCACCGCGTCGTCCACGTACTGACCACCGACGTCCTTGACGTAGTCGTTGATCAGGGTCCCGCCCTGGGACCAGCCGACCATGTCCAGCTCGTTCGCCCCGGTCCGCTCACGCACGGTCGCGGCGAAGTCGGCCAGCTCGTCGGCATTGGCGGACAGCCCGGTCGTCCCGTAGCGCCCCGGCACCTGCGCGATCAGCGAGTCACCGCCGACGCCGTAGTTGAAGGAGTAGACGCAGTGGCCGGCTTCGGCCAGGGCCGGCGCCATCCGCGCGAAGGAGTCGTACTGGTTGGCGTAGGTGCCGTGGATGAGCACGACCGGCTCGGTCCCCTCCGTCGGGACGCAGGAGTAGTCGTTGACCCCCTGCGGCTCGGCATTGGGGTAGGCCAGGCTGTAGAGGAAGGCGGGGGTGAAGTCCGGCTGCCACGGGCCGGTCAGCGCGGCCGTGGTCTGCAGCTGGGGTGCGGGTGAGTCGGTGATCTGCGGCTGCGGCGGCGGGGCCTCGTCGGCGGTGGCCGGTCCGGCGATCACGGCGGTGGCCGCAACTGCTGCGGACGCGGCTAGCAGGCGTCGGGTCGGGCGGATCATGCGGACTCCCTCGTCTCGGCCGCCGGTCGCCAGCCGACCGGCTACCCAACGGTAGGCCGGTGGCCGGGTCCCCGCAGGTCGAAGGGGGCTGCGCCCCTCAGACGTAGCGCCGGGCCATCTCCACGGCCTGGGTGACGTAGCCACCGCCGAAGAGGACCGCGTGCAGCATCACCGGGTGCAGCTGGTGCAGTGCGACCCGCTCCTGCCAGCCGTCGGAGAGGGGCGCCGCCTCGTCGTACGCGGCGATGATGCGGGCGATGTGCGGCGCGCGGAAGAGGAGCAGCATCGCCAGGTCGGTCTCGGCGTGACCGCCGTGGGCCGCCGGGTCGATGAGCACCGCACCCTCGTTGGTCCAGAGGACGTTGCCGGCCCAGAGGTCGCCGTGCAGCCGGGCGGGCGGGCGCCCGTCGTCGAACTCGCCGGAGGCCACCCGGTCCGCGACGCGGTCGAAGAGGTCGCTCTCCGCCTCCCAGAGCCCCAGGGAGCGGCCGGTGCGCAGCAGGTCGCGGATGCGCTGCTCGGCGTAGAACTCACCCCACGTGCTCGTCGGCTCCAGCGGCATCGGGATCGGCGACTCCGCGGGCCCGACGAAGCCGTGCCCGGGCCACCGTGCGGGTGGGGACCCGAAGGCCGGGGCGCCCGCGGCGTGGGTGATCGCCAGCGCGGCGCCGAGCTCGTCGGCGTCGGTGTTCTTCCCCGGTGCGGGGTCGTACTGGACCAGGTCGATGTGGTCCAGGTCGACGTCGAGGACCTCGGCGATCCGGGCTCCCCCGTCCGCCTCGGCCTCGCCGAGCCACACCAGACCCGCTGCCTCCCAGGAGGAGTAGCCGCGGGGTGCGGCGGAGGTGTCCTTGCGGTAGGTGCGTGGGGCGCTCAACGGATCGGGATGTTCTGGGTCTCGACGGGGGCCGCGGTCGAGCGGGAGCCGACCTGGATCGGCGCGGTCGTCCCGGCGGCGGACTTGCCACCGTCCCCCGCGATGGCCAGGGCCACCGCGTCGGCGACGTCGGCGTGGAAGACGCTCGGGATGATGTAGCTGGGGTTGATCTCTTCATCGGTGACCACCCCGGCGATGGCGTCGGCGGCCGCGATGAGCATCTCGGTCGTGACGTTCTCGGCATCGGCGTCCAACAGCCCCCGGAAGACGCCGGGGAAGGCGAGGACGTTGTTGATCTGGTTCGGGTAGTCGCTGCGGCCGGAGGCGACGACCTTGGCGTACTTCGCCGCCTCGCCCGGGTCGATCTCCGGGTCCGGGTTGGCCAGGGCGAAGACGATCGCGTCCTCGTTCATGTGGTCGCGGATCCACTCGCCCTTGAGGATGTCGGGGGCGGAGACGCCGATGAAGACGTCCGCGCCCTCCAGCCCGTCGGGGAGGTCACCACGCACCTTGCGCGGGTTGGTGCGGGCGGCCAGCTCGGCCTTCTGCGGGGAGAGGGAGTCGTCGTCGCGGGAGAGCAGTCCCTCGCGGTCGTAGACGACCACGTCCTTGGCGCCGGCAGCCACCAGGAGGGTGACGATGGCCGAACCGGCGGCGCCGCCGCCGGAGACGACGACGTGCGCCTCCTCGAGCCACTTGTCGACGACGCGAAGGGCGTTGCGCAGCGCCGCGAGCACGACGATGGCCGTGCCGTGCTGGTCGTCGTGGAAGACCGGGATGTCGAGGCTCTCGCGCAGCCGGCGCTCGATCTCGAAGCAGCGCGGGGCGGCGATGTCCTCGAGGTTGATGCCCCCGAAGCCGGGCGCGATCATCTCGACGGCGCGCACGATCTCGTCGGTGTCCTGGCTGGCCAGCGCGATCGGCCAGGCGTCGATGTTCGCGAACTGCTTGAAGAGGGCTGCCTTGCCCTCCATGACGGGCATCGCGGCCTCGGGACCGATGTTGCCGAGGCCGAGCACGGCCGACCCGTCCGTGACGACGGCGACGGTGTTGCCCTTGATCGTGAGGCGCCGGGCGTCCTCGGGCTTCTTCGCGATGGCGGAGGAGACCCGACCGACACCGGGGGTGTACGCCATGGACAGGTCGTCACGGGTCTTCAGCGCGACCTTGGAGCGGACCTCGATCTTGCCCCCGAGGTGGAGGAGGAAGGTGCGGTCGGAGACCTTGTGGACCTTGACCCCTTCGATCGCGTCGACCGCCTCGACGATCCCGTCGGTGTGCTCGACGTTGAAGCCGGAGCAGGTCACGTCGACGGTGAGCTGGTCGTGCCGGGAGTCGGCGATGTCGATGGCGGTGACGATCCCACCCTTCTCGGCGATCGTCGTGGCCACCCGGCCCACGACGGCGTAGTCCGGGGAGGTGTGCAGTCGGATCGTGACGGAGTACGAGGAGGGGGTGGCTGCAGGCATGTGATCAGTCTTGCACCGACGACCTCGATCCCCGTCGATGGGTGTGTATCGCGTCGTTTCAATAGTTGTCTAGAGAATGGCATCGAGAACACGCCGATGCACGAATCTGCGGATATATCCCCCTTCGCCTATACAGCCGGATACGGTCGCATCGTGGATCCGATCACCAACCCCTACGCCCCCGGTGCCGGGCAGCGCCCTCCCGAGCTGGCCGGACGCGATGAGCAGCTGAAGCGCTTCGACGTCGTGCTCAAGCGGATCGTCGGCGGGCGGCCGGAGCGTTCGCTGATCCTCACCGGCCTGCGGGGGGTCGGCAAGACCGTGCTGCTGAACCAGCTGCGCTCCGCGGCGGTGCGTGAGAAGTGGGGCACCGGCAAGCTCGAGGCGCGCCCGGACCAGGGGCTGCGCCGGCCGCTGTCCAGCGCGCTGCACCAGGCGGTCCGCGAGCTCGGGCACACGCAGGAGGAGGAGGTCGAGCACGTCCTCGGGGTGATCAAGTCCTTCGCCCAGCGCGACGCCAAGCCGGGCACCAAGCTGCGCGAGGTGTGGAACCCCGGCATCGACGCACCGGCGGTCAAGGGCCGCGCCGACTCCGGGGACATCGAGATCGACCTCGTCGAGCTCTTCACCGACGTGGGCGGGCTGGCCGCCGACCTCGGCCGTGGGGTGGCGATCTTCATCGACGAGATGCAGGATCTCGAGCCCGACGACGTCTCCGCGATCTGCGCCGCCTGCCACGAGATGAGCCAGAACGGGCTCCCCCTCATCGTCGTCGGAGCTGGCCTGCCGCACCTGCCGGCGGTGCTGTCGGCGAGCAAGTCCTACAGCGAGCGGCTCTTCCGGTACCAGCGGATCGACCGTCTCGCCCGCGAGGAGGCCGACCGTGCGCTCATCACCCCCGCGGAGGAGGAGGACGCCAAGTACGAGCAGGAGGCCCTGGACGCGCTCTACTTCGCGACCGGCGGCTACCCGTACTTCATCCAGGCCTACGGCAAGGCGGTGTGGGACCAGGCGCCGGAGTCACCGATCCGGGCCGAGGACGTGCGGGTCGCCTCCCCCGAGGCGGAGTCGGAGCTCGCGGTGGGCTTCTTCGGCTCCCGCTACGAGCGAGCGACCCCCGGCGAGCGGGAGTACCTGCGGGCGATGGCCGACGTGGCGGCCGACATTGCGGCGAAGGGGGAGGACGAGCTCGACGACATCGAGTCCGTCGCGACCGCCGACGTCGCGAAGCTGCTCGGCAAGAAGCCGCAGTCGCTCTCCCCCGCGCGGGACGCCCTGCTGAAGAAGGGACTGATCTACTCCGGTGAGCGCGGGCGGATCGCCTTCACCGTGCCTCATTTTGGGCGGTACCTGCGGGAGCAGACCTGAGGTCGAGCACGCTGCCTGACCGTGGTCCTACTCCGCGAGCAAGGTCGGGCCCCAGCGGTTACTCTCGGGTCACTTGTACACCCATGGCGGTGCTGCGGGAGCCCCTGTGCCGCTCGGGAGGTCCCCAGTCATGCACCCCAGTCGTCGCTCTCTGCTCGCCGGCGCCAGTGGCGCCGCCGCCCTCGCCGCGATGCCCGGCAGCGCCCAGGCCCTCTCCCTACCGAGCGTGCCGATCCCGGACCTCACGGATCCGCTGGACGCGCTCGACTCCACGGGTGCGCTGACGCCCGCCGACCTCGCGGCCGCGAAGGCCCACAAGGCCGCCGTCCCCGAGATCTTCGAGCCACCCCGGCAGGTCGACTCGCACACCGAGGTCATCGTCATCGGGACCGGCTTCGGGGCCAGCGTCAGTGCGCTGCGTCTGGGCCGGGCCGGAGCCCGCGTCGCGATGCTCGAGCGCGGCTCACGCTGGCCACGCGACCCGTGGCGCCGGATCCACGCAACCGACACCCTCCTCGACGGTCGAGGCGTCTGGCACAAGCGCAGCATCAAGGACCTGATCGGGATCGCGCACCCCGTCGACAAGTTCGGCGGGGTCCTCGACGACACCATCTACGAGAACCTGCGGGTGTGGCGCGGAGCCGCAGTCGGCGGCGGCTCCATCGTCTTCACCGGGGTGCTCCTCGAGCCGCCCAAGGAGTACTTCGAGCACCTCTTCGGCAACACCGTCAGCCAGCGCGAGATGCACCAGACCTGGTACCCCAGGGCCCGCGCGATGCTCAAGGCCTCGCCGATGCCCGACGACATCTACCAGGCTCCCCCCTTCGGCCACTCCCGGCTGTGGGACAAGCACGCCCGCACCGCCGGCTACGAGATCGAGCGGCTCGATGGCATCTGGGACTGGGGCGTGGTGCGCAACGAGCTGCAGGGTCGCTCGCGTCGCTCGGCGACGATCGGTGAGAGCAACTACGGCAACGCCAACGGCGCCAAGTGGGACCTCACCCTCAACTACCTGCCGAGGGCCGAGGCAACGGGCAGGGTCACCGTCCACCACTGGCACGTCGTCGACCGCATCGGCCAGGACCGTCAGGGCCGCTACACCGTCGACCTGCGCGTGGTCGACCCCACGGGTCAGGTCCAGCAGGAGCGGACCGTCACCTGCGACCGGCTCGTCCTCGGCGCCGGGAGCGTCGGCACCTCCGAGCTGCTCGTGCGCGCCCGGGCGGAGGGCACGCTCTCCCGTCTCGACGACTCCGTCGGCGAGGGCTTCGGCACCAACGGCGACGCGGCGATGACCCAGTTCCTGAACATCTCGCAGGGGCTGTCCCAGGGCTCGCCCTCCGCGTCGACGATCATCGACCGCACCGGCGACATCCCCGCGCGGATGGAGAGCTGGTACACGCTGGGACTCCAGGTCAACGCCGGCATCCTCGGCTCGCTCGGCATGGCGATGGACCCGGCCCGAGCGCGCTTCGTCTACAGCGCCGCCAAGGACGGCGTCATCCTCGACTGGCCGCGAGACGGCAACAAGGGGGCCGAGGACGCGCTGCGCGCCATGCAGGAAAAGGTCGCCGACGCCAACGGCGTCGGGACCGGGGTGCCGGTCCTCGACATCCCCGACGTCGGGACGAGCTTCACCGCGCACCCGCTCGGCGGCGCGGTGCTCGGGCAGGCCACCGACTCCCACGGCCGGGTCAAGGGCCACCCCGGCCTCTACGTCATGGATGGCGCGGCGATCCCCGGCAGCACGGGGACGGTCAACCCCTCGCTGACCATCACCGCCCTGGCCGAGCGCAACATCGCCAAGGTCATCGCCGACGGGCGATAGCGGGTGGCCCCTCCGGGTCCGGACAGGTGGGAGACCGGCGCTCGAAGAAGGAATCCGCCCCCTCCTGCAGATCGCCCTCGGAGACGAGGTCGACGAGCCCGAGGTCCAGCGCCTGCTCCCCATCCCCCTTCGTCCGCAACCGCTGGTCGGCCGGGTCCGGCAGGATGGCACCCATGCGCGGAGCGATACACGCATTGGCCGGAGGTGTCGGGTTCTGGCTGCTCATCGACTTGTTGCGGGTGTGGACGCCGTCGCTGATCACGATCTTCGGTCAGGCCGCGTCGACTCCGGCCGAGCTGATGGGTGGCTTCGCCTTCGCGGTGGTGCTGGTCGGCACCCTCCCCCTCCTTGTCGCCGCACTGACTCCCGTGCCCGACGGTGTCGTGCTCGCGGTGGTCCTCGTCGGAGCGCTCACCTGTCGGGTCGCCCTGCAGTTCGTGGGCGGCGGGACGGCGCAGCTGTGGTGGGGATCGCTCGGTACCGCCTGCGCGATTGGTTGGACCTGCTTGGCCACCCGGCGCCTCGGCGACGGGCTCGTCAGGGCGTACACCGTGGGTCTGGCCATTGCGGCCGTCACCCATGCCGCGCTCGGCACGTGGGCAGCGGTGTGGCGCAACGACGTCTGGGGCTGGTCGCTGCTGAGCGTGCAGGCGGGGTTGGTGGCGGTGGCGTTGACCACCTACGGCCGAAGGGGGAGCGAGACTCCCGCACCACGCGGCCTGGCCGTCGTGCTCCTGCCGTCGTACCTGCTTGTCGGCGTGTGGGCGGCCAGCCCCGCCCGGGCATCCGTCGCCGCGGAGACCTGGGGTCCGGTGGTCGTCGCGGCCGCGGCCGTCGTTGCCGTGGCAATCGCGCGGTCAGCCGCACCCGGGCGGCTGGCGACCGGGATCGCCGGTCTCGTGCTCGTGGCCGGCACGGCGGCAACTCTGTTGCCGGCGCAGGCATCGGCGTGGTCCCTGCTCGCCCACGCGACCGGACTGCCGGCACTGGTGGTGCTGCTGCAGGCGCTGGGGCATCGCCCTGTGGGCGCGGGTAGGTGGACGCCGATCGGAGCCGCTGCGGCCGGGGCGGTGCTGTGGATCATCCTCTTCTTCGCCTACTACGCAGGCTACGACCTGGGGTACCGCGCCGACTGGCTGCTCGTGGTCGTGGCGCTCGTGCTGGCGGCGGTCGCGACTCTCGGCACACCTTCGCCTGTGTCTGCTTCTACCGGTCAGGGATCCGAACGGCGCCGCGCGCCACGACTGGTCGCGACAGGCGCAGTCGCCATCGTGGCCGCAGCGGCCGCAGCGGTCGGCCCCGAAGTGACCATCCCCTCAGTGGCGGCGCCGGATGGATCGGACGAGAGCTTCACGGTCGTGGCTTGGAACCTGCGGATGGGGTACGGCATGGACGGCACCTTCCGGCCGAGTGAGGTTGCCGAGCTGATCGCCAGTCAGGACCCCGACGTCGTGCTGCTCAGCGAGATCGACCGGGCGTGGCTGCTCAACGGTGGGCAGGACCAGCTGGCCGTCCTCGCCTCACTGCTTGACCTCGACGCGCACTTCGGACCCGCGGCCGACCCGGTATGGGGCGACGCTGTCCTGACGAGGCTGCCGGTCACCGACGTCGAGTCGCACCCGCTGCCGTCCCACGGAGCCGTCACCGGCGCACAGGTACTCACGATGACGGTTTCGCATGGCGATCAGGACTACGAGGTCGCCTCGACTCACATTCAGCCTCAGGGGGCAGGAAGCGACGAGGACGGGTCCCTGGCCCAGGCCAAGGACATCGCCGACCTCATCCGGGACCCAGGCTCAGGCGAGCCGATCATTCTCGGGGGCGACTTCAACCTCGAGCCGGGCGACCCGTCGTGGGAGGCACTCCTCGCAGCTGGCCTGCGCGACGCCCTGGCTCCGGCGCGCCCGCTGCCCACTTCGCCCGCCGACGGCCCAGTGCACGAGATCGACCACATCTTCGTCTCCGACGGCGTCGCCACCAGCGACGCGCACGCGGCCAAGACCCAACTCTCGGACCATCTTCCGGTCATCGTCACCCTCAGATAGTGGGGCTCTTGCCGTATGTCAACATGTGTTGACTCTCCGTCATGCGTCAACAATAATTGACGCATGAGCACTCGTACCGCTGTGGACACCGACGGCCCCGACGAGCCGATCGCCGAGTTGTCCCGACTCACGCAGGCCCGGCGAGAGCTCGCCCGCGCCGAGGACACACAGGTCAGGCGCGCCCGGGCCCAGGGCTACTCGTGGCAGGCCATCGCCTCCGCCCTGGGAGTGAGCAAGCAGGCGGTGCACCGTCGCTACGGGCGGCGCTGACCACCTCGGGACACCCGGTCACATGTGCAGGGCCCCGGTCGTCATCAGGGCAACGACCACGAACGCGAGGAGAGCACGATGCATCCCACGCACGACCATGCCGACGACGGGACGCCTGACGGCGAGCAAACGCCGGCCTTCGAGGCGGAGCGGCCACGGCTCGTCGGGCTCGCCACGCGCATCCTCGGTGACCACGCCGAGGCGGAGGACGTCGTGCAGCTGGCGTGGCTGCGCCTGCACGGCACCGACACCGAGATCGAGTCCCTCCCGGCGTGGCTGACGACCGTCACCACGCGCCTGTGCCTGGACCGCCTCAAGTCACGGACCCCGGTGCCGCACAGCGAGATCGAGCCGCCCGAATCCTCCCCCGACATCGCCGAGGACGTCGTCCTGGCCGACACCGTCGGGGTCGCCCTCCAGGCGGTCATCGACCGGCTCACCCCGAGCGAGCGGGTGGCATTCGTGCTCCACGACAGCTTTGGCTTCGAGTTCGCCACGATCGCCGCCATCCTCGACACGACTCCCGCGGCCGCGCGAAAGCTGGCCTCGCGGGCCCGGGGCAAGGTCCGTGGGCTTCGAGGCTCCTCCGTCGCACCTCAGCCACCGAGGGACTGGGAGGTCGTCGACGCCTTCATGGCCGCGGCCCGCGAGGGCGACTTCGAGTCCCTCCTGTCGATGCTGGCGCCGGACGCAGGGATCACCGCCGACGCGGCGGCCGTGGCCACCGGGACCCCCGAACGCATCGATGGTCGCCGGGAGATCGCGGGATTCTTCAACGGCAGCGCGCATGCCGCCCTCGCCGTGCTCGTCGGCGAGCGCCCAGGCTCCGCGTGGTTCCACCGCGGCGAGGCGCGGGTGCTCTTCGACTTCGCCATCGAGGATGGGATCGTCCACGGCATCACTTTCCGGGCCGACCCCGAGATCCTGGCCCGCGTGCACCGCCGGCCGGACACACGGCGCTGACGGTCACATCCACGCTCCCCCACTCGTCATCACCACGAAGGCACCCACCGGAGAGGAACCATCATGAAGACCATGACCTGCCAGCAGCTCGGCGGCCCGTGCGAGCTCGCCCACCGG
>CAYLUX010000005.1:15779-22745 GCA_964386935.1 uncultured Janibacter sp.
CATGAAGACCATGACCTGCCAGCAGCTCGGCGGCCCGTGCGAGCTCGCCCACCGGGGCGAGAGCGCCGACGACGTCATCAACGCCCAGGACCGTCACCTCAAGGAGATGGAGAAGGCCGGCGACGCCGCCCACCAGCCCGCCCGCGATGACATGAAGAAGCGCTGGCGACGTCCTCGCAAGGCGCTCGGCTGGTACAAGGCAACCAAGGAGACCTTCGCCGGGCTGCCGGAGGACTGAGACCCGGGCAGCGACTCCGCCACGAGGTGGCGGAGTCGCTCGCTGCTATTCCTCGGTGTCGGGGATCCTGCTCGCGGCGGCCGCCTTGTCCGCCTCCTGGGCGGAGATCAGCGAGCTGCGGATCTCCTGGAAGAAGTCCCCGAGCGAGCCCGGGTTCGAGGGCATGAAGAGGACGTTCGACCGACCGTTGCGGGCGACCTCGCCCATCGTGTCGAAGTACTGGTTCATCAGCAGCAGCTGCTCGGCGGTGTCCTCGATGCCCGCCTTCTTGAGCATCTCGTACTGCTCGGCGATGCCCGTCGCGATCGCCTTGCGCTGGGCGGCGACGCCCTCACCCTGCAGCCGGCGGGCGTCCGCCTCGGCCTCCGCCTGGGTGACCCGCTTGATCTTGTCCGCCTCCGCCAGCGACTGGGCGGCGACGCGGTCGCGCTGGGCGGCGTTGATGGAGTTCATCGAGTCCCGGACCCGCTGGTCCGGCGAGATGTCCGTGACCAGGGTGTTGACGATCTGGAAGCCGTAACGCGCCATCGACGCCGAGAGTCGGGTCTCCACCGACGAGGCGATGTCGTCCTTGGACTCGAAGGCGGTGTCCAGCGTCAGCGTCGAGAGCGAGGACCGGACGGTGTCGAAGACGTAGGAGCGGATCTGCTCCTCCGGGTTGGCCAGCTTGTAGTAGGCATCGACGACGTTCTCCTCGCCAATGACGTACTGCACGGCCACCGGGATGGTGACGAAGACGTTGTCCTTCGTCTTGGTCTCGATGTTCACTTCGAGCTGGCGGACCCGCAGCGAGATCGGCCGCGTCGTCGTCTCGACGAATGGCACCTTGATGTTCAGGCCCGGCTTGGCGACCTTCTTGAACTTGCCGAACCGCTCGACGATGACGTTCTCCTGCGTCTTGACCGTGAAGAAGATGCTGGTCCGCAGGCCGCCGAAGGCGAGACCGGCCAGCACGACCAGGACGACGAGGATGACGAAGAGGGTGATCAGGACATCCATGGCGAACTCCGTCTGTTCGGGTACCGGGCCCCCACCGTATCCATGCCCCGCAATCACAAAGGGGCATGCGGCTACGTCTGCCAGGTGACGCCCTTCGCGGTCACCGTCGCGGTGAGATCGCGGGTGTGCACCGCCGTGTGGTGCCGTTCGCAGAGCAGTGCGGCGTTGTCGATGTCCGTCCCGCCGCCTCGGGACCACCAGGCGACGTGGTGGGCGTCGCACCACTGCGGGGGCATCGTGCACCCCGGATAGGTGCAGCCCTGGTCCCTCATCCAGAGGGCTCTTCGTTGACCCGGGGTGAAGAAGCGGACCGACCTCCCGAGGTCGAGCACCTCACCCTCCGAGCCGAGCACGGCGGGGATGATCCCCGCGTCGCAAGCCATCCGGCGGACCACCGAGGGGGCCAGCACCTGACCGGTGGCGGTCACCCCGGCTGCGTTCGTCTGCTCGCGCAGGTCGTCGAGGTCCATCGTGATGATGATCTGGGCCTTCTCGCACTTCGGCTCCTCACCGGGTGAGGAGACCCCGCGACGGACGAGCTCGAGCAGCGCATCCGCGCGTCGCTGCCTCGCGGGGCGTGGATCGGGCTCACCCTCTGGGCCCTTCACCGGACCGGAGAGGGCGGCCAGGGCGGCGTCCAGTACCGCCGCGCCCTCCTCGTCGAGGACGAGCTTGTAGCTGGTCATCCCGACGGGACCGGGACCCTTGGTCAGCGAGCGGGCCGACTTGGCCCTGCGGTCCTCGTCCTCCTGCTCCTTCTCCGGCTTCAGCAGCCGGCCGGCATGGGCGATGGCGGCCCCGAGCTGCTTCTGCGTCAGCCCACGCACCCGCTCGGTCACCGTGCCCTCCGGACCGGAGCGGACGACCTCGTCGCGAGCGCCGTCGAGCAGGGCGCGCAGCGTCCCCTCCAGCGCCTCCTCCTGTGCGACCGGGGCGACCTGGCCGTGGAACTTGGTCAGCTGGTCCGCCTTGCCCAGCGGCAGGTCACCCGCCTCGAAGGCCTCCCGCACCTCCCCCATGGCCTCACCCGCCACCCCCGCGTACCTACCGGCCCGGTCGGTGCCCACCTTGGCCACCCGGAGCACCGAGCCCACGTGGGGCACCGCCGGGTCCGGAGCGTGCTGCCCCTCCGCCCGGGTGACCCAGTCGTGCACGGTCCACGCCGACTCCTCGGGCAGGCCTCGGGTCAGTCCCTCACGCACCAGGCCCACCTCGGCGACGTCGAGCAGCTGGCGCAGCCGGCCGATGTCCCCGAGCGCGTCGCTCACCTCGGTGTCGCCGAGCTGCCAGAAGTCCTCCTCGCCAGCCGCCGCCCGAATCAGCGACCGCAGCGCATCCCGCAGGCCGGAGGCGGTCCCGTACCTCTCGTGCAGCTGCGTCATCGTCGACATGCTTCGATCATATGTTCGACCACCGACAGCGCACCCGCACCGACCAAGACTTGTGGAGAAGTCCCCGGCACCCGGCCGGGGTGTGGACGAGGGTGCGCTCAGCCCAGCAGGTCGCGCGTGATGTCCCCGACCGAGGCGGCCCCCACCAGCCCCATCATCAGGTCCAGCTCCGCGAGGACGCCGTCGATGACGGCGCTGACCCCCTTCGCGCCGTCGAGGGCGAGCCCGTAGATGTGTGGCCGGCCGAGCAGGCACGCATCGGCGCCGAGCGCCAGCGCGACGAAGAGGTCTGCGCCGGTGCGGATCCCGCTGTCCATGAGCAGGGTCGGCTCCGGGCCGACGGCCTCCCTGATCCGGACGAGGGCATCCAGGGCCGCGATCGACCGATCCACCTGCCGCCCACCGTGGTTGGAGACGACGATCGCGTCGACCCCGGCGTCGAGGGCTCGGCGGGCATCGTCCTCGTGGAGGACCCCCTTGAGCACGACCGGCAGCGAGGTGCGCCGGGTGAGCGTGGCGATGTGCTCCCAGGACAGCCCCGGGTTGGAGTAGATGTCCAGAAAGGTCTCGACCGCCGCGCGGGGCTCCGGCGAGCGCAGGTTGGCCCGCACCCGTCCCGGGTGCTCCTTGGCCATCGTGAGCAGGGTGGCGATGCCTCCCTTCGCCGCCTTGGCCAGCTGCACCGGTCGCCGCGGGTCGAGGCCGAGGTCGCCACCGCCGGTGCCGCCGGCCAGCCGCTCGCGGACGAGCGCCATGAACCGGGGGTCGGAGGTGTACTGCGCGATGCCCTGCCCGCGGGCGAAGGGGAGGCTGCCCAGGTCGAGGTCCTGGGTGCGCCAGCCGAGCATCGTCGTGTCGAGGGTGACGACGAGCGCCTCTGCGCCGGCGGCCTCCGCCCGGGCGATCATCGAGTCGACGAGCTCCTCGTCGGTGGACCAGTACAGCTGGTACCAGAAGGGGGTCCCGGCCATCGCGCGCGCCGTCGCCTCCATCGGGCAGCTGCCCTGGCTGGAGAAGACGTAGGGGATCCCGCTGGCGTGCGCCCCGCGCGCGATCTGCACGTCCGCCTCGGCGGCGACCAGCCCGGCCGCGCCCACTGGCGCGAGCAGCAGCGGCGCCGGCATCTCGGTGTCGAGGACCCGGGTGCCCGGGTCGCGCTCCGTCGTCGCGTGCAGCATCCGGGGCACGACCCGCCAGCGGTCGAAGGCCTCGCGGTTGGCCCGGGCGGTCGCGCCCGTCCCCGCACTGCCCGCCACGTAGGCCCACGCCTTGCGGCTCATCGCCCGACGGGCACGGTGCTCCAGCTCGGTGACATCGGTGGGCACGGTCGGCGTGAGACCGAGCGCGCCGGGCCGGTAGATCGCGTCCTGCCGGGCGCGGCCGGGACCGGCAGATGGCGGGGTCGACTGCTCAGGGGTGCCCATGGGCCCACATTACGGTCGGCCACCCGCGAGGCCGGCGAGAGCGGCGGGCAGGCGTGCGGCCTCCTCGTCGGAGAGGTTCCCCAGCTCCTGCAGGAGGGCCACCCCCTTCGCCATCGGGACCTCGCGGCGCTCCGTGGGTGCGTCCGGCCTCCGGGTGGTCACCGCGAGCCCCTCACCCTCGAGCGAGATCCCCACGTGCTCTCTCGGCAGCCGCTGGCCGAAGGAGAGCCCCGTCGTGAAGTGCGAGGTCGGATGGGTGCTCGTCCAGTGGTGCCCCATGGCCACATCGACGGGACGCACCGGCAGCTCGTCGAAGACGTGCATGAGCTGCCACCCCTCGCTGGTGGCCCGCTCGATCGCCCAGGAGGGCTCCCGGGTCCGCCCCGGCCGGATCCGGTGGCGCCAGCCCTCGTCGGACACCGCGCCACCGTCGCGAAGGGGGATGGAGGCCGCCGGCGAGCGTCCGATCCCGACGTCCACGACCCGCTGCCCGCCCTCGACCTTCACGACGAGCACCATGTGCGTGCGGGCGTGGTCCGCTCCGCCGACCCGGCCCAGTCGGCGGTCCACGTCGTACCCGAGACGCTGCAGCACCGCGGCGAAGAGCGTCGCGTGCTCGAAGCAGTACCCGCCGCGGCCGCGACCGACGAACTTCTCCTGCACCTGCGCCAGCGCGACGCCCGGGTGCTGCCCGAGGAGGATGTCGAGGTTGTCGAAGGAGAAGGTCAGCACGTGCGCGCGACACAGCTCATCGAGCGCCGTGGTCGAAGGGGGCCGAGCGGCCACCCCGACCCGGGACAGATACCCCTCCAGGTCGAGTTCGTCGCTGCGCCACGGGTCCTCGGTCATGCCACCCACGCTATGGCCCCTCGCCCACGAGAAGCCGGCCGCGAGAGGATCCGGACATGCACTCCGTCCTCCAGCTGCCCGTGCCGCCGCTGGAGGACTGGGTCCGCGAGCGCACCCGCCACTACGACGAGGGCTTCGTCTCCGCGGATCCCGACTTCGGCCACGCGCACGTCACGGTGCTGGCCCCCTTCGTCCCCGACCCGACCCCGGCGGACCTGGCGGCTGTGGCCGAGATCGCCTCGGCCACAGCGCCCTTCGAGGTCCGTCTGGGTGAGGTGGACACCTTCCCCAACGGGATCATCCATCTGCGCGTCGAGCCGGATGACCAGGTACGCGCGATGACCCGGGCGGTGCTCGCGGCCATCCCGGGGCTGACCCCCTACGAGGGGATCTTCGGCCCCGAGCCGCCACCGCACCTGACCCTCGACGCGGTCTCCGAGACGGTCTCGGAGCCGAGCACCCGGGAGCTGCTCGGCGACCTCGTCCCGGTGACCTGCGTGCTCGACCGTCTGCAGCTCGCGTGGTGGGAGTCGGGAGCCTGCCACGTCATCCGTGGCTGGGACCTGGGTGCCTGAGCGCGGTCAGTCGGCGACCGGCCGCCCCTGCAGGACGCGCCAGGTGTAGATCAGCCCGATGCTGTAGACCGGGCCGACGACCAACGAGGCGAGTCCGCCGGTGCACAGGATCACGACGATGCCGACCACGAGGGCCAGGAGGACGAAGATCAGCACGTCACCGGGGCGGTCCTTGGCCAGCTCGAAGCTGGAGCGCATCGCGTCGATCGCCTCCTGCCCCTCGAGCACCGCGACCTGGGTGAAGACGAGCATGAACCCGGCGACGAGCCCGGGGATGACGCACAGGACGGTGCCCACCATGACGGCGAGGTACACGAGGATCCCCGCCAGGAGGACCTGCAGCCAGGGGATCCGGGTGAACATCTGGCCGAGGTCGGTACTGCCGGTGTCGACGACGTCGAGGGCACCTCGGACCATGGCGACCGACAGCACCCACCCCGCGACCGACGCCAGGACGCCCAGAACCAGGCGGGCGAGGGTACCGAAGGCGAGCTCGCTGGACGAGGTCGTGTAGGGCGAGTCGAACGGCCCGCCGGGGAGCACGACGTACACCAGCACGAGGTAGATGTACGACAACACGAGGGATATCCCCGCGAGGACGATGAAGGGAACGATGTTCTCCGCGAACTTCCGCCACCCGTACTTGATCGCCTCGATGGCGTCGTACGGGGCGCCCATGGGCACCTGTCCACCGGGAATCGGTGCCCCGCCGGGGGGCGGCGGCATGGCCGGGGGTGGCCCGTTCGGTGGCGGCGGTCCGGGCGGCGGCTGCTGACTCATGGGGCTCAGCCAACCCGAGGCGGACCCGCGGGGCAAGTTCCGAACCGCGCTCGTATCGTGTCGTCATGGCGCCCGAGAAGAGTCAGTGGATGCAGATCGTGGAGCAGGACCCGAGCCACTCGAGCTGGTACATCGAACGCTTCCGCGAGATGGCGGCGAAGGGGGACGACCTGCACGGCGAGGCCCGGCTGGTCGATGCGATGCTCCCGCGCGGCGCCCGTGTCCTGGACGCCGGGTGCGGCCCCGGCCGGGTCGGTGGCCGGCTGCACGAGCTCGGCCACCGCGTCAGCGGCGTCGACGTCGACCCCGAGCTCATCGCCGCTGCCGAGGAGGACCACCCCGGGCCGGACTGGCACGTCGGGGACCTCGCCGAGCTGGACCTGCGGGATGACTCCGGGCAGCGTCGCCGCTTCGACCTGATCGTCTGCGCCGGCAACGTCATGACCTTCCTCGCGCCGAGCACCCGTGGGGACGTGCTCGCCGGCTTCGCCGAGCACCTGGACGAGGGCGGCCGGGCGGTCATCGGCTTCGGCTCGGAGCGCGGCTACGACTTCGCCGACTTCTTCACGGACGCCGCCGCAGCCGGCCTGCGCGAGCAGGTCCGCCTCGGTGGCTGGGCACTGGAGGCCTACGCCGACGACGGGGGATTCCTCGTCGCGATCCTCGGCCGCTGAGCCCACTCCCCCTTCGCCACGAGGGGACGCGACATA